>JBOGTO010000202.1:0-26579 GCA_050695155.1 Ktedonobacteraceae bacterium
GCTGCATGTGGGTGAGCAACAACGGAATATCATCCATTCTTTCGGTTTCAATGCTCAAGGCTTCTTTCATGCTTTGAGCTTATCAGAATCTTGGGATTGCGTCCAGATTTAAGCGAACGGTAAGTAAGGCATCAGAGGTATCGAGATGACGCATATTTGTTCCATCGGTATTCATGATCCACAGGCCGTTCCCTCCGGAGGGAGACCAATTCACGATCCACAAGAGTTTGCCTCCGCCGATGGAGCGCACTTGTACCACACTCTGCGTGGAACTGGTAAAAATCGTGTGCCCTGTCCCTCCGGTGATCGGCATGGCGGTGATCGTGCTGGGAGAAGGACAACTTCCACCCAAACACCCCCCGGCATTAATGAATAGCTGCGAGCCATCGGGAGCGCTGTCGAAGTCATTGAATGTTCCCTGGGCAACGATTGCAAGAATGTTCAAAGGCTGGTTCGCCCCCTTGTTCGTGTCGAGCAGGTAGAGCTTCAAGAAGTGACCATTCAGCGGTGTATCGGTCAGGTAGATGCGCGTATTATCGGGCCATGTCCGCACGACAAGGGTCGGCTCGTTGCCAGCGAACGAGGTTTCCACTTGCAGCGCCCCGGTCGCCACATCGAGCAGGTAGACACTCATCTCAGTGTTGCCAGGCCCACCGGATGTGAAGGCGAGAAACTTCTGCGTGGGCGACCATTGCAGGCTATTAAGACCTGGTTTCGTCGTGCAGTACAGCGTTTGCAGCCCTTGACCATCCAGTCGTACTACTTGCAACTTAATGCTCCCCAACTTATCAGTCGCGGTAAACAGTATCCACTGACCATCAGGCGAGAGTTGGGCTCGAGAGAGCGAGACATCTGGCAAGGACGCGATATCCGTCTTCACACCCGTCACGGTATCGTACCGCCTGAGAATTGCGAGCGTAGGGCTTGCAAATGGACCCTCATTCACGATATAGACAATCGTTTGATGCGTTCCTGGCGTCAACGTCGCTGTTGTCATGGCGCGTGCCGTATCTGTAGCCGGGCAATCTGTCTGCGTTGAGGCTATAGGGCTCGTGGAAGTGACGGGTGTGGTCTTGTTCGGTGCAGGGGTAGGCGTTACCTGACCAGGCCCCTGCGCGGTTGCCGTTGTCCCAACCGTCGGTGTTGGGCCTGGTGAACTTCCCTGTTCGCAAGCTGCCAGCAGGCATATCAGACAAAACAAACAGACTAGAGAGAATAAGACGGATGCAGCACCGGTGAATCGCTGCTGATACTCGTGTTTCATGTGAACCTCCAGGGTGTACGATCTGTTCTCTACATCACCTGGTAGCAGTGTAGCAGGGGTGGCGTTTCTGCAACGTTTCTTAATGTGTTTCCCGGTGAGTAAACATCTGGATGAAGGTATTGCCGATCCGAAAGCCGCCATTGCGCCAGCGCTGTTGACGAGGACATCGATATTCCCCGCACGATTACGCCGTTTCTTTCCTTGTCTATTACTCTCAGGCACTCGTAGATAGAGTTCTTGTGGAGCTTCTCCTTGATCTTCCCAGGCTGGCGCGGATGTCACCGCTGAGTCCCTTTGTTCCTCCTGGATGCTCTCGTCAGTCCCTTTCGCTAATGCAAGCGCAGAGAGCCAGAGCGAAACATGCGAAGGCTGCAGCGTTTGCTCGACAATCTCCTGCACATTGCGTGTCAGCATCTCCAGATTCTGCTCGTCACAGGAATACAGGCAAGCGCGTACCGTGGCATCCAGACCAGCGTGAGAACCACCAGCATGGCCCAGATGACCCGCGCGATGACCAGTCGGCGACCTTGCAGGCGCGTATCTGGCACAGGCTGCATGTTTGTGCGCTGCCGGGCATACGAACGTGCCATCTGTTGACTCCTTTGTTCCGTGCGATTCACACTCCTGCATCACGGAACACCTGGAGCGTACCCGTTGGAGCGTTTCACAACCGTTTCCTTGAGCGTTTTTTATGATTTCAACCTGAAGAACTTCTTGTTGTGGTAAAATAGATGGAACTCCGTTGCGGCCACGCGGCTATCTTATAGTAGGAGCCATGGAACTCACTTTCTTCTGGTAATAGAAGCAGAACTCGTGATTAAGGAGCAGGTTATGGCTAACCGCGTCGGGCGAGAGGGGCAACAGATCGGCAACTATACCCTGCTGCGCCTGTTGGGGCGCGGGGGCTTCGCCGATGTGTACCTGGGCCAGCACATCCACCTGAAAAGCCACGCGGCTATCAAGATGATGCGCGCGCAACTCGCCGACCAGGACAGAGAGCAGTTTATGCGCGAGGCGCAAATCCTGGCGAGCCTTTCACATCCGAACATTGTGCGCATCCTCGATTTCGCCATTCAGGACAATATGCCGTTCCTGGTGATGGAATATGCTCCGGGCGGCACGTTGCGCGCGCTCCATCCAAAGTCCAGACCTGTGCCGATCGAGACGCTGCTTCCCTATGTCACCCAGGTGGCTGCCGCCTTGCAGCATGCTCACGACCGGCGTCTGGTTCACCGCGATGTCAAGCCGGAAAATATGTTGCTCGGCTCTCGTTCCGAGGTCTTGCTTACTGATTTCGGCCTCGCTCTGCTCGCGCCGCACACACTGTCAGCCAGAACAGAAGCGATGGAGCAGCCCCTGGCAGGCACCTCGCCCTACCTGGCTCCCGAACAACTCCACGGCAAGCCCCGGCCATCCAGCGACCAGTACGCCCTGGGCGTGGTCGTCTATGAATGGCTGTGCGGCGCTCCTCCTTTTTCCGGTTCCCCTTTTGAGGTCGCCATGCAGCACCTTTCGCTGCCGCCGCCTCCTTTGCGCGAACGGATGCCTGATCTCTCGCCAGCCATCGAAGAGGTCGTGCTGCGCGCGCTCGCCAAAGAACCGGCACAGCGCTTTGCTTCCGTGCAGGACTATGCCGCCGCCCTGCAGCACGCCTGTGCTGAGCCTGCCACAGTGTCCGTCTCTCCCGCCACCGCGGCACCCGGCCCGGCAGGCGATCAGCGCCCCTCCATCCCGGCCTTGCATATCTGCCTGCTGGGCGATTTCCGCTTGAACTCGGGCGAGACGCCTGTCACCAGCATCGAGACACCGCGCCTGCAATCCCTGCTGGCCTATCTGGCCCTCCACCACACCGCTCCTCAACCACGCTCTCGCCTCGCCTTTCTCTTGTGACCCGACTCGACCGACGAGCAGGCGCTGACCAACCTGCGCAATGCCGTGCATAAATTGCGGCACGCCTTGCCCGATGCCGACGCCTTCCTGCGTATCGCCCGGCAGGACCTCCAGTGGCAGGCAGAGCGCCTCGTTGTCTCCTGGACGCTGGATGTGCAGGAGTTCGAGCGCGCGCTGAGCAGGGCAGACGAGGCAGAACGAACGAAGGATCTCAAAGCAGGTCGTGAGGCGTTGACCCAGGCGGTGGAAGTCTACCAGGGCGACTTGTTGCCCGCTTGTTACGACGAGTGGATCATCCCGGAGCGCGACCGCCTGCGCCAGGCATTCCTGCAAGCTCTTGACCGGCTGATTGGACTGTTGGAAGGCGAGCGAAATTATGCCCTCGCTATCGGCATGGCCCTGCGCCTCTTGCGTCTCGATCCACTTCACGAGGCAACCTATCGACAACTGATGCGCCTGTATGCCGCCAGTGGCGCACTGTGGCATCAGGGCAACCGCACATGGTCGTCCTGGTAGGTGAGGCTGGCATTGGCAAAACGCGGCTGGCCGAAGAACTGCTCACCTGGGTAGGACGCCAGGGCATCGTCACCGCCAGCGCGCACTGTTACGAGGCCCTGGGCGCGCTGCCCTACGCGCCGGTAGCAACCTGGCTGCGTGTCGATGCCCTCAGGTCAAACCTGTCCGCGCTTGCTCCCGCGTGGCGCAGTGAAGTAGCACGGCTGCTCCCCGACTTGCTGGAGAGCGACCCACATCTGCCGCGCCCTGGTCTGCTCACCGAGGGCTGGCAGCGCCAGCGCCTGTTTGAAGCGCTGGCACGCGCGCTGCTGTCAGGCAGCACTCCCCGCGTCTTGCACCTTGATGATCTCCAATGGTGCGACCGCGAGACCCTGGAGTGGTTGCACTACCTCCTGCGCTTTGACCTGAAAGCGCCGCTGCTCCTCGTCGGGACCATGCGCGCTGAAGAGATGCCGGATTCATCCGCTCTGGCATCTTTGCTGAGCAGTTTGCGCCGCGATGGGTTGGTGACAGAAATCGAACCTGGCCCCCTGGATGCAGCCGAGACCGCCTTCCTGGCCAGCCAGGTCGCCGGGAGTGACCTCACCTCGCCCGAGGCGGCAGTCCTGTATCACGAGACGGAGGGCAATCCCCTGTTCGTAGTCGAGACCATACGAGCCGGAAAGTTGGATTCTGATATGGCTGTGTTCCCCTCTACCGAATATGGGTCTGTTCCTCATCCATCCCACACGCCGCAGACCGTGCGGGCCGTGATTGTGGCACGACTGGCGCAACTTTCCCCACCGGCTCACGAACTGATCAATCTGGCAGCCGTGATCGGACGCGCCTTCACCTTCGCGGTGCTAGCGCAGGCCAGTGGAGCCGACGAGGATACGCTGGTAAGCGGGCTGGACGAGTTGTGGCAGCGGCGCATCGTGCGCGAACAGGGGCAGGACGCCTACGATTTCAGCCATGACAAAATACGTGAAGTTGCTTATACGGCTATAAGTGCAGCGCGACGGCGGCTCCTGCACCGGCGGGTGGCCGAGGCGCTCGAAAGGGGCCATGGTGGTTCGCTCGATACCGTCAGCGGGCAGATTGCCGCGCATTTCGAGCGTGCAGGCAGAGTGGAAAAGGCCATCTCGTACCATCGACGCGCAGGTGAAGTAGCGCAGCAAGTCTCTGCTAACCAGGAGGCGCTGGCTGCCTTCCAGCAAGCATTAGCCTTGCTGGGCTCGCTTCCACCAGGCCAGGCTCCCCGGGAATGGAAACAGGAGACGGCAACCGCTCTCAATGAACAGATCGGCAACATCTTATCGCTGACCGGTCAGGTTGACCGGGCCAGAGTGGCTTACCGGAGCGCTTTGAGCCAGGTACCCGGACATCAATGTATCTGGCAGGCGCGCCTCTATCGCAAGCTGGGAAAAACTGCGCTCTCCCCTCTAAATAGTGAAGAAGCATTTGCTGCCTGTGAGAGCGCTGAAACCGCCTTACGTAATACTCCCGACGACCAGGCTGAGGAGGTGTGGCAGGAATGGATTCAGGTGCAATTTGACCGTATGTGGCTCTATCATGTCCAGGCGCGCATTCAAGAGGTGTCTGATCTGGTCGAGAAAGTTCAGCCAGCCGTAGAGACCTATGGAACACCGGTGCAGATGGCAACATACTATGTCTATGTCTTCACGAGGAATTTCAGATGCGAGCGCTATGTTATTTCGGAGGAGACCCTTGCCTCTGCCGAAGCTGCTCTCAAGGCTTGTCAGCAATCAGGAAACGCCAGTCTGATTGCCCAGGCTCAATTTACCTACGCGTTTTGCAAAACGTGGCATGGCGATCTCGAAGAAGGAGAGGAGCAGTTCTATGCCGGACTGCAAACGGCTGAGCGCATCGGCGATGCCCTACTCCAGGCGCAGTGCCTGACATACCTTGGTATTGCACTCAGGCGGCTTGGACAGATAGAGGAAACACGTCGTGTCAGTTCGCAAGCCCTGGCAAAGGCTACTGAAGTGCAGCGGCCAGAATATATCGGTACGGCAACTTCCAATCTCGGGTGGGTGGCCTGGCGACTGGGTCACATGGATGAGTGCCGTGAGAAAAGCCTGGAGGCGCTGGAACTCTGGCGACAGTTACCACTCAAGTATCCGTTTAGTTGGACGGCTCTCCTGCCCTTGATGAGTGTCGCTCTCGCTAAGCGGCGGGTTTCGGAAGCCATTGAGTATACACGATTGCTCCTTCTACCAGATCAACAACGCCTCCCAGATGTTCTGACGGCTACTCTGGAGGCAGCAATTCACGCGTGGGACGCAGGCCAATCGGGCTCTGCGCGCTCTCACTTACAACAAGCGGCTGCATCGGCCCAGGAGATGGGTTATTTATGATGCTTCACTGTCCTCTGCCAGGATCAGTAAAACGATTCAGAAACGGTGGCGTATCACAGCCTTACAGACAATAATACAAACTGCGTCATAGTTTCAAGAGACAGGTGAGCAATTCCCTTTCCCCTTGTACCCCTTTCGGTGTTCTCAGTCCTGACAGAACCGCCGCGTTGGGCCACTGTAAGAGCGGGGTCATGCTTCTGTTGGTTCCTGTTCAACCCGCGCGGTATTAGCGACAAGGGCATTCTGTTGATCATTTCGCGCTGATGATCGGGTTGAGCACCAGTGGACGCACCCGCTGTAGGAGTTCGTTGAGAAACTGTTCTGGCCGGGCAAAAGCCGCGAGATGGCCTGTCTGTTTGATCAGGACAAACTCCTTGTGAGGTGCCTCAAGCTCGTCGAAGTATGCTTTCGCCGAGGCTGTTGGCGTGATCGCATCGGTATCGCCCTGGAAGATGAAGAACGGGATCTCGAAGCGCATTCCGAGCTTGCGGAGATCGGCCGTCATCAGTTCATGAAACAGTTGATCAGTCGAGAAGTTCATGCCCTTGAACATGTCCATGAGATCGCCGAGCGTGTGGTCGGGCGAGGTCAACATGGCCGGGAGCATAATATCCATGATCATGTTCGGAATCGTCGGGTTCGCCTTGATCGTCCAGCGGTGCAGGTGGGTAAACTCTCTGGGAGTCAGGTGGTCTTTGTTGGCTCCGAGTTTCTCAACCGCTTTCACGCCTCGGGCGTTGCCTGAGGCGCGGAGCCACTCCAGCGTCAGTTGATACGAGAGCTTGTTGGCATCTGGACTGCTATTCTGATCGGTACCCACATAGGCCGCAAACAGATCAGGCCGTCGTTTGGTCATCATTGTACCGGTAATGCTGCCCACGGAGCTGCCCACGAGAATGATCGGTTGGCCAAGGTGGTTGCGCAAAAATTCCGCGATCTCGATCCCATCCTGGACCAGGCGCTCAAAGGTGAGGGTACCGGTGCCGACTTTCCCGTTTGTGCGGAAGGTCTTGCCCGCGCCGCGCTGGTCCCATTGGACGAGCGTAAAGTCCTTTTCCCACGAGCGCAACAGCGGGGCAAAGATCGAATAGATTGATCCGGGGCCACCATGGACAAAAAACAGGACCGGGTTGTAACGGTCCTCGCCGCGGATCGTGATCCACTGGTCAATTCCGCCAACCTTGATGAAGCGTTCTTCGACAATGCCATTGGCAGTAGTCATCAGAAGAGCTTTTGCCAGCTTTTGCTGGGTGCTTTTGCGCGTAATAAGAGCGGTGAACATGTTGAAACCCATTCGTCTTTCCTCTTTCTTTTCGGGCCATCTCTCTGGCCAGCTATCAGGATGTTTCGTTTTTGTTGCTTCTCTGTTGGTGTCGCTTGCTCGTCACTCAACTGTTGAGAGTATAGCCGTTTCAGAAGACGAAATCCCCATCCTCGCGGGTAGTGCTGAGGGTAGTTGGCGGAGGATCGAGTGGGTAGCGCGCGAAGCGTGGCTGGTTAGCGTGGCTCGTTGCGCTGCGAATCAGCGGGCAAGCGAGGCGCGGGAGAGGAGGGCCGCAGCCGACGCGCGGCCTCGCTGGCTTGCAGGCGATTGCTGACCCCCAGCTTCTGATAAAGGTGTTTGATGTGGTACTTCACGGTATTGATTGAGACAATCAATACGTTCGCGATCTCCTGGTTGCTCAATCCCGCGGTCAGCAGTTGCAGCACCCGCTCTTCTTGCGCGGAGAGCGGCTCAACAAGCCAGCTGGTTTCCGCTCTTCCCTCCAGCCTGGTCAGTTCAAGCTGCGCCTCTACGATGACCTTCTCATCATCCAGTTCGCGGGCCTCTGAGAGAGCCTGGCGAAGATACTTTTGGGCGAGCTCTCGCTCGCCGTGAGCCAGATAGATCTTGCCTAACGTCAGGTGGATGTCAACGGCGAGAAATCGATTGCCAGGAGGGAGGTTATCTGCCTTCGCCTGGAGAAGCATCTCGCGCGCTTCGTCTACCTGCCCAAGGTCAAGCTTTTCTCTGCCAACGAACAAGAGGCATGACGACCGGTACATCTGGACGCGGCGATCCAACGCTCCCTTGCGCGGCAGGAAGATGAGTGCCTGCCGCGCAAAATGCACGACTGAGGAGAACGGTTCTTCCTCCAGCAGGGCGCTCAGCGCGCGGTGCGCCCAGATGGCACCAATCCACGAGACTTCTCCACTGCGCCGCCAGCCCTCTTCGGCCATCGAGAACAGCGTCTCGATGCGCGCGCGTTCTACAGAAGGGATTGAGGCCGCCTCTGCTGCTAACGCTGCCTCAGTCGCAAACCAGAGTTTCACAGGAAAGCGGAGTTCGGTGGCAAAGAGGAAGCAGAGCGTTGGATGCTCGCGTAAAACCGCTTCCGGGAGCTGTTCCAACCACCGCAGCATCGTTTGTGGCTCAGAGAAGTTCTGCTCATGCGCCCGCTCGATCAGCCGCGCGACCCGTTCCATGTCCCGCGCCAGGTATGCGGCCTCGATAGCTTCTGTGAGCAAAGCCTCCTGCTCGTACCACGCGCTGGCCTGCAAGGAGAGCTTGCGCAGGGCCTCTTCGCCCAGCCTCCGTCCAGCCTCGTGCCGCATCGCTGCCGCAAAGAGCGCGTGATAGCGATACCATCCTCCAGGACCCTCCAGCGCCTCCAGAAAGAGTCCGGCATGTTCGATGGCTTCCAGCTGAGCCGCGCTCTTCTCGTTCCTGGTCACGGTTGCGCAAAGCGAAGCACAGAGACGCGGAAGCACACTGGTCTGAAGGAGAAAACGCTGCGTTGGCTCGGGCTGCGTCTCCAGGATCTCGCTGATAAAGTAATCGAGCAGCGAGCGATCAGCAGAATCATGCGGCGCGCCGAGCGAGAGGAGCGCTTGCTCGATAGTCTGGGGGGTTCGCCATTGAGAAAGCGTCAGAGAGAGCAGGCGTAACCCGGCGGCCCAACCCTCCAGCCTGGTATCGAGCCGACTGAGAGTCGTTGGTGAAAGTTCGAGCGGCAGAACCTGGCGGAAAAAAGCCGCTGTCTCCTGGGTGGAGAAGCGCAGATCGGATGTCTGTAGCTCGCATACCTCGCCCCTGGCTCGCCAGCGCAGGAGCGGCAGCGGTGGCTCCGAGCGCGACAGCAGCAGGACATGGATCGTCGCGGGTAGGTAGTCGATGAAAAAGGCCAGCGTCTCGTGAATGCGGGATGTGCTGATCGCGTGATAGTCGTCCAGCACCAGCAGGCCCTCAAAGGGAGAACGCGCGAGGGCGTTGAGCAGTTGTGTCAGTGCGAGATCCAGGGCAGGCGGCTCGAAAGGCGAAGGATTGAGCGGGCTGAGCAGAGCCAGCGCAGCCTGTCCCGAGGCTTGCTGCTCCGGTGCCAGGAGTTCCAGGCAGGCAGTCATGAGATAGCGCCAGAAGCGCAAGGGATCGTTGTCGCCGACGTCGAGCGAGAGCCAGGCCAGAACGGGATCTGCCGGCGATGTGTCCTTTGCATTGGGTAAGTGGATACGCAGCCACTGATTGACCAGCGTTGTTTTGCCGGAGCCAGCAGGAGCCAGCAGCAACGTCAGTTTGCAGGTCAGGCTCGCGTCGAGCTGTTCGAGCAAGCGGGTTCGCTTGACCAGCTTGACCGGTAGGAGCGGCGGATGCAGCTTGGTTTCCAGCAGCGGCAACGTGGATGGCACAGGGGTCTGTCTGGTATCCTTCTCGGGATGCTGAGGCGCGGAAGTGGTGTGCTGGCTATACTGTTCCTCGCTCTGCGTTGGGACGGCAGGTAGCTGACTCTGCTGCTTCTCGTTCGCAAAGAGCGCGCTCACTTCTTCCAGGCGAGCAAAGGAGAGATCGACCGCGCGCCCAAGGTAGCGCTTCTTCGTTCGCCCGCACACGGAGCGGTAGGCATACCAGTAGGCATCACCGCGTTGGAATCGTTCTTTACGAATAGTGCAGTGGATGCCAGAGCGACTCTCAAAAGCGAACGATGAGACAGTAGCCAGCCATTGGGTCCAGACCTCGTCTCCGGAAGTGATCTCGGATGGTAGAATCTGGGTACCCAGGGTGAGTATATAGCGTTGCGTTTGGGTTGTCCATCGCAAAAGGTGAAGCATATCGCGAGTCACAGGGCCTACCCTTCTTATGGTTGATGTCAGGGATCTCTTACCTAACATTATAGCAGATGGCGAAGCTGTTGGGTAAAATGAGGTCATTTTCCCTTGACAAACGATTCAACAGTCGGTTATACTCTATGCAAACGTGTGCATATCCCCTCAGATGGTTTTTAAGTTTATGCAAACGTGTGCAAACGCCAGGGTATCGCGCTGAGTGTTGCGCGAGAAAGGGCTGAGCCGCTTGAGCCGACAAGAGATTTCTATCGAAGATATCGCCAGAGCTGCTGGCGTCTCACACTCAACGGTTTCGCGCGCACTCCATGATAGTTCGCTCATTCGCATTGAAGTGCGAGAGCGCATCCAGCGCCTGGCGCTTGAAATGGGGTACACGCCCAACGCCATCGCGCAGAGCCTGCAAACCCGGCGTACCAGCACCATCGGTCTGGTAGTGACATCGATTGACGACCCTTTCCTCAGTGATGTTGTCAAGGGTGTTGAAGAAGTGGCCCGCGTCGGGGGCTTCAGTGTCTTGTTAAGCGCTACTCATAATGATCCAGACCAGGAGATGGAAATCATTGAAACCTTCCATCGACGGCGCGTTGATGGCATCCTCGTTGCATCGTCCCGTATTACCACTAAATACAAGAAGCGTTTAGATCAAATTCGCCTGCCAACGGTATTTATCAACAGCCAGGCGGAGTCGCAAGATAATTTGCTGCATTGGGTTGCGGTGGATGACCGCGCAGGGGCGCAGCTTGCTGTTGAGCATTTGTTGCAGCTTGGTCATCGTACAATAGGCTATCTTGGCGTTAATTGTAGACCGAAATCTAACCAACAACGGCTTGAGGGCTATCAGAATGCGCTGGCAGATGCCAGAATGGCAGGCCAGAGTGAATGGGTAGTGATCGCGCCCGGCAACGAAGCTTCGGATGAGGAAGATGTCGCCGCGGGACAGGCCCAGTTGCCGCGTCTGCTTGCCGCAGGCATTACGGCAGTTTTTTGTTACAACGACATGGTCGCTATTGGTGTGCTAATGGCCTGCAAAGAACGGGGTATCGCAGTGCCGGAAGCCCTGAGCGTCGTTGGTTTTGATGACATTAGAATGGCAAGCTATGTGTCGCCAGCACTCACAACCGTTCAGCAGCCAAAGGTAAAGCTTGGACACCTTGCAACAGAGCTGATGCTCGATTTGTTGAACAATCGTCCGGCACGGAATCATGTATTGCAACCTACGCTTAAAACTCGTGTCAGCTCAGCTCCATTGACGCATGACTAAGGTCAAGGAAGGAGGACGGCGCGTATGCCTGCTCTGATAAAGATGGGCGTCATCGGTCTTGGCCGTATGGGACAATTGTATACAAAGTTGCTCTCCTCTCATATCAATGGAGCGTACCTGCACGCAGTTGCGGAAGTAAATGAGCAGGCGCGTTCCCACGTGGCAGGCGAGCCAGGAATTGCTCACGTCTTTGCCGATTTCCGCGAACTGTTGGCGTTACCTGAATTGGATGCAGTCATCATCACGACGCCGACAAGCACGCATCACGATCTTGTGGTTGCGGCCGCCGAGGCAGGCAAAGCTATTCTCTGCGAGAAACCTCTGGCTTTGACGCTTGCTGAAACTCGATCCGCGCAGGAAGCCGCGGCGCGCTCGCGGGTTCCACTCCAGGTTGGCTTCATGCGTCGCTTCGATGCAGCGTACCAAAAAGCGAAAACGCTGATCGATAGCGGTCAGATTGGCTATCCTGTCACTTTTAAGTCGCTCAGTCGCGACCCGTTCTGCCCGCAGCTTGAGTACGCCGACCCGCAGAAGAGTGGGGGCTTGATCCTCGACATGGGCATTCATGATATCGATCTCGCTCGCTGGCTTATGGGCAGCGAAGTTGAGCGCGTAACGGCAGAGGGAACCACCCTTGTCTGTAAAACACTTGAAGCCGTCGGCGATATCGACAATGCTTTGATCAACCTGCGCTTTGTGAACGGCGCGCTTGGTAATATCGAAGTGAGTCGTAACGCATTCTATGGGTACGATATTCGCACAGAGGTTCTTGGCTCCGAGGGCGCAGTAATGATCGGCGTTCACCAGCATACACCTGTGCTGCTCCTGACACGCGGCGGCGCTCAATACGACATCACGCCCTACTTAATGGAGCGATTCGGCGAAGCTTACCGGACGCAAGTGCAGCATTTCGTCGATTGTCTGATCAGTGGTCGAACTCCCCTGGTCGGCGGCGCAGACGCTTACGCCGCCTATGAGATCGGGGTCGCGGCTACACAGTCTTACCAGACTGGACGATCAGTAATTCTCAAAGAATTGAGAATGCGATAATGAACTTCAGAGGGGGTTAATGTATTTATGCGCCAGTATGATTCTCACAACCTGATTGTCCATCCTGGCAACTCCGCCGACCCTGATGTCGTCGTCGAGGTAACGCCAGAACTGGCGGGTTGGGACTATATTTCTTTTCAGTTGCGCCGTTTGCCAGCACATCGCTCGTGGGCATTTGCGACCGGCGAGCGCGAGACCGCGATTGTCGTACTCAGTGGCCGTCTCAGCGTTGAGTCGGATAGGGGCAAGTGGTCGCATATAGGTGAGCGAGAGAGTGTCTTCACCGGCTTGCCATCTGCTCTGTATCTGCCCCGGCATACGACATTGACTGTCAACGCGGAAACCGATTGTGAGTTTGCCATCGCTCAAGCGCCAACCGATCAGGATCACGAGCCGCGACTCGTGACACCTCATGATATTGCGATTGAGATTCGCGGCGGGGATCACGCGACACGGCAGATCAATAGCATTCTCCCTCCGGGTTTCCTGTGCCACCGTCTCGTTATCGTGGAGGTATATACGCCCGGCGGCAACTGGTCAAGCTATCCTCCCCATAAGCATGATATTCATAAAACCGACCAGGCTGGGAACATACTGGAAGCCGATCTCGAAGAGGTGTATTTCTATAAGCTGGACCGACCGGAGGGTTTCGCCTTTCAACGTATCTATACGGCCCCCGAGTCACCGCTGCACCAGGCCGGTTTCCCTATCGATGCCGTGCTCTTAGCGCACAATAACGATGCTGTACTTGTTCCAGAGGGCTATCACCCGGTAAGCAGTCCGCCCGGCTATACCACGTACTATCTCAATGTGCTGGCCGGGAGCGCTCAATCGCTTGCCAATAGTGAGGACCCGCAGCACGCCTGGGTCAAGGAACACTACACATCACCCGATGCGCGAGTGCCGCTTTACGAGGTAAAAAGTCGCGTCGAGTAAAAACAGGAGCCAGGTATGGAAACCACTCGCAAAACATACGACCTGATCGCGATGGGACGCTCTTCCATCGACCTCTACTCCAACGATATCGGCGCGCCGTTCGAGGAGATCACTAGCTTTGCTGCCTATGTCGGCGGCTGTCCGACGAATATCAGCGTCGGCTCGCGGCGTCTGGGCCTGCGCTCCGCGCTCCTGACGGCGGTAGGAGAAGATCAGGTCGGCAACTTCATCCTGCATTTTCTGCGCCGCGAGGGAGTAGAAACGCGCTTTATCCCACGCAAGCCGGGGAGGCGCTCTAGCGCGGTCGTACTGGGCATCGAACCGCCAGATCGCTTCCCATTGACCTACTACCGTGATAACTGCGCCGATATTGAGCTAACCATCGACGACGCGCTGGCAACTCCGCTGGCTGATTGTCACACGCTGTTAATCAGCGGGACTGGCCTGAGCAAAGAGCCGAGCCGGAGCGCGACGCTTTTCGCCGCCGAGGTAGCTCGCCAGGCGGGGGCGACGGTGCTGCTGGATATCGATTATCGTCCCGACCAGTGGACTGACCAGCGCGCATTCGGGGTCACTCTCCGCGCTGCGCTGCGCCGGGTCGATATCGTGATAGGCACGGAAGATGAAATCAACGCGGCCATGCTCACCGATGCCGCGCAAATCAGTATCGCATATTCGCAGATTTCAGATGCGCGCGTGCGCGGTGACACCGAGAGCGCCATTCGTGAACTCCTGACGCTGGGGCCGCGCGTCCTGGTGCAGAAACGCGGGGCGAGCGGCGCCAGTGTTCACCTGGTAGCGGAGACGAGCGCAGGGGAGACCAGGCGCATTGATGCGCCAGGATTCCCGGTAGAGGTGCAGAACATTCTGGGCGCGGGCGATGCTTTCGCGGCGGGTTTCATATTTGGCGTTGTACATGGCTGGGATTGGTATAAAGCGGCGCGTATGGGTAACGCCTGCGGCGCTATCCTCGTCACCAAACACGGCTGCGCCAATTTCATGCCCACGCACGAAGAGGTAATGGCGTTCATTTCAGAACACGGCGGTTTGTAGTTTTTAGCTGAACAATAGATTGAGCTTAGAAATTCGGAGAATAACTATGAACAACCCGACAACCGGACATATGACAATGGCGCAGGCCATGATTGCTTTCCTGAAGAGCCAGTATGTGGAGCGCGACGGTGTTGAACAGCCGTTTTTCGCCGGGTGCTTCGGCATCTTCGGACATGGAAATATCGCAGGCATTGGGCAGGCCCTGCAACAAACGCCCGAATTCCGTTACTATCAGGCTCGTAACGAACAGGCGATGGTCCATGCTGCCACCGCCTTTGCGAAGACCAGCAATCGCCTGCGAGCCTTCGCGTGTACTTCGTCGATTGGACCCGGCGCGACGAACATGCTAACGGGCGCTGCTACCGCCACCATCAATCGCTTACCCGTGCTCTTGCTGCCAGGAGATATGTTTGCTCGCCGCAATGTCGCCCCCGTCCTGCAACAACTTGAGTCCGAACATACACAGGACATCTCGGTCAATGATTGTTTCAAGCCGGTGAGCCGCTACTGGGATCGCATCACGCGCCCGGAGCAACTACTGACTGCGTTGCCCGAAGCAATGCGCGTATTGACAAGCCCCTCCGAGACCGGCGCAGTGACCCTGGCCTTGCCTCAGGATGTACAGACCGAGGCATATGCCTATCCCGCGGCGTTCTTCCATAAACGGGTATGGCATATCCCGCGCAACCGCCCGGACCGCCTGGCGCTGGAGCAGGCGGTGGCCTGGATACGCAGCAGCTCGCGGCCTCTGATTGTGGCGGGTGGCGGCGTCATTTACTCGCAGGCAACCGATGCCTTGCAACAATTCGTCTCTCAAACCGGCATTCCGGTCGGCGAGACGATGGCTGGGAAAGGCAGTCTCCGCTACGATCACTCTCTCAATCTTGGAGCAATCGGCGCTACCGGCACCTTCGCGGCTAACCGCATTGCGCGTGATGCCGACCTGGTTATCGGTATCGGCACCCGTTACAGCGACTTTACCACCGCTTCAAAGACCGCCTTCCAGTGTCCTGAAGTGCGTTTCATTAACATCAATGTGGCCGGGTTCGACGCGGGCAAACACCTGGCGTTACCGCTTGTTGGTGATGCCAGAGCCACACTGGAAGAACTGCTCGCGCTGCTTGACGGGCACAATGAACGAGGCCCCTACCATGTAGAAAGCGATTATCGTCTCCATTGCGAACAACTTCACAATGCCTGGGACGCCGAGGTCGAGCGCATCTATGCGCTGCGCCATGAGCCACTGCCCGGCCAGGGCGAATTAATCGGCGCGGTGAACGAACGCAGCGCTCCTGCTTCTATCATGCTGTGCGCGGCAGGCAGCCTCCCTGGCGACCTGCACAAGCTATGGCGAGCGCGCCATCCTAAGAACTACCACATGGAATATGGTTATAGCTGCATGGGCTACGAAATCGCCGGATGTCTGGGAGCAAAGATGGCCGCGCCCGACCGCGACGTGTACGTGATGGTCGGCGATGGCTCATACCTGATGATGAGCAGCGAAATTGTCACTTCGATCCAGGAAAACCACAAGCTCATTATCGTGCTGCTCGACAATCAGGGTTTTAAGAGCATCGGCGCGCTCAGCCGCTCGCTCGGCCAGGATGGTTTTGGCACGCGCTATGCCTATCCGCACGATGGAGCGTTGCCTGGAGACACGGCTGGTACGGATGTGCAGGCACTGCCCGTTGACCTGGCGGCAAACGCCCGTAGTCTGGGCGCGCATGTCATCGAATGCAAGACCTACGATGATTTCGTAGCTGCGCTTGAGGCAGTACGAACGACTGATCGCACATCAGTGATTTATATACAGAACGATCGCTACGAGGCCGTACCCGGCTACGAAAGCTGGTGGGACGTTCCGGTGGCTGAAGTCAGCTCTATGCCCCAGGTACAGATCGCCCACACAGAGTGGGAAACGATGCGGGCGCGCGAGCGTTATTTCCTGGAGCAATAAATCCGGGACCGTATTCCTGCTATTATGAAATTTTTAAGATGGAAAGCACCATTCCAGGAAAGGAGAATGCTAGCGAGAACGAAACTCTGATTGATTGTTTCTTTAGTGGATCTCAACTGTAACCCAAAGGAGGGTAAGATGCACCGGTTTTTCAAAAAACTCATACCCCTGGTAGTATTGCTACCACTCGTGCTGGCCGCCTGTAGTTCTGGGAGTAGTAATAATAATAGTGGCAATGGTACGACCACCGGTGGTACGTCGTGTCCGGCATCGCGCGCAAACCTCAAGTTCTACGTCATCACGCATGGCCAGGCCTCAGACCCGTTCTGGTCGGTCGTCAAGAGGGGCGTTGACCAGGCAGCCCATGATATGTGCGTCACGGCGATCTACGAATCTCCTACCGGAACCACCTTCGACGTGGTAGCGATGGCCCACCTCATCGATACCGCAGTGGCGACCCATCCCAGCGGGCTGGTTGTCTCGATCCCCGACCCTAACGCTCTCGGTCCTTCGATTAAAGCCGCTGTAGCAGCCAATATCCCGGTGATTTCGATCAACTCCGGTTCGGATGTTGCGAAGAGCCTGGGAGTGCTGGTTCACATCGGGCAAACCGAGGAACAGGCAGGCATTGGCGGCGGTCAGAGAATGGGCGCAGCCGGTGTCCACCATGCCCTGTGCGTCAACCAGGAAGTCGGTAACGCCGCTCTTGAACTGCGTTGCAAGGGCTTCAAGGAAGGTCTGGCCCAGACAGGCGGCACGGTGACGGAGATCGGCGTCAACCTGAGCAACCCGACGCAGACCCAGCAGACCATCCAGGCGGCGCTCCAGCATGATCCCACGATTGACGGCATCCTGACGCTTGGCCCTACCGGCGCTAGCCCGGCCATCAAAGCCCTCCAGGCGCTTAATAAGCTGGGAACGATCAAGCTGGCTACCTTCGATCTGTCGTCCGATGTGCTGAACGCCATCAAAAACAACCAGATGCTGTTCGCCATTGACCAGCAGCAGTATCTCCAGGGATATCTGCCAATCGTCCTGTTGACATTGTACGCAACGAACCTCAATACCATTGCGAACGATGTTCTCCAGACCGGCCCAGGCTTCGTTACAGCGTCTAATGTGAACCAGGTAATCCAATTGACGGCCGCGGGAACACGCTAGCTATCACACAGGGGCGACCCTTGTAAAAATCATGTAGGGGCGACCCTTGTGGTCGCCCGCCGTGAGGTGGCCGGGGACAAGTCTCGCCCCTACATATGTTGTTCCAGGAGGGAATATGAGTGTCATCGCAAGCGCGCGTAGATCGCGCTCCAATCCCCTGCGGCGGCTCCTGGTGCGCCCGGAAACGGGTGCGGTTGTCGGTTCAATCGCCGTATGGATTTTCTTCGCCATCATCGCTGGGAACTATGGTTTTGTTACCTCGCTAGGCGCATCGAGCTATCTGAGCGTCTCGGCTGAATTCGCTATCCAGGCAGTGCCTGTGGCCCTGCTGATGATTGGCGGGGAATTTGACCTGTCGGTCGGTTCGACTGTCGGCGCAACCGGTATGCTACTTGCCATCTTGACTACACAATACGGCTGGAACGTCTGGGCAGCGATTGTGGCGGCCCTGGTCTTCGCAGCCTTGATCGGCGTGGTGAACGGTTACCTGGTACTGCGCACCGGCCTGCCCTCATTCATCGTCACACTGGGTACCGCGTACATCCTGCTCGGCACCACGACAGGCCTCACCGCCCACTTGACCGGCCTGACAGTGGTGAACGGCGTAGACAAGGCAGCGGGATATAGTTCCGCGCACGCCATCTTCGCCACCGCGCTCGGCGGTGGGCAGCTTTATCCCATCGAAATGCTCTGGGCTTTGGCGCTGGTGGTGCTGGCGACATGGCTGCTGCTGGGTACTTCTTTCGGTAATTGGATCTTCGGCGTGGGTGGGGATGCCAATGCCGCGCGCAATATTGGCGTGCCGGTAAGGCGAGTAAAAATACTCCTCTTTGTGGGTACCGCCATGGGTTCCTGTCTGCTGGCGATTATCCAGGTTATGACCTTTACCAACGCTGATGTCCTGCGCGGTCAGGGTAACGAGTTTTACGCCAT
Organism: Ktedonobacteraceae bacterium; assembly: GCA_050695155.1. GTDB lineage: Bacteria > Chloroflexota > Ktedonobacteria > Ktedonobacterales > Ktedonobacteraceae > CF-113. The sequence continues at coordinate 18,480 of JBOGTO010000202.1, forward strand.
CGTTTCTGCGGTTATTGGCGGGGTATTGCTCACCGGCGGCTATGGTTCGGCTATTGGCGCCATGTTCGGGGCGCTGGTCTTTGGCATAGTAGAAGAAGGCATTGTCTTCGCGGGCGTAGATGCTAACTGGTACAAGGCTGTCGTTGGCGTAATTCTGCTGCTCGCTGTGCTGCTCAACAGCTATGTGCGCAAACTGGCAATGGAGGCGCGACGATGAGTACGATGAACACACAAAGCGTTCCCTTGATCGAAGTGCAGGATGTCTCAAAATACTTCGGCAGCGTGGTTGCGCTACAAGACATTTCTATGAAAGTGAACGCTGGTGAGGTTATGTGCCTGCTCGGCGACAACGGCGCGGGCAAATCGACCCTCATCAAAATTCTGTCCGGCGTTCACCGGCCCAGCGATGGTCACTATATGGTTGAGGGCAAGGAGGCGCGTTTCTCCTCCCCGCGTGACGCCTTGAGCGCTGGCATTGCGACCGTTTTTCAGGACCTGGCTATGATCCCCTTAATGGGTATCTCGCGCAATTTCTTTCTCGGCTCGGAGCCAACGAAGGGTTGGGGGCCATTTCGCCGCTTCGACTCGAAGTTTGCAGACCGCGTCACACGCGAGGAGTTGGCCAGGATAGGTATCCAGATTCGCGACACCGGACAACCTGTGGGTACGCTGTCCGGCGGAGAGCGCCAGTCGGTCGCCATTGCGCGCGCGGTCTACTTCGGAGCCAAAGTCTTGATCCTCGACGAGCCGACGGCTGCCCTGGGCGTCAAAGAGGCAGGCATTGTGCTGCGCTACATTGCGCAGGCACGCGCGAAGGGGCTGGGAGTGATCTTTATTACGCACAACCCCCACCACGCCTATCCCATCGGAGATCACTTTACGCTGCTCAATCGCGGGCGCAGCCTGGGAACCTTTGCCAAATCCGAGATCAGCCGCGAAGAGCTGACTTCGATGATGGCGGGAGGCGAAGAACTGGAGACCCTGAGCCACGAACTGGCCGAATTCGCTCGTACCGATGCTCTCGCGGGCGCTTCTCTGGCCGAGGTCGCGCGCGAATTCGAGGAAGAAGCCGAAGCACTTGAAGACTCCATGAGCGATCAGCACGACGCTACAAATCGTGTCCCGACGGATAGCCAATGAGGTCGAAAGGTTAATAGCATGATTCAAGATGGACAGCTTCTCAACTATATCGGTGGGAAGTGGCAGCGTTCGCGCGCAAGTGAATTTCTGGATGTGCGCAATCCTGCCACCGCCGAAACGATGGTGCGCGTGCCTCTCTCGCCGACCGAGGAGGTAGACGAGGCAGCACGCGCGGCACAGCAGGCTTTCAGCGACTGGCGACGCACGCCGCCAACCGAACGTATCCAGTACCTCTTCACGTTTAAGAAACTGCTGGAGGATCATCACGATGAGATCGCACAACTCACCACGCAGGAGTGCGGCAAGACCCTGGGCGAGTCGCAAGGCGAGCTACAGCGTGGTATCGAGAACGTTGAGGTAGCTACCGGCATCCCGTCGCTCATGATGGGCTACAATGTGGAGGACATCGCGCGCGGTATCGACGAACACATGTTTCGCCAGCCAGTAGGCGTCGTCGCGGCTATCACGCCATTCAACTTTCCCAGCATGATCCCGCTCTGGTTCCTGCCCTACGCCATCGCCTGTGGCAACTGCTTCATACTCAAACCTTCGGAGAAGGTGCCGATGACGATGAGTCGCATTTTTGACCTCATTGATCGGTTGAATCTGCCGCCGGGCGTAGTCAGCCTGGTGAACGGCGCAAAAGGCACGGTCGATGCCCTGCTCGATCACCCGGAAATACGAGCCATCTCCTTTGTTGGCTCGTCGCCAGTGGCCAAATACGTCTACAGCCGGGCGACAGCCAACGGGAAACGCGCCCAGTGCCAGGGCGGCGCGAAGAACCCGGCCATCGTCTTGCCCGATGCTGATATGGAGATGGCAACCCGCATCATCGCCGACTCATCCTTTGGATGCGCTGGACAGCGCTGCCTGGCGACATCGGTGGCTATTACAGTTGGCAAAGCTGGCAACGTTTTCAGAAAACAGATCGCGGAGGTGGCGGCTACACGCAAGGTCGGTTACGGACTCGATACAGAGGTTGAAATGGGGCCGGTCATTACGCCTGAGAGTCAGCAGCGCATCGAGTCGTTGATCGGGAAAGGCGTCAGCCAGGGCGCAGAAGCGCTTGTTGATGGGCGTGGCGCATCGATCTCCGGCTACGAGCGCGGCTACTTCGTTGGCCCAACGATACTCGATCACGTCGATCCGCGCAGCGAAATCGCCGGTACCGAGATTTTCGGGCCCGTTCTTAGCCTCATGCACACGCAAACCGTTGATGAGGCGATTGAGCTGGTGAATAACTCATCCTACGGCAACATGGCCTGCCTTTTCACGAGCAGCGGCGCGGCGGCACGCAAATTCCGCCACGAAGCGCTGGCGGGCAATATCGGCATCAACATCGGCGTGGCCGCGCCAATGGCTTTCTTCCCTTTCTCAGGTTGGAAGGATAGCTTCTTCGGCGATATGCACGCCCAAGGACGTGATGCCATCGAATTCTACACCCAGAAGAAGGTTGTTGTTGAACGCTGGCCCAGAGAGTGGTCGCGCACGTTTTAGTCTATCGCGGCGAGACGGGCCATACGCCCGTCCCGCGTAGGGTCAAAGGATAAAAGACCGTATGGCGAATATCCGTATTGCCAACGCGCCCGTGTCCTGGGGGTCGCTTGAATTCGCAGGGCTGGAAGGCGAAACTATCGCGTATGGACAGATGCTCAACGAACTGCGCGATACCGGCTACGTTGGCACTGAACTGGGCGACTGGGGCTATATGCCCACCGAGCCAGCCGTTCTTAAAATGGAGCTAGAGAGGCGTCATCTGAGCATAGTTGGAGCCTTTGTGCCGGTGGCGCTCAAACACATAGATGCGCGCGCGCGCGGCGAGGCAGAAGCTTTGAAGGTAGCGCAATTACTGGCGGCAGTGAGGGATAGCGGGGCTGAGGCGCAGCGCCCGTTGCTTATTCTCGCCGATGCCAATGGCACCGATACGACGCGCACACAACACGCCGGGCGCGTTACAACAGAGATGGGTCTTAGCCCGTCCGAGTGGGAAATATTCGCCAGCGGGGCCGAACGCATTGCGCGCACTGTGCGCGATATGACCGGTCTGCCAACCGCTTTTCATCATCACTGCGCCGGGTATGTCGAAACGCCGCAAGAGATCGCGCGTTTCCTGGACATGACCGATCCTGACCTGATTGGATTAGTATTCGATACCGGACACTACCTCTTTGGGACAGGCGGCACTGCTGGCGGCGATGTTCTCGAAGGGCTGGACCGCTTTGCCGGGCGTATCTGGCATATACATTTCAAAGATTGCCAGCCCCAGATAGCCGCACAGGCGCGGGGGGAAGGCTGGGACTATTTCAACGCATTACGCTATGGAGTGTTTTGTGAATTGGGCAAGGGCTGTATACCTTTTCCCGGCGTTGTTGAGCGATTGCGCAGCTATGACTACAACGGATGGATTGTAGTAGAGCAGGATATTCTGCCGGGCATGGGCAGCCCGATGAAGAGCGCTAAGCGGAATCGGGCGTATCTCAGTTCCATCGGGCTGTAGCACACCAGAACAGGAGAGAAACACTTCATGCCAGTGCCATCGTTGAAAATAGGCCTGGTCGGCGCCGGACGCATTGGTCGCCTGCACGCTGAGCATCTCACTTCGCGCATTCCGCAAGGTGAGATACTCAGCGTTGCCGATGCGTTTGAGGAAGCGGCCCGGCAGTGCGCGGAAAGCTATGCGATTGCCTCCTTCGCGCAGGATTACCGTGCCGTACTGGAGCGTCCAGATATTGAAGCAGTGGTGATCTGTTCGTCCACCGATACTCACGCTCGTATTATCGAAGATGCAGCACAGGCAGGGAAACACATCTTCTGTGAAAAACCGATTGCGCTTGATCTCCCATCCATCGACAGGGCGTTGCAAGCTGTTGAGCGAGCCGGGGTCAAACTTCAGATCGGCTTTAACCGGCGCTTTGATGCAAACTTCAAGCGCGCTCGCCAGGTGATAGAAAATGGAGAAATCGGGCGTCTCTTCCAGTTTGATATCATCAGTCGTGATCCCGCGCCGCCGCCTATAGAATATATTCGCGTTTCTGGTGGCATCTTTCTGGATATGACCATCCATGATTTCGATATGGTCCGCTTTTTGATGGGAAGCGAGGTGGAGGAAGTCTTCGCATTCGGCGAAGTTATGAGCGATTCTGCGATTGGCGAGGCAGGCGATGTGGACTCCGCCGTCGTCTCCCTGCGCCTGGCGAATGGCGTCATCGGTACGATCAGCAACAGCCGCCAGGCAGCGTATGGCTATGATCAGCGCGTGGAAGTTCTGGGCAGCGCTGGCGCGATCAGAATTGGCAATAACTACCCGAATACGGCGATCATTAGCGATAGCCACAGCATTCGGCGCGATCTCCCACAACATTTCTTCCTTGAACGCTACAGTGAGAGCTTCGTCGCTGAGATGACCGCATTCATCAATGCTATACTTTATGACACACCCGTGTCCGTTACTGGCTATGACGGACGCGCGCCAGTCGTCATAGCCCTGGCAGCGCACAGGTCGCTTGAAGAACACCGGCCAGTCCGCCTGAGCGAAATAGAATAGTGAAGAAAAAAATATGACGAAGATCGAGATGAGCAGGGGGAAATTCGCAGGGATAAATGCCTGCGCTGATGAGCGCGGCGTGATCGCCGCGCTGGCAGTGGATCATCGCGGAAACCTCCTACAATCGATTGCTGAAGCGCGAGGCGCACACGGCACCGCCTCGTCAGAAGATATGCTTGCCTTCAAGAGCGCCGTCACACGGATTCTCACGCGCCACACCAGCGCGATTCTCTTAGACCCGGAATACGGTCTCGGAGCGATTGCCAGTCGCGCACCCGGCACAGGCGTGCTGCTCGCCTACGAACGGTCTGGTTACGACTTCGCCATAAAAGGTCGCCTTCCTGACCTTCTGCCAGAATGGAGCGTTCAGCGTTTGATCGAGGCCGGAGCAAATGCTATTAAAATTCTGCTTTTCTACAACCCCTTTGACGAGGCGCGTATTAACAACATCAAGCAGGCCTATGTCGAACGCATTGGAGCCGAGTGCCTGGCGCGAGACGTGCCGTTTTTCCTGGAGCCACTGGTGTACAATGACACGCTGGGCGACGAGAAAGGGCTGGCCTTTGCCAGGAAGAAGCCTCTCTATGTCGCGCGTACCATGCAGGAATTTTCCAGGCCCCGCTATGGCGTAGATATTCTCAAGGTCGAGCTGCCAGTCAATCCTGCCTTCGTCGGCGGGACACAGGCTTACGCGGGAGAAGAGGTAGCCTACTCACGTCAAGAAGCCATCGAGCATTTCCACGCCACAGCCAACGCAACTTCCCTGCCATTTATTTACCTGAGCGGAGGAAGCAAAAATGATGTGTTCTGCGAAATGCTAGAGCTGGCTGTTGAGGCCAATGTGAGGTTTGCAGGTGTGCTGTGTGGCCGCGCAACCTGGCAAGACGCAATTCCAGTCTATGCCAGGGAAGGGGTGGAGGCTCTTTCACACTGGCTTGAGGAGCGCGGGTCGCAAAACATTCAGGCCCTTCATGCTATCCTTGCGCAGAGCGCGACACCCTGGTGGGAGACAGGAAGGTAGTGTTGCAAAAACTTTGGAAGAGATGCACTAAAAGAAGCTCCATTTTACTGTTGAGTTTACACAACCACTCCAAACAGGCTGGCACTAAAGGAACACTGGCCGAGAACATTTCCTTTGTCCACTCCACGCGTTTGGCCTTTTCTACGTGGCGCAACTGCGCCAGAAGATCGAACCGACGCCCGAGCGGCCGCGCTATATCTTGACCATCCCTGGCGTAGGCTACCGCTTCAACGACGCGGCCGAACCGTGAGACGCCAGTCCAATGCGCAGACGCGTGCGTCTGCTGCCTGCCAATCCCATCGACGCCATTTGACGATGCGCCAGAGCGATGCCGCGCCCTCTCGCATTCTTGAGCATTCTTTGAGCATCCTCAGAAAAACGTTGAGAAATCCAGTAACCCTCTCGGCATATCCAGAACGCACATTGAGCGATTTGGGTTTACACTCTTTGGTGAGAAGGAAGAAAACCATGCCGGGTTGATCGGCACCGGCGCATTCACTTCGTTCTCGGGAGGCTTCCATGCAGACATCACGCTGGCTGCTGCCTTTTACCTTTGGGGTGGACATGCGTGCCATCGATTACGCCGTGCGCCTGGCAGAGAGCGCCGGGGCCACACTGGTTCCCGTCTCGCTCGTCTCCGCCCCACCCAAAGGAGCGCGTCTTGAGCATATCCAACAGTCGAAGGACTTTCTGGAGGCCGTACAGAACAAAGCCGAGCGCTTCCAGGTGCCGACGGAACGCTACGAAGCCTTCACCGCCGATGTGCTGCAGAGTATCGCAACACTCGTGCATGACACCTGTTGTAATGGAATCATCCTGGTGACCGGCGGGGAGTACACCCACTTGCTGCGGGATGAGGAAGTGAAGCGCCTGCTCATCAAGCCGCCCACCGCACTCGTCCTCATGCGCCTGTCACCGCCCGCCGGACTGACATCTTCACCGCACCTTGCGGCCAGATTCCTCTCCTGGTGGCGTGGGTTGTGGGGACGGCAGGACGCGATACAAGTGCAGGATGAGGAGGCATCGTCCCTGGAGGAACCCCTGTGGATCAGGACGGAGCAGCGCCATCTGGGATGAACTGTGTATGCTGAAAGAAAGGAGGCATCGAGATGCCTGGAGCGCGTATCTTACTGGTAGAAGATGACGAAGTATTATGCGATCTCATTTTGCGTAATTTAGTAGCGCGTGGACACGAGGTTCGTGTCGCGGCAGATGCGCTGGCGGCACTCGCCCACCTGCGAGCTGCCCCCTTTGATCTCATTCTCCTGGACATCTGCCTGCCCGACCAAACCGGCTGGGAGGTGCTGCGCATCGCGCAAAAGGAGGGTCGGCTCCCTCTCCTGCAGATGAATGGGTACGCCGGGCAACTGCCAGTTGTCGTGCTCTCGGCGGTGCGGGTAAGCCCCAGTCGCCTGCAGGAATTTCACCCACTGGCCTACCTGCCCAAACCGTTCCCAATGGAGGCCATCCTGCGCCTGGCAGCCGAGGCTGCTCAACGGAGAAACGGCGCCACGGTGAGCGAACAGGAAGATGAGGAAGAAGCAGGAAGTTCTCGAAGTATATTACCCTATGAGGAGGATTTGTATGCTTGATGCGATTATCGTGCTTGTGACCATTGTCATGTTCATCGCGTTCATCGGTTTCACCGAGGGCTGCGAGCGCCTGTAGCAAAGGAAGGAGGAATGCTGTGAATTCAGCGCTTGAGTATATCCTGGTGGGCATTGTCACGCTGGGCGTGCTGATCTATCTCCTGATCGCGCTCCTGGCTCCCGAAAAATTCTAACGTTGTCTTATTAGTCCATAAGTGAGGTACAAATTATGCCTGTAACACTCAATAGTGTCCTGCAGGTAGTCGTTTTCCTGGTCATTGTGCTGCTGCTGACCAAGCCGGTCGGCCTGTACATGTACAAGGTCTTCAACGGGCAGCGCACCTGGCTCTCGCCGGTCCTCGTTCCCGTAGAGCGCTTCTTTTACCGGCTCTCCGGCATCAACGAGGAGGACGAGCAGAAGTGGACGGGCTACATGATCTCCGTGTTGATCTTCAGCGTGGTGGGTATGTTGCTCCTCTATCTGTTAGAGCGCACCCAGCAATGGCACGGAACACTCTTCAACCCGCAGGGCCTGCCCAACGTGGAGCCGCAGTTGGCCTTCAACACCGCCGCCAGCTTCACCACCAATACCAACTGGCAGAACTACACCGGTGAGCAGACCATGAGCTACCTGACCCAGATGGCTGGCCTGGCCTTCCACCAGTTCGTCTCCGCCGCTGCTGGCATCGCGCTGGCGGTGGCGCTGGTACGCGGTCTCGCCCGGCGCAGCGCCCAACATCTGGGCAGCTTCTGGGTTGACCTCGTGCGCGGCACGCTCTACATCCTGCTGCCCATCTGTATCGTGG
>JBOGTO010000203.1:0-10078 GCA_050695155.1 Ktedonobacteraceae bacterium
GACCGCAAGGGTCGCCACTACTATATACGGAGAATCGGCAAGCGTCGTATAGTAGTGGCGGCCCTTGCGGTCGCCATGCCGCGAGTCGCGCTGAGTGCTGATTAGCAGCCAGTTTCCCCTACCTGGAAGCATCCTTGCACCGAGTCGATCTGGATGAATCCGCCAGGAGCTACTTTCAATACGACGAGAGCCTTATTGACCGGGTTGCCCTGTGAGTTAAAAGAGATTTGCCCGCTGACGCCCTGAAAGGCTTGCGCGCCGCTGATTTTCTTCAAACCTTGCAGCAACTCCGCTGGAGTCAGGCTGGTCTTCGAGCCGGTCAGCATATTCTGCGCGGCGGTCAGCATGACCGAGATGGCATCGTAGGACAGGATTACATCGCCATCAGCGCGGGAATAGCCATAGGTGCCGGTGCCGTGCTGGTTATTAGGGTCAAACGCCGCCTTGTAGTTGCCAAAGAAATTTGGCTGGGAGCAGGCGAATGATTTTCCGGCAGCGCACAGGGTAGGCCACTCGTCGGGATGGGCGAAGGTCGTGAAGTGCATACGCACACCTGCCGCGTGCGAACTGCTCTGATAGCCGCCCAGTTCGTACAGGGCATCGCCGCCCATGACTTGCAAATTGGCAAATGGGCCGGAGACAGGCAGGTCGGTCAGCAGCACGCTGGCATCAGCCGCGTAACCGGAGAAGTAGATCAGATTGGGGTTAGCCGTTTCGGCGTTAGCAAGCAATTGCACGAAGTTATCAGGCTTGCCAACTGTGTATGCCTCCGTTTTGACAATTGCGCCGCCATCTTTGGTAAACTGGTTGCTAAAGGCTTGCGCCAGGGTCTGGCTGTAGGGGTCGGAATTGTCTACAAACAACGCAACGCGCGTGGCATGTAAGTTCGTTTCGGCGAAGTGCGCCCCGATCACACCCTGCGTCACGTTTGGTGGCGCTACCCTGAAAAAGTAGGGCTTGCCCGTCAGCGAATCGCCAGACGCAGTCTGTGACACCATCGGAATCTGAGCGGGAGCCAGTGTCGATAAGACTTGCACAACGCGCGAACTGAACGGCCAGCCCATGACGCCCACGAAATGGCTGTCCGATTTCTGCAAATTCACAATTTCTTGAGCTACTGGTGTGGCAAATGTAGTCTGGCTGCCAGAATTGGCGATCAGCAAGCGCACCTGCACGCCATTGGGCAACAGATGTCCGTCGTTATAGTTTTTCTGAGCAACATATGCCCCTTGCAGGTCATCGCGCCCCACGCTAACAGTGGCTCTATCGCCAGTAAGCATAGTGGCAACAGCGATATCGATGTAGGGAGAGCCACTATCAAGCACGGTCTGGTTTTCGAGGTAAATCAAGGCTTCGGCATTAGCGGTATCAGCCTGAGCCGCCTGGTTCCATAGCGATTCGGCGGAACTCATATTGCCGGATTGGAAGCTTTGCGCCGCCTGGGTCATGAAATTGCCGCCGGGCCGTCCGGTATCAAAAGGGAAGATGCCGTTGCTGATACCGATCATTTCGCCATTGGACGCTTTTATTACGCCTATGCCACTGGCCGGTATATTTGATGTCGCAACAGGCGTGGGTGTATTTCCGCCAGCGGTTGTCGTTCCGCGATGCTGGAAGTAGTAGTACGCGCCAAAACCAAAGGCGAAGAGTAGCACAACCACCAGAATGAGAAGAAAGAAATTGAGTCCGACATTGCTCCTGCGGCGCGGCGCTGGCGGGGCGTATAGCCCCGGCTGGTAGGATTGCTGTCCCGCGACAGGCGGCAGCGGGGTAATCGGTGCCGGTCGGCGTGGGGGCTGGCTTACCTGAGTGGGTTGGTTCGCGGCTCCATATCCATACGCGCCGGTGGACGAAACGGCTGGTATTGGCCCGGATGTTCCCAGCGTATAGCTATCCATCGCGCCCGAAACGCCATGCCGTTTGAGCAAAATGGTATCCACGTCGCGTTTCATGGCAATCGCGCTCTGGTAACGCTGCGTAATATCGTTATTGGTCGCTTTGGCAAGCAACTGTTCTACTTCTGGCGTCAACTGGGGGTTCAGTGTGCGCGCCGGTGGGTACGAGAATGGTGGATAATCGCGTGGGTCCCGGTTGGTCAGCAAATGATGCAGCGTCGCGCCCAGGGCGTACAGGTCGGAGCGTGGGTCGGCGTTGCCCTGGTATTGTTCGGGAGGCGCGTAGCCGGGTGTGCCAAGCGCCGATGTCTGCTTGCGCCGCGCATTCTTGATCACATCGGCGCGCGCGATGCCAAAGTCTACCAGGTGCGCGCGCTTGTCCTCTGTATCAATGATGATATTGGCGGGTTTAATATCGCGGTGTACAATAGGCGGAGTGCGTCGCGCCAGGTATTCGAGTACGTCCAACACCTGGGAGGCATAACCCAGCGCCTCGCGTTCCTTCATGGGCTGTTTTACGCTCTCCATGCGCTCTTCCAGGTTCTCTCCCTCGACATAATCTTGCACCATGAAGTAGCGTAAGTTCTCATCAAAACTATCGGTGACGGCAGGAATCAAAGGATGATGCAGGGCGGCCAGGGTCATCATCTCCTGTTTGAAGTTGCGTTCATCCTCTTTAATCTTATCGGGGTCGCTGCTCTCAGAAACGAGTTCCTTGATTACCACCTGCTTGTTGTTGACGCGCTTATCGGTTGCCAGCAGTGCCGCACCCATGCCGCCCTGACCAAGTATCTTTTTGACGACATAGCGGCCACCCTGCAACGTCGTACCCACGCTCAGCGTGTGCGAGCCGCCGCTTCCGCCGGGCGTAATCCCCTTCGCCGGGGTGCTGGCAACGGTCAGTGAATTTGAGGAAACGCCACTGCCCAGCGCGGCAGGATCAATTAATCTGCCGCAATTGCTGCAATAACGCACGCCATCACGATTTTCTGCCTTACAATAGGGACATTCCATCTTTCCCCCGCCTTCTTCGCTTTCTGGATTTTGTATCTAGCCAGGCTCCTGGCCTGATTATACTAGGATTCGCCGCTATAGTCGAGACTGGTTCTCAAACAGTATATACGTAATCAGAATGCGAAAGTTCAGCGAAACGCACAACGAGATTGGCAAGAGTTGTACCCTTACCAATCTCGTTGTGCGTTTTATTGGGGAAAGGCTAATTTAGAGATGTTGACAGCGTAGGGAGATGATGCCGGGCGCAAAGTGATTCGCCTTTTGCAAATACTCCTGTTCGTTGGCCTCGATCATCAACTTATGCATCACCACTACGTCGCCGTCGGGCAGAGGTTCAGCCGGTTGCAGGCAGAGTTCCATCACGGCACAACCGCGCTCGTAGACCTTTACCAGCCCGCCAGAGCCTGGTATACGGTATATACGATTATCGATGGTTGGACTCGTTACCTCAAGATAGCCAAATTTGATCAGTTGTTGGTACTGGTTTTCTGACAACATCTCTCGCAGCAGTGCTTTAGCGCGACTTTCAGCAGAAAGATGCTCGCTCACTGTTTCGCGGAATCGCCCGACCCGCCCATCGGAAGCCTGGGACAGGTAATAGATCGCCAGAAGCAAGAATAGCAGCCAGATACCAAGAAACAGGCTAAGAGTTTCCCACATAGCTGCTACTTCTCCTTAGCCTCCAACAACACGGGGGACCATGACGATTTGCTCGGCGGTGCGGTCGAATGTTTCAAGACGCTCTACAGTTTTTCCAGACTCTACTTTGAATGCGGTGGCTCCGCGCGCGCGTTCCTCGTTAAAGATGCGCTCGGCTTCTCGGATTGCCGCCAGAGCCTCAAGATCGTTTGTGCTCGCTTTGTTATTATCCCATACGATCCGTTCGTCACCTTTACGGGACATAATCCGCAGCATACCCATGGTCTGTCTCCTTTTCTGTACAAGCAACCAGGCGTGATTTTTCTATGGGCGCAATAAACTTGGCCCCCACGTTCCCGACTATACCCCACATATTAGGGACAATTTCAGCATAGCACGCTTTTGTCAGTAAATCAAGGGCAGCAATAAAACAACAGGGTGATTTACCAGTCGAGGAAAGAGGGAAGGCGACCCTTGCGGTCGCCTTCCCTCTTTCCTCTCTGGCGCAACTTTCGGGCGCAACTTTTCAATTGCCCTGATAAAACAAAGAGTATCTGATCCGTCTACCAGAGTGGAGGCAAACCCTGCTGGCCTCACGACAAGATACCCGGTATGACGAATGTGAACGCACTTCCTTCGCCTGGAGTACTTTCCACGCTTATCAGGCCGCCGTGCAATTCCACGATCATTTTGACGATAGCCAGGCCAAGCCCCTGACCGCTGGTGCGCCCGGCATGGTCCAGGGGAATTTGATAGAAACGCTCGAAAATGCGCTGCTGGTATTCGGGGGCGATGCCACTACCGCTATCGCGCACCTGCACGGCGAAGCTTTTGCGAACTTCCCCATCGGGGGTGGTGTCTTCAACCACGCTGGCGGAAATGGTTACGCTGCCGCCAGAGGGAGTGAAGTGTAGCGCGTTGCTGATGAGGTTGCGCAGTACTTGCTGGATGCGCGTGCCGTCGGCATAGACGCGGGGAAAGTCGCTGGCAATGATTGAGGCAATGGTGATGCCATTATCTGAGGCTGTTAGCTCCATTTCTTCGATGGAGTTGGTAATCAATTCTGGCAGGTCAGTGATGCTACGGTTGAGGCGCAATTGACCCGAATCGGCGCGTGAAACCAACAAGAGGTCTTCCACCAGGGCGTAAAGATGTTCGCTGCCACCGCGCGCGCGCCGCACAAATTCGCGCTGCTGCTCATTGAGGTCGCCCGCGATACCTGTGAGCGCGAGATCGAGATAGCCGTTAATGGCGTTGATGGGCGAGCGCAGTTCGTGGGTAATCATGGAGAGGAAGTTGGCTTTCATGCGCATGAGGTCGCGGATAGCGGTTATGTCGCGCGCCATTACCATACAGAATGACCGGTTCGCCAGCAGCACCGGAGTGATGCTCAGGCCAATTGAACGCGAAACGCCCTGTACCGGCAGGTCGATTTCCATATAGGGCAACGCGCTACCTTCCTGGAGCGCGCGCTGAATCAGGCAGAGTTCACGGCAGGCTTCATGTCCGCCTTCATCTTCACAGGCGAACAATTCCAGGCATTCCATACCGACTATCTGCTGCGGGTCGATACCGAAGATTTGCCCGAAAGCCGGGTTGGCCTCGGTGAAGCAAGCATCCACGCCCACCAGCGCGATGCCATCGGAACTGGCGCTCCAGATGGCGCGCATCTGCACCTGGTCGGCGCTCACACGATAGAAGAGTTCCACGTTTTCTAAGGCTGCCGCAGCCATGTGGCCGAGGTTGCGCATCAGGCGCAGTTCTTCGCTGCTGAAAGCTGCCGGGCGCTGCAATACAAGTACGCCGTACAACGTCTCTTTCGAGACGAGCGGGATTGCCATCTTCGCAGCAGCCGCGCTCGTCTCCGTTATACCCTCTGCGTCCTGCTGGTTCTGTTCTGGGGCGTATAACATAGGATGACGATGCAGCGCGGCCCAGGCGACCAGCGACGTTGAGGAACTAATGTTGATGCTCTCGCCCCACGAATCGCCAATTTTCACCGCTGCCGCGCATATCTCTTGCTGGCAAGCGCCGCTCTCGTCATCAGAAATTTCGGCAACCGGTCGCAGGAGCTGGGAGTGTGGTTGATAGGAATAGATCATGATGCACTGTGCTGGCACGAGACGTCGCACGTTCAGCAAGATGGTGCGATACAGCTCTTCGGCTTCCAGGCGCGTCGTGATGCCCTGAGATAGACTGATGAGCATTTCTAACTGGTCGGCCTGGCGTTGCGCGATCTCCGCCTGACGCGCATTCACGAATGCCAGCATGGCCTGCTCGGAAAAGATGGTCAACATGCGCAGCTTACGTTCATCGAAGGCCGCTTTGGCCGGGCTGCTGGCGGTCAATGTACCGATAAATTCCTCTTTATCGAAGAGCGGCACGCAGACCATCGACCCGATGGGCGCGCGACCCAACCGTTTGAAGCGCGGGTCGAGGCTGACATCGTTGATTATCAGCGGTTCGCGGTGCTGCGCTACCCAGCCAGCCACACCTTCGTTTGGCTGGAAACGAGTATGGCGCGGTCGCCGCCCCTGTTTTTGTAGAGCCGCCAGCGTGACGAGCGAACTTCCCCCGGCGTCCAGCAGCGCCACCGAACAATTATCGACATCCAGCAGCGCCCCGGCATTGCGCACGATTTTCTGTAGCACATCCACCAGTTCCTGCGATGCGCCTGCGATGGAGTCCATTCCATTCAACGATTGGCTGTCTTGCCTGGAGGATGTGTGTATGGTCATGCTCGCTCTTCCCATTTCTACTAATCATGCTCCACAGCCGGATGCCCACAAGGGGCATCCCTACATTTGTGCGTTTCCCTTGTCTCCTACCCCCTTCATCAACCGTCGTTGTATACGGGGCAAGGACGATGGGGTCTGCCGATATGTAGGGATGCCCCTTGTGGGCATCCGGCGCGGGTACTTGTAATATTTTCCAGAGACCCCATCCATAGCACATACTATCGGCACCTGCTAGTATTTCCTCAGTAGTATAACATTGTAGGAAGAGTGCAGATAGGCAATAAGCAATATGGGCTATCTGGCGGCGGTATGGTAGGGGCGACCCTTGCGGTCGCTCTGGTTCCTCACCTATTTAATTGGCAATGTCGTCATGCCGGCCATTTGATCCTGGTTGAAGGCGGGGATGGGTAGGGAGAAGATGACGCGCGCGCCACCCTGGGGCGCGTTCTCGGCGCGGACGGTGCCACCGTGCGCCTCGATGATGGCGCGCACGATGGCGAGTCCCAGGCCGCTGCCGCCGGTAGAGATCTGGCGCGAGTTGTCGGCGCGGAAGAAACGGTCGAAGATGCGCGGCAGGGCTTCTGGCGGGATACCTTTGCCGCTATCGGTGACGGCAACCTCGACCATGTTGTCCTGCTGGCGCGCTTCTATGGTGACGGTTCCACCGGGCGGCGTGTGACGCAGAGCGTTATCGCACAGGTTCGAGAAGATACGCATCAGCATATCGGGATCGGCCCAAAGGACGGGCAGTGTGTAGGGGATGTTGTTGAGTGGTTCTACGTCGGCGCGTTCAAATTCAGGCGTCATCACCGCCAGGCATTCATCGACCAGCGCGGCCAGCCGCAGCGGTTTGCGCTGCGGCTGCATCGCGCCCGCTTCCAGCTTTGCCATGACGTGCAGGTCTTTGACGAGGCGGCGCAAGCGCAGCGTTTCGCGCACGATGACGCGCCCGGTCTTCTCGTAGTCTTCGCGATTCTGGTTGACGCCATCTACCAGCGATTCGCCCAGACCCGCGATGGATGTCAGGGGCGAGGCCAGGTCGTGCGTGATGTTCATGATAAGCTCGCGCCGCAAGTTTTCCTGACTGCGCAACTCCTCTACGTCGCGTTCAAGACGGCTCGCCATCAGATTCACCGTCTCGGCCAGTTCGCCCAGCTCGCTGCGCGCCTTCGTCTGGACACGCGCGCTATAGTTCCCCGATGCCAGCACATGCGCGGTATCGGTCAATCTTGCCAGGGGGCGCGTGATGGTGCGCGAGAAAAGCAGGGCCGCGAGCGTAGCCAGCACTGCAATGATGATGGCGGCGATCAGCACAAACCCGGTCATGGTTGCCAGAAATGGCGGGGCGGTATTCTCGGCGGTAGAGCGGGGCATCGCTACCAGTGTCCCAATAATAGCAGAGCCGCTTTGCCCGTCTCTATAGATGGGCAGCGCGGCGAAAAGACGCGCGGAGCCGACGGGACCCGCCTGACCGATTTGATCGACGGTGGTTGTTCCCTGACCCGCCGCCACGTTAGCTGCAAACAGCCTGGCGTAATCGCCACTCTGGAGCGAAGGATCGTTTGAGGCTAGTACGAGCGCGGCCACACCCTGACCGAGCGGTTTCTTGCCAGCGCCAAAATGAGGATAGAGAAGCTGACGATTATGGTTGAAGATGAGCAGTAGAAATTCTTGATCCGGCATGGACTGCGCCGATATTTCGGGCAGGACGCTGGTTATTGCTTTTGGCAGCGTACCATTCTGGGCATAACTGGCACCCAGCCGCTCTGCCGTATTGGTGGCAAAGGTGGTCAGACGTTGGCGCACATCAACGCCATAGTAGTAGTTTACTGCTATGATAACCGTAATCGCCAGCAGCGTTGTCGCCAGCAGTGACACCAGTATTGATCCAAGCGCCAGCCGCCAGCGAATGCTGCGCCACCAGGGAACCTGCATGTTACTTTGCTCCAACCTCGAATTTGTAGCCTACGCGCCAGACGGTTTTGATATAACGATAGATGGAGTTGGCCTCTATTTTCTTACGCAGGGCGCTGATATGCACATCGATGATATGTCCATCTCCATAATAATCATAGCCCCAGATTTTATTCATAAGCACCTCGCGCGTGTACACCCGGTCGGGCGAACCGGCGAGCAGCGCCAGTATATCGAACTCGGTAGGCGTCAACATGACTTCACTATGATCGACTTCGACGCGCCGCGCCAGTAGATCAACGGTGAGGCTGGGGAAACGCAGGGTTGATTTGCTGTTGGCTGCTTCCCCTTCAATTGCCTGCTGTCCCTCGCCCGGTCCTCCAACGCGCCTCAAGATGGCGCGCACGCGACTGACCAGTTCGCGCGGGCTAAAAGGTTTGACGATATAGTCATCCGCGCCGATGTCCAGGCCTTGAATGCGGTCATCCTCGTCGCCGCGCGCCGTAAGCATCAGAATGGGTGTTTTTGACCAGGCGCGGATGCGACGACAAACCTCGAAGCCATCCAGCGCGGGCAACATGATGTCCAGCAACACCAGGTCGGGATGCTCGCGCGCGTGCAGCGCCAGGCCGTCCGCGCCATCTTTAGCCACCACTACTTCATAGCCTGCATCCCGCAGATACAGGTTGAGCAAGTGAATGATACCGTCCTCATCCTCAATAATCAGAATTTTTTGAGCCATAAGATATTTCCTTATGATTCGATAATGTGCATAAGCAGGCAACCACAAGGGTAGCTCCTACAGGGTATGGTATCATATCCGTTTGCTGAAAACACGCTTCCAGAGGGATTTTGCCTCTCAGCAGGCCAATCTTGAGCAAATCTTGAACTTTCGCATACAGTTTGTTCATATTTGAGAGCTATGCTTAAAGCGTCACACAGAGGTGTGTGACAACAATACATAAAAATTCAGGCGCGACTCAGTGCGTCTCTATGAAAAGGGTTTTCAAACATATGAAAAAAATCTTCTGGATTGTTGGTGGGTCTGTCTTTCTGGTAGCTGCCATTCTGTTCGGCGCGTTCTTCGCCGGTCCATTGCTGGCATCGGCCCATACCAACCAGCCCAATACCGCCGCCGCTACCCCCACGAAGACTACCAATCCCTATTGCGAGCAATACCTGCAAGACCTGGCAAATCGCTTGCATGTTTCTGTCAGCACCTTGCAGCAAGATAAATTGTCGGCCAGAGAGGATGTGCTGGCCCAGATGGTCAAAGATGGCAAGCTGACACAAAGCCAGGTCAACGCTATCGAGCAGCGCCTCCAGTCGCACCAGGCCTGCACTGGCAAGGGCAATGGCGTGGAACGCGGCATCGTGCGGAGTTCTTTGAAACAGTACCTGCCCAACATCGAAAACCAGGTAGCGCAAGGTTTGAAGCTGACCTCCAGCCAGTTGACGGCTGATCTGAAGAACGGCCAGAGCCTGAACCAGATTGCGACCGCGCAGGGTGTTTCAAGCGCTCAGTTGCATACCATTGTGCTGAACGCCATCCAGAGCGCTGTGAACCAGGCCGTCAAAGACGGCAACCTGACGCAGACGCAGGCCACCAACTTCATGACGGCGCTGCAAAAGCATCCCGCCAGTCTGGATCACTTGTTTAACCTGCACGTTCACGCGAAAGCCGCGAAAGCATAATACCACCTCCTTTTTCTTCCTCCTCCCCCTGACAAAAAGGGTTGGCGCGGTGAAAACCGTACCAACCCTTTTTGCGTCCTATTTTTGTTGAGGAAAGGGACGCGGGCGACCGCAAGGGTCCCCACCCCTCATCCACTCCTCTCCCGCCCCTCCAATGATTACGATTGGCTGTCGATCCATTTG
>JBOGTO010000204.1:0-2111 GCA_050695155.1 Ktedonobacteraceae bacterium
CACTGCTTAACTGTTTCCTTTTTTTGCATGAACTATGTTATAATGGTACGTGCCTCCAGGTTGCGGGAATTGCCATGCTGAACGCGGGCTGTGCCTCCCGTATATTGTGTGGAGCGGGTCGGTTCGGAAAACCATGTGAAGGATGCGCCTTTGTTAAAGCAGAGCCAGGAAGGGATGAGTTGTACCCTCGATAGTATCAGCCACAGCGCGGCGCAGACGCAGCGCCTGGGCATGAGGCTGGGCGAATTTTTGCGCGGGGGCGAACTCATTTTGCTCAATGGGCAGCTTGGCACGGGCAAAACCACTTTCACCCAGGGATTGGCCCAGGGCATGGGTATAAGCGCGAATATCAATAGCCCCACGTTTACTTTGTTGAAGGAGTACGCCGGGCAGATTGAAGCGCAATCAAGTAATGGCACTGCGTCCGCGCCCCGAAAAGGTCCCGCGCTTTACCATTTCGATCTGTACCGGCTGGATGACCCTGAAGAAATCTTTGATCTTGGCTTTGAGGAGTATTTTACCAGCGATGGCGTGTGTGTGGTGGAATGGGCTGAGAAAGCCGACCTGTACTGGCCGACCGACCACCTCGACATCCGTTTGAAAATGCTCAGTGACACGAAGCGCGGCCTGTTTTTTGCGGCAGTCGGCTCGCGCTATTGCGAATTGCTGCGGCAGTTCCAGAAAAACGCCTATGTTACTACTGGCTCTTGATACGTCCACGCGCCAGGCCAGCGTCGCCCTCTGCACAGAGGATACGCTGCTCGGTCAATATACGTGGCAAGTGGGAAACAACCATAGCGTTGAGTTGCTCGAACGCGTACAGCGTCTGGTGACTGAATGCGGCCATACTATGCAATCTCTCGAAGCTATTGCGGTTGCCACCGGACCGGGTTCATTCAACGGTTTGCGGGTCGCCCTCGCTACCTCTAAAGCCCTGGCCTTTGCCCTGCGCATTCCCCTCGCCGGTATCAGCACACTGGATGTCATCGCGGCGCAACAACAGCAATGGCGCGGTCCCATTTGCGCTGTCATGGAAGCCGGGCGCGGCGAATTATACGCGGCCTGCTACCTGTTCGATGAATCTGAAGAGGCAGGACAGGTGAGCTACGACTTACAGCGATTGAGCGATTACATATTGGAAGCTCCAGCGCGATTGAAAGAGCATGTACTGGCGCGTGTCAATGAATGGGTAGGCGTGCCAGGCGAACCTGAATTGCCGCCCGTACTTTTTTGTGGTGAAATGAGCGAGGCATCGCGCGCAGCCCTTTTCGCGCAAATGCCGGAGGGTCTTTTTCTTACCTCTCTGCAATCCACACGCCATGCCGTGACCCTGGCAAGCCTGGCGTTCTCCCGTTTCCATAGTGGCATCGTAGACGATCCTTTGTTGCTTGAACCGCTCTATTTGCGGCGACCTTCCATCACCACCAGCGCTCGCAAGCAGCCACTGCTCGGAGGCGGGGGCAAAACGCACCGGTCGGGTGATGTGGCGCAGACAGAAAGGGAAGAGGGTGCGTTACAATATTGACCGTATGACGATGGGCGATGTGCCGCGCGTCATCGAAATCGAACGCCTGGCCTATCCGTCCACCTGGCCTCCCAGCGCCTACCGCAAGGAACTCCAGGATAATCGCTGGGCGCATTACATTGTCTTGCGCGATAAGAAAATTGCCGAAGACCAGTTTGCGATGGCCGCGCAAGAAACAGAGAAGCCCCGTCGGCTCTTTCCGCTCTCGCTGCTGCCCGGGCGTCAATCGGTGACGCTGCCGCCGCCTAACCTGGCGTCCATCATCGGTTTCGCCGGATTGTGGTTGATGGTGGACGAGGCGCATATCACCACTATTGCCATGCACCCCAGTTTTCGCCGCCTGGGACTGGGCGAATATATGCTAGCCAGCTTGATCGATATTGCCTATAGCATCGGCGCGAAATGGGTCACGCTGGAAGTGCGCGTCACCAACTATAACGCGCAAAATCTGTATCGTAAATACGGCTTTCACGAGGCGGGCGTGCGCCATCGCTATTATAGTGACAACAATGAAGACGCCCTGATTATGTGGACGGATGAGATTAATACCAATGCCTACAAACAAAAATTTCAAGAACTCAAAGCC
>JBOGTO010000205.1:0-5332 GCA_050695155.1 Ktedonobacteraceae bacterium
CGCCATTGAAGGCCCCCGGCATTTGTTGCCCCTGGCTGTTACCTGGATTGGCCGCATACGGATTTTGCGGGTTTTGATAAGCGCTATTATAACTCCCTGCATATCCACCCGGTACGCTTCCCTGAGCAGTCGAAGTGGCAGGTATACCCTGCCCGCTGTTAAAGGCCGGTTGCGCGGACTGAGGAGCGTACAACGATCCAGAGGGTTGCGCGGGCGCGCTCTGAAAGCTCTGCTGCCCACCACCATTCTGAGCAGGGTAATATGGCGCATTCGAGGCGACCCCCAGCATCGAGGAAAACACATTAGCAGCCGCCTCGCTCTGCTCAGGAGGCATCATTTCGGCACGCGGACGGCTGGGTACGCGCGCGCTTTCAATACGAGGCGCTGTGCCATGCAAGGGCGGCGGCGCGTTTCTGCCCATCTGCCCTCCCTGGCCCTGCGGTTGACCAT
This sequence comes from Ktedonobacteraceae bacterium, assembly GCA_050695155.1. Classification (GTDB taxonomy): domain Bacteria; phylum Chloroflexota; class Ktedonobacteria; order Ktedonobacterales; family Ktedonobacteraceae; genus CF-113. The sequence continues at coordinate 451 of JBOGTO010000205.1, forward strand.
CTACAGCACGCAGCCAGGAGGGCAGCGCGTTCATATCGATCAACGAACCGGCGGACATGTTGTTGCTGCCAGGCTGTCCCTGCTGTCCATCGCGCAACCAGGGAGGAAGCGAGTTCACATCGAGCAGTGAAGAGGCCGATAGACCCGATTGCGGTCCATTCTCAACATTTCTCGGCGGCATTGGAGGAACTGGAGCAGCGGGAGTCGGGCTACCCTGCCATGTGGCCGAGTTCAAGGGCGGCACTGGCGGGTTTGCCTGCCCGGAAGATACCCAGGACGGCAACGACTGGCTATCAATTAAGTCGCTGGCCGAAAACCGAGGCGCGGGCGACTCCTGTGTCCTTCCTGACGGAGCCGGGGCAGCCGGGCCGGACGGTGGCTGGTTCGGGTTCATCCATGATGGCAACGATACCGGATCGATCAAATCGCGGGCCGAAAAACTTTCGGGTCGCATCATCATACCAGCATCCGTATTGGGGGCAGACATTGAGGCCGGTCGAATAGCCGGGTGCTTGTTGGAATCGCTCTCACCCCTATCCTGGGCCTGGTCGGCTCGCATCCAACCGGGTATGTCGTTATCATCTATCAGATCGGCGGTTGAGAAACCTGGTTGTCCGCCAGCAGGAGCGCCCGGTCGCTCATTAGCACGCAGCGATTCCAGCCAGGCCGGTAACTCCGACTGTTCTTGCGCATTCGCGCCAGTATTTGCCGCGCTGGATAGAGGCGTTCCGCAATTCTGGCATCGCGCCAGACCCACGGGAATCTGCTTGCCACAACGATTACAAATCATCACGATTGCTCCTCACTTTCGCCAGGCCCTGATATGTGTATCTTCACATCCAATTATACGAGACGATGGCAGTGTACCATGCCTTTGTATGACTTGACAACGCATAGACCAACACAGTAAGACATTTTGGTATAATACAATACACATAACGCGCCATTACAGGGACTTCGCTGTATCCGCCAAAAGTACTAAGCGTTGGCATATTCCCTGGCCCACTTCCTCTACATAACCCATACACACCAGGGCAATTGAAAAGTTACTCCAGAGAGTTTGTTTAAGGAAGGCGACCGCCAGGGTCGCCTCTACTAGCAACGAGTGAGGGCAAGTCCTGCTTCGTGGTCATAGTAGAGGCGACCCTTGCGGTCGCCTTGCTCACCCTTTCTGGCGCAACTTTTAAATTGCCCTGAGTTACAGGGACGATGGTGTTCCTCTGAGAGTGGCTACACCCATTGTTTGCGGGCGGCTAATACAGCAGCTTGCGTCCTATCTTTGACCTGTAATTTTTGCATAATATGATGCACATGCGATTTAACGGTCTCGATGCTTAGCGAGAGTTGATCGGCGATGACCCGGTTGGTCGCGCCATCGACGAGCAGGCGCAGCACTTCGCGTTCGCGGTTGGTCAGCGCTACTGGCGGATGTGCAAGCTGAAAACGCGCTTTGATAGTTGTGCCTGCTCCCGGCTTGCTTATAATTTCTAGCACTCCCCCGGCCTGTTCGATACGCTCATGCATGGCGCGTAATCCAAAGCCGATCAGTGTGCCATTTTTCGCCGCGTCCTTGCTCTGCCGCCGAACCTGTTCCACAGCAAAACCCGCGCCATCATCGCTCACTTGCGCTACCAGCAGGCCGGGCAGTGCCTGTATCTGCACAGAGACATGGGTGGCACGCGCGTGTTTGCGTACATTATGCAATGCCTCTTGTAGAAAACGGTAGATAGGAGCTTCCAGCGATGGGGGCAAGTATCCGGTCTGTATGCTATCACGGCGCAGGGTGATGGCGGGTTCGTGCTTGCTAAAATCGTCAAGCAAAACCTGCACAGCTTCGGCAAAATTCGCCTGCTCAAGCTGGGCGGGCAAGAGGGCCGAGATGTCGTGGCGCAAATCGTTCAGACTTTCCAGCAGCGTTTCGCGCGCGTGGTGAATTTCGCGCCGCGCCGCCTGTGGCTGCTTTTCCAGGATGCGCTGCGCCAATTCGAGCGCGTGAATGGCATGGGCGATGCCCTGCGCCGCTCCATCGTGTATATCGCGCGCGATGCGGCTGCGCTCGCGGTCAACGGCTGCCTGTGTCTCTTCAGAGCTATCTTCCATGTATGCACCCAGCAGCGCCGCGCAAATGAGTATTTCGCTTTCCATTTGCGCTGTCACCGGTGTTTCAGTTGTACCAGGTGTTCCTGGCGCAGCGCACAACACCATCACCCCTGGCGCAACAGAATTTTTTGAGCGTGTACCTACCGCGCACAACAGGACTTGACCGCCCTGCCATGCCTGGCTTTGTTCTTCTGGCAGGCTGCGTGGGTCGCTATATATATCGGAAATACGCAGTAGACCCTGTTGATGCAGAGCAGCGCTAAACAGACCATCCAGAGGAATATGTGTAAATGCGGAGGGATGTTCATGGAGCGGAGCGCGGCCACAACACTCTACCAGTACCAGTTGCCGGGCCAGCGTATCGACGCGCAACAAGAGACCCGACCGCGCGCACACGCTATTACGCGCATAGTCCAGCAGCAAATGCCGACCATACGCTGCTGAAACATGCTGTTGCAGGTGCGCAAGCGTCTCGATAAGGGTAACAGGCACGGCCACAATTTTCTCCTACTATGATAGTAGCGACACCTCTTGTGGGATCGCTACTGTTAGCATACAGGAGCAAAAAAATAGAGGGGAGGACCTCCCCGGCATACCTGTCAGCCCAAAGGGAAGAAGAAAATCTGGCGACAGGTATACCGGAGAAGCCCCATGTAAAGGGGGGAGAGAATGATTATAGGCGTGGGTCGCGCCTGTGGGGAGACGAACTACATGGAGGATAGATTGGTGGGATAGAGCGCACTGGCGAGGAGGGGTCATACCAGGCCTTTATGTTTTCACCGCTCGGTTGCTATGTCAAGTGTACCCGCGCTGCTCCAGAAAGTCAATCTAGCCATGTAGTCAATTAGTACCGTGCATGGCAAGTCATTAGTAATGGGAGGCAGGAGCCGGGGCAATCGCATCTTTATTATACAATAGCAGCATGGTATACTGACCCGTGTAATAGCGGATAAGAAAATGTTCAGACGCAACCGCAGGCTGAGGGAGAAATACCATGCAAGGCTCCAGAGAGAATAAGCAAATTGAGCGCGATACGCCGGGGAACGAGCAGGACGATATGAAGTTTGAGTCTCTGGCGAGGAAGCGCCCATCCGGCGGTATGCTTAGCCGGGTGGCCTTGATCGCGGCGCTGGTGCTTGTACTCATTGCTGGCATGACTATTGGCGCGGTTGCCATCATTAAAAATACCAATTTTGGCTTTACGCCTACAACATCTGGAAATACCGCGAACCAGGCCGCGCCCGGCAATTCCGCGCTGGCCTCTAACGCAAATGGCGTGGTCAATTTCATCGATCAGCCGGGCGGCTCAGGACATAGCAATGCTATCACCATATCCATTAGTAACTTGCGCACTCCTCCGTCTGGCTCCCAGTACGACGCCTGGTTCATTGATACCAGCACAAAACACGTTCTCGCGCTCGGCGCGCTGAGTCCCAAAGATCAGGCTTATACGTTGACCTATTCGGATAATGGCGTCAATCTGGTGGGTCTGGGCGATGAAATCGAAATTACGCTGGAACATGGCGCGGCCACAAAACCCGCCCAAAACGTCTTGCTTTCGGCAGCGTTTCCCGCAAAAGCGTTTGTGTATGTGCGCCACATGCTCACCAGTTACTCGACCACGCCCGGCCATATCGGGCTGCTGGTGGGTTTGATCGAGCAGGCCAAATTATTAAATTCGGTTGCGCATTCCCTTACTTCAAACCCGAACGCGACAGCTACACGCTGTATCGCGCAGGCTGCACTGGATATTATGGAGGGCAAATCTGGCGCTGACTATAAACCGCTGGACGCCAGTTGCAGCGCGGCGGGCATCGCAGGCACTGGAGATGGTTTCGGCCTGCTCGGCACAAACGGTTATATCGCCGTGACCCAGGCGCAGGACTTGCTGGCGAACGCTCAACCCGACGCCAACAGCCTCATCCACGAACATTCGCGGCACGTCACCTACGGCCTGCAAGATATGAACACCTGGTTGACTACCGCTCAACAAGACGCGCTGGCCTTGCTGAATAATCCGGCCAATAGCGCGAAAGCGCAGGAACTGGCGACGCTGGCGAACCACGCTTATTTCGGCTACGATGCCAACCATGACGGCAAGATCGATTACGTGCCGGGCGAGGCCGGTTCCATGATTTCTTACCAACACGGGCAATTTATGACCGCGCTGGTGCTGTCGCCGAATTAATTGGAATAGCACAAACGGGTCATAAACTTATCATAGTGTAGGAAGCCAAAGTCAGCTTTTCGTGCATCCGGGCAATGCTGGCGGTTACATCGGTTCCACCTTCAGCAAGGTATCACCTTTTTGCACTACCTCCCCGTTGACAGCCACCATTTCGCGCACGCGACCCGCGACCTCGGCCTGCACTTCATTGAAGACCTTCATGGCCTCGACCAGCGCGATTATCTGGCCCACAGCTACAAAGCTGCCAGGAGTGACGAACGGCGGCTCGGTGGGAGATGGCGCGGAGTAGTAGACACCCGTCATTGGCGAAACGATAGGTATGCTGCGGTCGTCTTTTTCCGCGCGCGCCGGGGCCACCGACATAGCGCCGCTCGTATGCGTGGCGTGCGCTGCCGGCGTGGAGACCATCATCATGTTGGGACTGCGGCGAATAACGATGCGCGTACCGCCCTCGGTCAGCTCCAGCTCGCCCACCGTGCTGCCTTCAAGCACATTGATCAAATCTTCGACGCGCCGTATCCAGGGCGTCTCATGCTCTTGTATTTCCATTTTCCTTCCCACCTTTAGTTATTTGTATGTCAACCAGGGCAGGAA
>JBOGTO010000206.1:0-21974 GCA_050695155.1 Ktedonobacteraceae bacterium
CCTTGACAAACAACACAGTATCTACAGGACGGAGGCGGCATTCCATTCCCCGATTCGAGTGTCAAAATTCATCAGGACGAAGATGCCCCTGCCCCTTCATTCCTGCATTCGGTTGGCAAAAATCATCAGGAACGCGCCACTTTCACTACAGCGCGGGCAATGGCAGCGCCAGCAGGGACCAGTAGGCGAGTATGATGAGCGCGGCCATGAGCAGGATGGTGAAGAGCGTTTCGAGGGCCAGCGTTTTGCGCATATGCAGGTGGAGCGAGGGAGGCGAGTCGGTGCGCAGTACGCCGCTGATGAGTACCACCAGGCCGGGCAGCGTCCAGAGCGTGATGAGCAGGAGATGCGGCGCGTGACGCGGCACGGCCAGCACGATGATAGGTGCGTAGGCTCCCAGCAGGAAGAGCAGGTAAAGGAAACGACTCATACGCAGATCAAAATAGGAGGCCAGCGTGTGTTTGCCCGCCTGCGCATCACTTTCGGCATCGCGCATGTTGTTCAGGTGAATAAAAGCCGTTGCCAGCAGGCCAAGCGACAGGCCGTAGACCAGCACGACGCGGTCGAAGTGTCCCGTTTGTACGATATAGGCGGCCAGGGTGAGCAATGGCCCGAAGATGAGGAAAGCGATCACTTCGCCCAGAGTCAGGGATGAGATCGAGAAGGCGGTCGCGCTATAGAAATAGGCGCAAAACAAACCAACCACTACGAAGACGAAGAGCAATGGCCCGCCAGCCAGGGCGGTAAACACCCCGAATGCTGTGCCGAACAAGAGCATCATCAGACCAAAAATTAAAACGCGCACCGGTTTGATAAGACCCTGCTGGATCAGGCCACCGGGTCCCAGCGCGTTACTGGTATCGACGCCGCGCAAGTAATCATAGTAGTCGTTGACGAGATGCGCCCCGATTTGCAGGCAGAGAACGGTTAAGAGCAGCGCCAGAAAGCGTTGAGGGTGGAAATCGCCACGCGATGTTTTGGCTGTGATGCTCTGCGTCCAGGCCAGCACGCTGCCCAGCAGAACGGGCATGAGCGAAAGAGGCAAATAGGAGGGCCGCATCCCGTTCCACCAGATACGCACCCATTCGGCAAAGCCGCGATGGTATTCCGCCGGTTGCACAATCAATGGCGCGGGCAGCCGGACAGCCTGGGTAGGGGTAATGGAATGAACTTCAACTTCGGGCTGTAGTTCGCTAATGGTTTGCATTGACCCTAGCGGGATGGTCGGCACCTCTTCCGCCTGCACCGAATCAGCCGTGACAATTTGCGCGGACGTAACAGCCTTAATACGAGGGTGGGAAGGAGTATCGTCTACGGCATCGCTCTTGTGCATTTAACGCCTCATACTCTAAATATGCTCATGAAGATGAGAATATATGCTAAAAACCGGGAATCCCCTGTTCCCCTATACAGTATAACGTAATGCTGAAAATAAAGGTTTCGCTATAAAAGCAGACGTACAATCATGGCACAAAGTATACATCTCGCGGAAAACGGGCTAGCCTGGGCTTGCCCCCGCCCTGGCGATCAGCGTTCTTTGAAGTCGCGCAGGTCGTGTTGCAGTGCCAGCATGGCTCGCTGTAATTGAGCCTGGCTCACAGCGATAGTGAGGTCGCCGCGCGTCTTTTCGAGGATGCCGCGCGCGGAGTCTGTGGTGCGGCGCAGACCACCCGTAATGGCGTCGGGATAATCGATGGTGATGAGCAGTGCGTAAATGTCGTCCATGTGACGCAGCAAAGCTTCGCAGGTATCGTAGTTGCCCTGGCGCAACTGGTCCAGAATATAGCGGCGCAGCTCTCCCACTGTTTCGCCTAAGCCATTGAGGTAGGGCGCCCAGTCGATGGCGAGATCGCGCGCCAGGGGTAGAGGGCGGTTTTGCGCGAGGGCCGCGAAGGTTGCGGCTTCGGCATATTCCTTTTGCGCATCATGCACAAAGCCGGCGTAGAAGATGTCGCGGTGATCGCGCAGGTCTTCGGCTATTTCATCCAGCAGGGTTCTGGCCTGTTCCAGCAAGGCGGTGGCTGTCGCAAATTCTTGCCGGTGCGTAGCGCGAATACTGTTGGCGCAGGCGCGAATCGTCGCGCGCGACTTTGGCAGAGCGCGCTCCCGCGCCGCATGTTTCAGTCCCAAATATTGGACTGCTTCCTGTTCGATATTCCCTGGAATTTCTGGCATGGCATTCCCTGCCTCCTCTTCTTTCCTCAAGTGTAACATAAGGGACAGGGAATGTATAGCAGTTAGACGAGGCGCTTCACGTCGATTTCGGGCGGAAATATCATGCTATCCAGATTGCCCGCCCAGAAAAGCTGCTTCATCATTTCGGCAACCGCGTACAGCAGATGTTGTAAAGCAGCATCGCGCCCCTGCTCAAACGTCGCGCTGCCATGATAGGTAGCCATACCCGCGAAGGAACTGTGCAGCGGTGTCTGAGGACTGATGCGCACCAGGTACATCTCCATCTTCAACGCCCCATACTCAACCGGGATGATTACGCGCAGTTGCGGCAACTGGTCGATGATGTCCAGACGATAGAAAACGCCATAATGATCGCGGGAAGATTGAAAAATGGAAATCTCAGGTACCGAGTCGTCCGAATCTTCCGCGCGCGGCCCCTGTTCTGAATGCTCCATTTCCACTCCTAAATTTGCCAGCAAGTTTTCGACTTGTTCATGAATGTTCATTGCAATCCTCTCTATGGATAGGTTGAATGCGCTTTACCGCCTCCTTGCACGCTCTTAATCAAGCTATTCCAATTTGATATTGAGAAACCGGAAATAGGGGTGGACATTGGAAATATTTGTCGATACAATCAAGTCATGCATAATCTGGAGCCGCACAAACTGATCGAGGCCAGCCCTCTCTTTCGTGACTTGCAGCCGCGTGAAACGGCGGATGTGGTTGCGCGTTTGCAGCCGGTCAGCTTTCCGCGCGGAACACGCATTCTCGAACGCGGAAGCTGGCACGGGCAACTGTATATTGTGGCAGCCGGCCTTGTCAGTGTTCTCTTACAAGAAGACCAGCATGAACTGGCGGTAGCGCAACTGGGGCCGGGCGAGTGTTTCGGAGAAATGTCGCTGATTACGGGGGAACCGCCCTCGGCGACGGTACGCGCTGAACAGGACAGCAGCCTGTGGACCTTGCCGCAGGCTGATTTTCTCGCGCTCATCGGCACCTGTCCCACTCTGCTGCGCAACATCAATGCCATTCTTGCATTGCGTTTGAGTCGCACCAACCAGCAGATTCTCGTCAATCATGCGACTGAACGAGTCTGGCTCTCCCTGCTTGACGATGCCACTCAGCCTTTGCAGCGTTCGCTCAGCGCGCATATCGCGGATGCTCTGGCGGTACGCAGCCAGAAGCGCGTGCTGCTGCTCGAAGTGTGCGGGCAAGATGAGGCCGTTGGGCCGCATTTCGCGCAACATCCTGAGCAACTACGCCCGGCGCTATTGGATTGCGCCCGCGATCATAGCTTGCTTGCGCGGCATCGCGCGCCCAATAGAATAGCCGACGGCCAATACTGCGCGGCTTTCGCGGCGTTGGCATCTCATACGCAACAACTCGCGGAAATGGACAATGGCATCCTGGCAACCATCAACGATGTTGCCAGCGCCTATGATTACATGCTGCTTGTCACCACGAGCAGTACACCTTCCGTGCTGGCACACAGCATCGCCGAGATGTGCAACCGCTCTCTGATGATCGTCTCGCACACTATGCTGCATGAAGCAACGACATGGCTTGCGACGAGCGAAGCTGCGAAGCCAGTGGTCTTTGTAGCGCATGTTCCGGTGCGTCCCACCATAGGCTTGCAAGACGATTACGCGGCGCAACTGGACTGTGACGTGACGCGCCTGCTTCCAGCAGATGTGCCTCCGCTTACGCAATGTTGGGATGAAGGGAAGACGCTACGCCAGGTTGCTGCCGACGCGGAGTTGACGAGGGCGGTAGATTTCGTGGCGCGGTTCGTGGCACGGCAGACGGTGGGTATCGCCTTTGGAGGTGGTGGCGCGCGCGGCTTCGCGCACCTGGGCGTACTCGAACGACTGGTGCGGCGCGGCGTGCCGGTCGATTACATTGCTGCCTGTAGCAGTGGCATTATTACGCCCGGCATGTACCTGATCGGCAAATCGTTTGCCGAAAGCGAGGAGATCTTCCTGCAAATTCAGCGCAACATTGTGCGCTGGCGCATCCCGCGCACCTCTATTTTCTCGAATGCTGGCTTGAAACGGATGCTGCGCGATTTGTGCGGCGAATTACGCTTCGAGGACCTGGCAACGCCATTCGCAATGGTGGCCGTTGATCTTAGCACGCGCGCCGGAGTGGTGCTTGATCGCGGCTTATTGTGGCAGGCGGGTTTAGCCAGCACCGCGCTGCCGGGCATATTTCCGCCGGTGCTGGTGGGCGATCACATCTTGATGGACGCGGGAATGCATGATCCCGTACCCATTCGCCTGCTGCGCAAGATGGGCGCGCACATCCTGGTCGCCTCCGAACTGGGCGGGCAGGAGCCGCCTACGCTTGAAAGCGCGACCCCGTGGCTCAAAGAGTCGCTGCGTAGCCAGCACACATACGCCCGTTCGCCGCATATCGTGGACTTAATCCTGCGCACCTATGACCTGGCTATGGCAACCATCGGGATGCACAGCATTCGTGAAGCCGACGTCGTCATACGCCCCAAATTGCACCGCGTCTCGCTGCGCCAGTTCTCCGAAGGCCGCAAGTTCGTAGCGGCTGGCAGAGAAGCGGTAGAGCAATCGCTGCCTGAATTAAGGCAATATTTGCCCTGGTTGGAGTAATCATTCATCTTTTGGGGACGAGGGCGACCGCAAGGGTCCCCACCCCACTCCACATCCGCCCCCGCCCTTACAATGAACGAGCCTCGCGTCCCCATCGTAGTAATAGTGGAGGCGGGGGTGGAGACCCTTGCGGTCGCCCTGGGGCTGCTCTCCGCTCCCATTTTCCAGGTATTCCAAAAAGGTTATCCCCCGGCGCGTTTCACTTTGTAGCCCATTGCGCTCAATTTTGCCTGCACTTTGTCGCAATGGTCGCCCTGAATTTCTATCACGCCGTCCTTGACGGTGCCGCCGGAGCCGCATAGTTTCTTCAGTTGTTGCGCGAGCGCGGCTATGGCGTCATCAGCGGCAGGTATGCCTGTAATGAGCGTGACGGTTTTGCCGCCGCGATGTTTGCGGTCGCGCATGATACGCACGATGCCATCGTTTTTCTTTACTGGCACTGTATTGGAGGTGGGTGTATCGCACTGGCACTGTTTATAGGGCTTCCCACAGGTGGGACAAGTATTGACTCTGCCGCCATCGCTGGAATAGACAAGCCGGTCTGGCATCAAAAGTAGCTTCCTTTCACAGATTTTTATGTCTCAGTCACTTATATAAGCAACGGGGCGTATTATAAATACCGGGTATGTAAGCATGACGGCGATCAGCCTGTGGGGAATAATGCAGTCATCATGCTAAATAACGTTATTACGTTTGGCGGCTCTGTTTCCCCGCTCAGTTCGCGGTAGATGGTTGCCACGTTGACTGCTATGCGCTCGCCGTCCGTCCAGGTCGCGTAGCGATCCATGTGGATGTCTTGAGCGACTTCTGCTACAGGCATACCTGCCTCGTAGCGTTTGCGCGTCTCGTCGTAGATGTATTCAAAATAGCTCTTGAGCTGCGCGACGCCGCGCTTATCGGTGATGGGGCCATGTCCGGGAACAATGGTTTCAACATCCATCGTCAGAATGCGGTCGAGAGCGCGCAGCCAGTTGCTGGTTGGCCCCGCCCACATGATGGGGTGGCCGCCGATGAAGAGGATGTCACCCGTAAATACCACGCGCTCGTCAGGGATAAGCACCATTGTATCGCCTCTGGTGTGCGCCGGTCCCACTTCGATCAGATGCGCCCGTTTGTTGCCTACATTAACTGTCAGTTCGCCCTCAAACGTCTGTTGTGGCGGCGTCAATGTGATGTTCTCGAAGTCGAACTTGCCGAAGCAGTGCTGGAAGTACGCGCCCACCGGCCCCATCGCGGGAGCCTGTTTGAGCAACATAGCAAACTGCGCTGGCTGAATACCCTCCACCATCTCTTCGGCGGTGCGCTGCGACGCGATAATACGCGCGTCTGCCACCAGTTCATTGCCGTAGCAGTGATCGCCGTTGGCGTGAGTATTCACCACCATATCGATATGCGAAGCGGCGGGAAGCGAGCGGCGCATGGTGTCCAGCATCTCCCCCGTCAATTTCAAGTCGAAGAGTGTATCAATAAGCAGAGATGTTTCGCTGTCGGTGATAATGCCCGCGTTGCTCCATCCCCATGTGCCATCTGGCTGGAGATACGCATATATATCGTTGCCCAGGTTATGTAATCCCTTCGTATATTGCCAGCCAGCCATATCCTGTCTCACCTTCCCTTGCGGTAAACTGTAGCGGAACAACGTATTACTTAGTGTGATGGAATTATGAGCATATTTTATCACTTCTTTGTCTGGCGCGGGTGCAGGGATGCGCTGTAGCGCGTCTGCCCGCATGAGTCGCGCTGCCAATGCCGAACGCGAAACTGTGTATCCCCTATACCACGCGCCGGCGCTGACAGAGCATTCTATGCGGCGGACACGCTATAGCGCGTTCCTGCACCCGCGCCAACATTTTGCATGGTGGTTTGGATTCAGGGCGATGGAAAAGTTGCGCTAGAGAGGTTGAGCAAGGCGACCGCAAGGGTCGCCTCTACCAGGAACGAGCGAGGCCAGTCCTGCGTTGTGGTCATAGTAGAGGCGACCCTTGCGGTCGCCTTGCTCTTTCCTCGACTTGTAAATCGCCCTGGTTTGGATTTGACAGGCATTGATACAGGCGCATATACTGCCTGTACTATACATATAAATCAGGGGAGTGAAGGTAATGCCCAGTCTGGAAGGAACCAGTTTAGGCCGCTACCGTCTGATACGCCGCTTAGGGCGCGGTGGCATGTCGGAAGTGTATCTTGCTTATGATGAACTGATGAATCGCGAAGTGGCGGTCAAGGTAGTGAGCAGCACGCACACCGATTATATCGAGCGCTTCCAGCGCGAGGCCGAGGCTATCGGCAGGCTGCAACATAACCATATTCTTCCCGCCTTTGATTTTGGCGAACAACCGCCCTGGCATTACCTGGTTATGCCCTACGTGGCGTATTGCACGCTGCTGGATGTACTCGAAAAAGGGCCGATGTCGCTGGAGTACGCGGGCGAACTGCTGCAACAAATCGCCAGTGGTCTCCAATTCGCGCACGATCAAGGGGTGATTCACCGCGATATTAAACCTTCGAATATTTTGCTGCGCGATGACCACTATGCATACCTGGCCGATTTTGGGCTGGCAAAAGCATTGGATGACCCTGGGAAAGTGACCCAGACGGGAGTGCTGCTGGGTACGCCTGAATACATGGCTCCCGAACTGGCCGATGGCCCGGCGACCAAAAGCAGCGACGTGTATGCGCTCGGCATTTTGCTTTACCAGATGGTGACGGGTAAAATGCCCTTTACGGGTGATACGCCGCTCATGGTGTACCTGAAGCAGATGCGCGAGCAGCCTATCCAGCCTTCGCGCCTCAATCCCGCCATTCCGCACGCCGTAGACGTGGTGATTATGCGAGCGTTGGAGAAAGACCCGCGCCGTCGCTATGAAACACCAATGGCGCTGGCACAGGCATATATGCGCGCGCTGTCCGAGGCTCAGGGGCAGCCATTACCGCCGGGACAGGGCAGAGTTTTGCCTGCCGATAATGGCGCGACAGCTTATGATGCGCCTGCGAGCTTACCGCCGCACAGATATGACGCTATCCCACCAACGGCCAGGCCACCCAATCCCACACCAATACAGCCAATGGAACCGATCATGCCGCTTGCCCCACCGCACCAACAGGAGAGACTGGTGCTTCCCCCTGTCACACCCGACCTTCCGCCTGTGCAAAGGCGAGCAGCTCCAGTAAGAAGAGCAGGGAACGCCAGGCAAACACCTCCTGTTTATCCCGCCGACCCCCGGCGGCGCGTTCCGGCGCGCCGCGAAAAGCGTAATTCAACGTTGGGTCTTTCTGTTCTCATCGGCCTGTTATTCATTATCCTCGTCGGTATAATCTTCTACGCCGTTGCCAACCATGCCAATAGCAATCAGGGAACGGGCAAAACGCCAACGCCGGGGAGCAACGCCACAACCGCGCCCACATCGTCGTCCAGTCCAACGCGCAGTCCCAGCCCAACACAAATACCCAGCCCCACGCCGAATTTTAGCGGAACCGCGACCGCCATCACAAGTAATACTCCCTTGCTCACTGATAGCCTGAGTAGCAATACGGGTGGATCGTGGAGTAACGACGGGCAGGTCTGCGCTTTCCAGAATGGGACGTACCATGTGCTGGTCAACCAGGCGAACTTTCTCCAGCCATGCATGAACACAAACTTTACTATGAACAATGGCGCGATCAAGGTGAATCTCTCTCTTTTGAAAGGCAGCGACGCGGGCATTATTTACCGCGAGAGCAGCGACCAGTTTTACGATTTCGAGATCAACGATCAGGGACAATTTTATTTTCGCCGCCACGATGCCAACGGGGGTGGGAATTATGTGTCCCTTATCCCCACAACAAATGCGCCGTCTATTGCCTCTGGTTCCGCGACCAACACATTGCTCATGATCGTCAACAATGGAGTTTTTACCTTTTTCATCAGTGGCGCTTTCGTGAAGCAAGTACAGGATAGCACCTACACGACTGGTCAAATCGGTTTTGTGGCCGGGACGCTCGCATCTGTTGCCAGCGCTGATGCCAGTTTCTCCAATCTGACCGTTTACCCGGCCTCCTAAATTCTTCTAAATCCTCCATGCATTCCATAAATCTGCATGAGATTTCTGTAACTTTTTGTTGCCATCTGCTCAGTTGCGCGTTAGAATATTCATCAGGACACTAAAATTTGTTAGCAAAGGACACATATGCAGTCTGATAGATCAACAGTGGTGATGACACCACATAGCGGCGTGGCGCGTTTTCTCGCTGCCTGCCATCACCGCCAGCCTGATGCTACTCCCGTCTGGTTTATGCGCCAGGCAGGGCGCTGTCTCGCGGAGTACCGCGAACTGCGCAAACGCTACGATATTCTTACGATGGCGAAGACGCCTGAGCTATGCGCTCAGGTGACGCTTATGCCGGTGCAGCAGTTCGGTGTGGATGGCGCGGTGCTGTATGCCGACATTATGCTGCCCCTGGAAGGCATGGGCGTCTCGCTGGAGATCCAGCCCGATATTGGCCCTATCATCCATAACCCCATCCGCACCATGCAGGATGTCGAACGCCTGAGCGTACCCGAAGCCGAGGAATCTACCCCCTACGTGATGGAGGCCATACGGCTTTTGCATCGAGAGTTGGCGGGCAAACAGGCGGTGATTGGTTTCTCCGGCGCGCCTTTCACGCTGGCCTGTTATTTGATCGAGGGTCGCCCTTCGCGTGACTACGGCCTCGCCAAATCGCTGATGTATGGGCAGCCGCAGGTGTGGCACGCCCTCATGGAGAAGCTGACCGAGGTGGTAACTCGTTACCTGCTGGCGCAGATTGAGGCGGGCGTGGATGTTGTGCAGTTGTTTGATAGCTGGGTGGGCGCGTTGAGTCCCAGCGTCTATCGCCGCTTCGCGCAGCCCTACTCACAACGCATTCTTGAGGCTGTCAAAAAGACGGGCGCGCCCTCTATACACTTTGGCACCGGCGCGGCCAGCCTGCTTGAGTTGATGGCAGAGGCTGGCGGCGATATTATCAGCGTAGACTGGCGCGTAGATTTGGATACCGCCTGGGAGCGTATCGGCTACGAGCGCGGCATCCAGGGCAATCTCGATCCAACCATGCTACTTGCTCCCTGGAAGGTCATTGAAGAAGGGATGCGCGATGTGCTGCGACGCGCGGGGCAACGTCCCGGCCATATCTTCAACCTGGGACACGGTGTGCTGGCTCCCACCTCGCCCGATATGCTAAAGCGGCTGGTTGATGCCGTACACGAGGAAACACAGCGATGATTACGACAAAAACGCGCGTGGGCGTGCTGTTAATGACCTATGGTTCACCCGCCACACTTGACGATATTCCTGTCTACCTGCAAAACGTGCGCGGTGGACGCCCTGCTGACGAGAAGCTAATACGGGAGTTCCGCCGCCGTTACGACTTGATCGGCGGTTCGCCGCTGCTGCGCATCACGCGGCAACAGGCAGCGGCGTTGGAGAAAGAACTGAACGCGCAGCATCCCGACGGGCCGACGTTTCAGGTCATGGCGGGTATGCGCTTTGCTCCGCCTTTTGTGGCCGACCTCGTGCCACAGGTAGCGGCTGGTGCGCAAGAACTGATCGGCATTATCATGTCGCCCCAGTACTCGCCCATCATCATGAGCGGCTACGCGCGCGCGCTGGATGAGGCCGTCGCCAGTTTGCAGCGTTCCGATCTTACGCATAAACTGGCGGGCGACTGGCACCTGCAACCGCTCTTCTTGCAGGCATTGGCCGAGCGTGTTGAACAGGCGCTGGCGCGTTATCCCGAAGATGTGCGCAAGCATGTGCCGGTCCTCTTCACGGCGCATAGTATGCCGAAACGGGTTATTGAGAAAGAGCCGAACTATATCGGTCATTTGCAGGAAACGGCGGCGTGTGTCGCGGCGCTGGTCGGGCTGTCCGCGAGTCGCTGGCAGTTTTGCTATCAAAGCGCGGGTCACACGCCCGAAGAGTGGCTCAAGCCGGATTTCGCCGACATCATGCCCCAACTACGCCGCGCCGGGGAGACGCACGTACTCATTGCGCCGGTGCAATTCCTGGCCGATCATCTCGAAATCCTCTATGATATCGAGATTGGCGCGCGTCAACAAGCCGAGGAGCAAGGCATCCAGTTCGCTCGTACCGAGTCACTGAATACTTCGCCCCTCTTTATCAAAGCTTTGTCAAGCGTGGTTTCACAGATGCTATAGGACTACTGAGGGCGGTATCCTATCTCCACCGCCCTCTCTGCCTCAGCAGCCGGATTATCACGAGTATCATTACAAAGGTCACACTAAGCATAAACACAGGCGGATGCATCAAAAGCCACACGATTGCCTCAAACAAAGCCTGTATCAGGAAGCCAGCTACCTGTACGAATAGCTCCAGGAATGCTTGCAGGAACACGGGACTGATGATGAACGTAAGGGCTATGGTTGTCATAGCGCCAAGCATGAAAAAAAAGAGATACAGGAGACCCCTACGAGGACGACGTGGCTCTTGATAACGTGGCAAATTATCGCGGTAGTAACGCGATTCGTCATATATATCACGCATGTCTTTGCCCCTTTCGGGTTTGCGGCCCATGAGGATACTTCGGCTAGTTGCCGGTTTTAGCATAAAGGGTCGGTTTTACGAACTTGCCACCAGATAACTTATGGCAATTGTCAAAATTGAGTCAACTATCCTCCTATATTAATGGACTCTGTTCAGAGGTAAAAACAAAAAAACTAAATTCATCAATATAACTTTGCCTTCCCTCTGAATATTTCTATCACTTACCTGTGCCTATTATAGTATATAAATTGACAATACTCAATGCAAACCATCAGATATTATGTGAAAATCTGGTGAAAGCCGTCATATTACCTAAAGTTCAGGAGAACATTCTTCCACATAAGATGGTTTTGCACTGAAAAACCGCCTACAATGTCAAGAAATATGACATTGTAGGCGGTTTGGAGATGCTGGCTTGTTGAGACGCTTGCGTCTCAGGCGTCCCTGATGAATGTTACCGACCAAAACCGATAATGGGGAAAAGGCGTCCCTGTACTGATGGCTATTACCAGGCAAGGTCGGGACTGTCATTCTTCGCTGCGCTCAGAATGACAGTCCCGATTCTGGTTGTTAAAAACCATCAGGACGGGGATACACCTCCTACCCCTTCATTCCCCTATTCGTTTGTCAATATCCATCAGCGATGCTCAGGAGAGCAGGTTGGCGATGGCGGTCAACTGGTCGGCGCTTAGCGGGCCGGCGATCTGGATGCCGACGCCCTTCTCGGTCCAGGAAATGGAGGGTGCGCTGCCGGCGGTGGAGATGGTGCCTGTTGTTCCTCTCAGGTTAATATGCTGACCGGCGGTTGGCAGGTTTGCCAGGGGCTTGCCCTGGGAAATGGTAAACTGGATGTTCGGTTGGGTCTGATAATTGAGGGTGTAAATCTGGTTGCCGGGCGCTCCCAGAGCATCTACCGATAGCAACTGGTAGGCAGTCTTAGAGGTCGGGATGCTCAACAGATGGTACCCTGCCTGTTGTTGCGCCTGGGCCAGTGTGAGGCTGCCTGAAGCCGAGGTATCTTTTGGAAACGGCAGCACTTTTACACCTGGAGGTGGCGTGAAAGTGAAAAGGGTCTGATCAATCTGTTGATTGAGCGTGAGCATCGGGAAATCGAGCGTAATCTGCCCCTGTCCCTGTATGCTCAGCTTGACACTCAGAGGCAGGTGAGTAGTTTTATCCAGGAAGATGTCACCGCTATAATTGAGGTTACTCGCGCCGGAACCGCTTGTTTGAGCCTGCGGTGTGACAGCGATGTCGTAGACCGCGTGTCCATCGACGTTGGCGGAGGAAGAAACCAGCGTTCCGTTGCTATGCGTAAAGAATGAGCGAACCAGGTTGAAGATGACCTGACTCTGGTCCGCCGCCGCTTCGCCCGATGTGAGGGTAGGTGTACCCGTGCTGCTCGCGCCGATTTGCGCATTATACGCTACTTTTTGCTGCGGGTTATACTGCCAGATTTGTTTGCCATCGCTCACGGTAATAGACCCATTGGTGAATTGCCCGATGGAGGACTGCAAAACGACGGTGCGGTTTTTGTCGGGGGCGAGGTTCCATATCTCGCTCTTGAGCGAGCCATTGAGAGCCGGGCCAACAAGGGTAATGTCTACAATAGCGTGCAGTGTGCGCGCCCCATTGAGCGCCTGCCCGGCCTGCGACAGCAATTGCGTTGCCTGGGCTGATTCTGTGGGCGAAGTTGTAGGTATGGGCGTGACAGGCGGCGCAGTTGTGGATGTACCGCTATCACAGGCTGCCAGCGTGAGCAAAAGCAGCGCTAACACGCAAGGCAATACTAATTTCAAACGACGTATCGACATGGATTGCTCCTTCTAATCTACATAGCAAGATAAGTATCAAGACAATTTATTGCTTCCTGTTGTACTCAACAGCTTGCATACGGCTATAATAGCATACTTTATGCATTAGAACCGGAGGTACTTATCCATTGTTCGTATAACTCAGAATAGGCTTCGTACCAGTCAGGACCATACAAATATGTATCTTGCATTTGCAGGATACTATCAAGAAGTTCTCGAATAGCTGTTGATGTTACAGGTTGCTGGCGTATGCGTTGAACTAATGCGATTATCTGCTCGATCTCTAAAGCGACTACAGGAGTATCAACATGTTGTTTTCTATTTCGCCAGTACCGGGCATGATGAAATGCATCGGCGGTGTTCGGATCGAGTTTTCTCGCCACGAATAGCCCATAAACAGGTTTATCGCCACTTTTTTCTCTTTCGCTGAAAACATGGCGCGTCACCGGCTCTCCTTCGGCTGCGAATTGACGGCTTCCACTGGTCAAGGTCATTTCACAAACCAGCTTAAAGTCATCGTAGGTAAATGTCAAATCTGCTGCGCCTCCCTGAGCGTGGTGAATGGGGTGAATATCGTCATCAATGTTAAAACCCCGCGTTTTACTTATTGGTCCTACAAGGTCATTAATAGCAAGAAATAATCGCCAGATGGCCCATTCAAAGTAAGCAGGAGCGTATACATCGCGGCCAATGAGGGTTCCTTCCTTGATACTTTCTAGTAGTTCCTCAATTTCCGCAAGGGCCACCTGTGTGCGTTGAGTATGATAGAATTGAACCTCACGAACCTGTCGCAACAGCTTACGTAGCTCAATTTCATGTCCTTGCAGCATCGATAGAGTAGCCTCCAGAGGAACCACCGGCACTATTACTGTTTCGCCCGTTTGCATAGTAAGGTTGGTTAGTTGACGTTCCAGTGAAGTGATTTGGGTGCGAATGAATACGAGATTGTCTGTGGGTAATGAAGGTAACTCCGCGTCATAAAAAATACCGAGATAAGCACTTTCAGAAATCAAATCTGAGCCGTCTGTTAGAATGGCTTGCACAAATGGTAAGCGAGCCTCAGAGATAGCCAGCTTATTCCCACGTATCGTTAGCAAACCAGACATGAGCGCATAACGGCTAGTACTATCGGCGTAATCGAGCAGCGTATCTCGTACTAATCTCAGAGATTGAGCAACTTTCCGCAATCGTTCAAATGCAAAGCGTTTCTTGGCAACCAGACCTGTTAAAGAATCATACGCGATACGAAATGCTTTTATATTTGTGAAAGCTGCTTCAAACGGAGCATCATCTTCGGTGAGAAGCGTGATAACATACAAGCCTATTTCAAATTTGGTTAGACCAACAAGTTGCTCATCATAAGCTCGTTTGAGGAAACGCAGCAGCAGACGAAATGGACGAACTCGAAAACCTCTCACTGTGCTTCCATTCTCCAACGGAGAAGGTATTTGATATTTTAACAACTGCCTGAGAAAGATCGTCTCCTCAAGCTCTGGATGCTCGACTAACAGCGTTCCTACGCCCGTCATGTTCCAGGATTGTCCTCTTGACCAGTTTGTCACAAAGCCTAATTGTTTGAATGCACTGGCGAACTTGCGCCCTCCATCGTCACCCTCTGTATTACGCGCCGAATCGACCAGGTTTGATCTCACCAGTTCATTCAGGTATTCTTGCTGCTCGACTCTGCCGAAAGAGCGGCCATCCATTGTTATTTTGAAAAGTTGTAATGCTTCCCGGAGACGTTGTGGATTGCGAACGGTAGTATTACCAATATTCCATGTTTTCATCTACACGAACCGCCTTACCAAATGAATTTAATACGCCACAAACAGGTACTCCTGTACAGCGTTATTCTGATTGCCCACTTTATGAGCGTGAGTTCCAAAGGAATACTGATGCTGGATATTATGCGCAATAACATTGTCTTTAATCGACTTGAGCATTTCGATTAGCTCTTCGCGCGTTGGCAGGGAATTGGAGGAATAGGAAACCACAATGATACTGTTTGAAAACTTCTTAAAGAGGCGTTCAAATGCGCCATAAACTTCTGTGCGTGAATCAAAGGGAGTATAATACTTGCGCAGCTTTTTAGTTTTCGTATGCTGTAAGATTTCAACCCCCTGCCAGTAGCAACTCAGCCCTTCCACAAAATGATAGCGGCGCAAATAGTCATTATCAGAAAGCGGCGTATAGTAGGGGGGGTCTAAATACACTAAATCTGGCGCGACATCCAGGCTAAACACATCTTGATTCAGCGCGATATTCTGCTGACCGTTATCAAATACCGCTCCATTGAGTAACTCGATGGCTTCTACAAACTGGCGCTGTAAAGAAATACGGAGGTCTCTTCTACCATCGTTATAGCGATCTCCTGTATAAGTAAAGACACCACGCGCGCGGCGCTTGATGCAGGCGCGGTTCAGCGCAGACAAGGCCAGGGACCGTTGAAAGGACGAAGTCAAAAGCTGGATATTAGCGCTGGTATTGTCGAGAAAGAAATTATCTTCATCGGAAAAATACAGTCCACGAAATGTCTCCTGAATGAAGTCTTGCCGCTTTGTGTTCGGCTCCAGCAGCATTGCTACATCATCTGTAGCAAGCGTTTCACTTGCATTAGCTACCAGCGCGTTAGCCATGTGGAAAGCATACTTCAAAAAATCATTGGATATTACCGACTTGCCCTGGCTCTTAAACAAATAGCCGACGCATCCGCTTCCACTAAACGCATCTAATACACTTGTGAAAGGTAAATGCTTTAGCGCGTTCCAGATAGGAGAGAGGATGCCTTGTTTACTTCCCATAAAGCGAGTTGGTGGGTAGTCTGGTGGCGTGAAGAATAGTGTCCGCATACAACAAGTACCTCTTTTACCTCGCCCCGTTTCGTGGGGTCTTTGTTAATGTTCCGCTTTGCCGCAACCTCAATGATCTTGCATCCATCATAAATATCGAAGATAAAGTCACAATAGGAATTACTCACCACTACAAAACATCCCTGCTGTGCTAATTCTTTAACCGTTTGAGCCAGCGCGCGTTGGTCATCCGCATAAAAGAACTCGGCGGTATAGCGTTTGAAATCAGAATAGAGCGAGACGGGATGATAGGGAGGATCGATATAGACAAAATCCCCCGGTTTTGCGTATGTTTCTAGCGTCTCTTGATAGTTGGAGCAGCGTAACTCTACATTTCTTAGCGCGTAACTGGCTGCCCTTAGCCTATCAGTATCGCAGATAAGCGGATTCTCATATCTGCCAAAAGGAACATTAAACTGGCCCTTTTTATTAACGCGATACAATCCGTTAAAGCATGTACGGTTCAAATAAATCATACGCGCGGCGCGGAGAACAGCGTCCAGAGGAACTTCTGAGCGCATGGAGTAATAAAATTCTTCCGAATAGGTGTACGTACCGAGTATGGTAATCAGATCCTCCACTCTGTCCCGTACCACCGTATAACAGTTAATGAGTTCTTGATTAGAGTCAGCCAGAACGGCCTTTGCAGGTTGTAAGGCAAAAAAAAGCGCACCTCCACCTACAAATGGTTCGATATAGGTGTCAAAATGCGCTGGAACATAGTCGAGCAATGCCGGAAGAAGCTGTGTTTTTCCTCCTACCCATTTCAGAAAAGGAGACGCATTACGTATCGTCGCGGATAAAGCCATATTTTAACATCTTTCAAAAGAAGTCAGGTACCCTGCAAACCATTGTGCATGGAAAAAGAGCGGCAGGCCGCTTATCCTCCTGCCGCGAGATTTTCGTTGATTGGGCGGCGCGCGGGCCGCTTCATTTCTGTTGTGACATCGGGTTCGCTGGCCTGTTGCGCTTCAGTGCCTTTCAAGGCGTTGGCGCGCTTGAACAGGTTGCTGGCCGCGCGGGCCGAGTCCCAGTTGAATTGTTGGCTGATTTCTGGATGGCTGGCAATCGCGTTGAAGCGGGCGGCCAGGTCAAGAATGACATGGGTGTCGGTGACACGTCCCTCGCGCACGGAATTATACATATCAATCATGGCGTCGAACACATCCGGTTTGGGCGGGGGCAGTGAGACCGGAGGCAAAGGCGCAGGCGCGGCTACCGGATAAGAGGGAGCAGGCCGGGGTGGCTGGCTCGCGCCGCGCGCCGCGCCTGTATCCACCGGCGCGACTTCCGCCGATCGGCTCTGCATCCCAGGCGGCGGGCTGCTGACGGGAGCCAGGTGCGGGATCAGCGTAATATCCTGAATATGCACAAGGTTGACCAGAATGCCGCGCATCGCCATTTGATCTTGCAAACGTCTCCTCAACATCATGTTGAGGCGGTCCCAGCGCGTCATGCTGGTGGCATCGCTGAAAGGGTCAACCTCTATGCCTGTCGCGCGATCATTGACGTGGTGCGACCAGGCCACAAAGTCGGATGGCGAAAGTTCCTTCACCATACTTTTGAGGGTGCCAATAAAATGTTGATGCAGGGTCTCTTCCCAGTTTTTCATGTTGAGGATCGCCATATGGGCGTCCTCTGGTACGAGCTGGTAGGTGAGGGTTGCCACAATTTCTACATCCTGGTCGCGTGAGAAATTGATCCGGACAGACGGGCTGGTCCACGTCGTCTCCTGAGTATTCAGGCGACCCTGAACTTTCTCCCAGGGGAGAATAAAATTGAGGCCGGGGAACAGTGTACGCTGGTAACTACCAAAGGAGAAGACCAGGTCCGCGTGTCCTTCTGGTATCTGTCGAATAGCGCGTCCGCCCAGAATAAAGCCAATCACCAGAAGAAGAATGAATAAGAGCGATGCGCCACCCAGACCGAAAATGGCGAATGCGCCCACTAGCAGAAACAAGGCATATCCCAGGACGGTATAAAGCGTCCAGAGGCTATCGTTGGAGCCAGCATAGTACAGGAAGGTGCCTTGAATAACGACAAGGGCTAGCAGTACAAGCGCCAGGATCACAACGGGTATATGTGGCGAACTCTTCAGGTCAGAGGGTAATGTGAATAAAAAGACCAGCAGAGCAAATGGTACTGGTACCAGTACGGGGGAAAGCTGACGCGCCAACTGGAGTAATGAGTCTCGACTGAATAAACGCGGCTTTACCCACTCCTCCTCGTCATCAACCACCGAGGTCGTATCAATGGGCAACGGGCCAGATTGATCGTCCTGCAAGGGAGGGGTCGAGGGATCATGGAGGTCCAGCAAAAGGGGATCGGAATCCCAACTAACGGTATTAGAATCTGACCATGACGACGACGCGCGTGAATTATCCTGCTCTAGTGTCACAAGTTCCCTCCTGTCTACCCGGTAGACATGCTACATTCTGTCTACCTTGATAGTAATCCTTACAACCTGTATTACGAATCACTTTAACGTGTATCGTAGGGACGCGATGCATCGTGTCCACCTCGTTTGACACCGCAAGAGCCACAACCGCCGCCACTTTGCTTGCTCTCGCTTTTCGCGCCGCTCGAACAGGAGCAGGCCCCACCAGAAGCACAACCACCTTTCCCGCCGCTCTTTCCACAGGAGCCGCCCGAGCCGCACCCGCCGCCATTCGCCTTATTCATTCCGCAGGAGCCACACCCACCGCCGCCCTTCATCTCCTTTTGCTCAACAGGCCACTGGATAATTACGCCGCTCTCCAGCATGACCTCAACCGAGGATTTCGGCACATTGATAGAGACCACCCGGCCCTGGCCTCCCGGCGTGTCCAGGAAGGAACCGACCGGGGGCATGGTCTGCCGGGCCTGCACATATGTATCGTTTTCATAAGCAAGGCAGCACAACAGGCGACCGCAAACGCCGGAAATCTTGGCGGGATTGAGCGGTAAATCCTGCTCTTTCGCCATTTTAATAGAAACGACGCCGAAATCAGTAATCCAGGAACTACAGCACAGCGTTTTGCCACAGATGCCGACGCCGCCCTGCAACTTTGCCTGGTCGCGCGCTCCGATCTGGCGCAACTCGATGCGCGTGCGGAACGTAGCCGCCAGGTCGCGCACCAGGGCGCGAAAGTCAACGCGCTCATCGGCTGTGAAGTAGAAAGTCAATCTGCTCCCATCAAAAGTATACTCCGCCTCCACTAACTTCATTGGCAGCTTGTGCTGCTTCACATGGTAAGCGCACTGCTCCAAAGCTCCCTTCTCCTTGCTTTTAAAGGAGAGCATCATGCGTAATTCTTCTTCGCTTGCCAGACGCCGCGCGGGCTTCAAAGGGTCGCTCAGATCTTTTTCGGCGATCCTTTTTGGCGCAATCACCACGCGCCCGGCCTCGATGCCGCGCACAGTTTCCACTATCACGTACTGTCCCGTTGAATATGATGCCCCCAACGGGTCAAAGTAATAGATGCGTCCGGCAGGACGAAAGCGTATACCGACAATAGTTACAAAGTTTTCGCCTACGAGTGCCGCTGGAGACATATTGGCTCCATTCCAGGTCAATTACATTTCGTTCGTCAGCAAGATAGCTTCCGCGACTTCGCGCATGGATTTGCGGTTGTTCATGCTGGCTTTCTGTATTTTGCGAAACGCCTCTTGCTCGCTGAGTCCTTGCTTTTCCATCAGCAGGCCCTTGGCGCGTTCTACGACTTTGCGGGTCTCCAATTGTTCTGAAAGAGTACGGGCCTTATCTTCCATCAGGCGAAACTCGCTATAGCGAGCCAGCGCGACTTCAATAGCGGGTGCCACCTCACTTTCGCGCAGGGGCTTGACGATATAATTTACCACGCCTGCTTCTTTGGCGCGTTCCACCAGCGGCTGGTCGCCGAACGCGGTTAAAAGCAAGACGGGGGCGATTTTCTCCTGTGTGAGTGTTTCGGCGGCGGTGATGCCATCCATATCCGGCATACGGATATCCATGATGACGAGGTCCGGGCGCACCTCGCGCGCCAGGTTGACGGCGCTTGCGCCATCGCCGGCTTCACCGATCACCAGGTAGCCCTGCTTCGTCAGGACTTCTTTGAGATCCATGCGTTGAATGGTCTCATCGTCCGCAATGATAATACGTGTTGGCATTGCACTATCCTTCGTGGGGCGCATCTATGCGACCATACGGGCGCGATACTTCTGGCCCCTACATTTCTCTGTTTGCCTGCTTGCACCTGTAGGGCTGCATGCCAACGGCGGCGCGCTCATTGCGCCGCTCGCTCTCTCTTCAAACATGCTATTCTGCGTTACCTGTCAGCAGGAAGACTCATCCTAGAATACTGGATAAAGACAGTATAACATATGCTGGCTATTTTTTGCGGTCGCGGCGCTGCCAGTAGCGCTGCGTCTCGCGGTACTCCTGGTAAAGATCGTCGTTCTCGCCCTTGACGCCCTGTTTGACGTTTGGCGTGTTTCTGGAGCCGTCAGAGCCTGTATCAGAATTTTTGTTATTCTGCTGTGATGAACCTCTACCGCCTGTCGCGGGCTGACGCGAGGAGGGAGTCAGGCTGCGCGGCACAAGGTCAAAGCGTGCCAGAACGATCAACAAGACCACCAACGTTAGCAGGAATAAAAGGGTAGACACATAGATGGGCAGCGGGCCGAGGTTAAAGAGCAATTTTTCCGCGTGGGCGCTCACCAACAGGGATTTCTCGTAGACGCCGGCGACATCCGCTACAATCAGGTAGGCCAGAATGCCGATCAGGTGGCGCGGCTTGAATCCGCCACGCCGGGGAGCGGCTTTGCTGCCCGCGCGAGCCGGTGCGCTTTTTGCGACTGCCATAGGCTCCGGTTTGTTCGTTGCTTTGACTTCTTTGGTCTCTTTTTTGGCGGGGGCTGCCGCCTTGTTGCGAGTGGCGCGGGCCAGGCGCGCGGCTGCTACGTCTGTTGCCTCTTCCTTCTCTTCTTTCTTACCTATGGTAGAAAAGAAGCTGGGGCGCTTCTTGACTGGAGCAGCTTCGGGAGCCTCCTCAATGGCGGTTTGTGTAGGGACGCGATTGATCGCATCCTCCTGTGTGCCTTCCTGCACTGAATCGCTGGATAGCTGGTCATTGGTGTCACTTGTTACCAGTACGGGCCGATGGCGTCCATTACGATTGCTGCGTTTATTAGTAGTTGGCTTGCCCTGCGTCGGCGGGGTGCCGGTATTCTGTTCCTGACTCATGACTGACCTCCATTGGATTCATGGTAATCTTCAAAGGATTGCTGCGCGTCATCCAGTGACGACTCACGCTCGTTTCCGAGATACATACTATTCGACGTTGGCGGCATGGAAGCAAGACCCGGCGCTGACGACGAGGCGGGTACAGGGGTCGGCGATGGTACTGAGGGGTATGCTGGTGCCGGTTGTAACGATGGTTGCGATGAAGGGCGATAAACTGGAGCGGGCGTTTGAGCAACGGCGGCCAGTCCGGCGCGCGCAATATCGTCATCGCGTCCTGGGGCATTGCCGCCACTGACGCCGATGCCGCCAATCGTCGTGCCGCCCATGCGGATAGGCCAGCCACCTGCTGCCATAATAAACTTGCCCTGGGTCATACTTGCCATGCTGGATGCAAAGCCAGGAATGCCCGAACCCCACTGCGCTACCGCGTCGGTTGACTGGTTAAACATGACAGCGGTACTGGCTTTGGCGAGGCTGATATTGCCCGTTGCCCAGCCATACGGTGCCATCATGCGCTCAAACAGCACCAGGTGTCCACCCGCATCGACGATGGCGATGCTGACAGGGCTGCGCAACTCCTGAGCGCGTTGTTTGCAGGCTTCCATGATGCGACGCGCAATCTCTATGGATATACTCACAAAAGCTCCTTATGTGACGGATGAACTACCTTACCGCCCAAAATTTCAGCGTGACTATAGTTGCAAGTATAGCGCATCGCGCTAGTACGCACAACCCCTCCTTTTTTTTTAACCAGTCCAACGTTCGTATTGTCCGTAGGGGCGGGGGCGGCGTGGGTG
>JBOGTO010000207.1:0-24324 GCA_050695155.1 Ktedonobacteraceae bacterium
CTACGGAGGATTGCCAGGTTAGCGGCCTTCGAGATATGCCAGATAGTCATCGACGCTCATAAGGTGGCTCAATTCAGAAGGATCGCTCATCTTCACGACGAACATCCAGCCTTGCTCGTATGGGCTATCATTAATCAGTTCGGGCGTGTCCTTTAAGTTCTCGTTCACCTTCACGATGCTGCCACTGAGGGGGGAAACAAGCTCCGAAGTGGCCTTAACGGACTCTATATCACCAAATTTCCCTTCGGCTGAGACGCTTTGCCCGCCATCCCAGGGTAGCTCGATGTACACGATGTCACCTAGCTGATCCTGAGCGTAGTCGGTAATGCCAATGGTGGCCTCGTCGCCCTCGACGCGCACCCATTCGTCGGTCTTGCTATACTTGAGGTTGGCCGGATGGTTGAGCTTTGCCATAAGTTGGGTTCTCCCTTCGGTTTGTGAATGTACAAAATACTATGGGACGCGATGTACAAAGGACGCGATTAATCGCGTCCCTACTTTTGTCGCTTGTAGAAAGGCAGCGCGACAATCTGCGCTGCGGTCTGTTTACCCCGGATGTCGATGTAGACAGTCTTGCCGGGAACGACGTATGCTGTCTCGACGTAACCCATGCCGATGTTTTTGTTCAGCGTGGGACCGGGCGCGCCGCTGGTCAATGCGCCGATCTGCTCGCCATCGGCATAGATGGCATAGCCGCCGCGACACACACCACGTTCCGTCATTTCGATGCCGATCAGTTTGCGTTTCAAGCCCTGCTCTTTGATTTTTGCCAGCGCGTCGTGTCCAATAAATTCGCCTTTGTTGAGTTTGATGGTCCAGCCCAGGCTCGCTTCCAGGGGGTTCGTGGCCTCGTCCAGTTCATGTCCGTAGAGACAATAGCCAGCTTCCAGTCGCAACGTATCGCGCGCGCCCAGCCCAGTAGGTAACAGTCCGCGCTCTTTCCCGGCAGTCAGCACATCGCGCCACAGTTTGACCACATCGGCAGATGGACAATACAGTTCAAATCCGTCCTCTCCCGTGTAGCCAGTGCGCGAGATAATGCAATCGACGCCATCTACTTTGCCCGGCTCGAAGTGATAGTAGCGAATGCCGCTCAGGTCAACCTCTGTGAGGGGTTGCAGGATGTTCTGCGCCTCTGGCCCCTGCAAGGCAAGCAGCCCAGTTTCGTCCGATTTGTTTGTCAGCCGCACATCGAAATTCCTGGACTGCTGTACGGCCCACGCGAAGTCTTTGTCGATGTTGCCCGCGTTGACTACCATCATGTACTGGCTCTCGCCCAGCCGGTAGATCAGCAAATCATCGATTGTACCGGCGTCGGGCAGGCAAAGTTGCGTGTAGAGTGCCTGGTGAATAGCGAGTTTAGATACGTCATTGGGAACCAGGTATTGCAGGTATGCCAGCGCGTCCGGCCCCTCAACACCAAACTCGCCCATGTGGCTAACATCAAATAACCCTGCCCGCGCGCGCACAGCGCGATGCTCTTCCAAAATACTGCTATATTGTACCGGCATCTCCCACCCACTAAACTCTACCAGCCGCGCATTCAATGCACGATGTTCGTCATAAAGTGGGGTACGCTTGAGCGAGGCTGCTGCGGTATCTTCTGCTGTCATACTTATTGCTCCATTGCAGTGCTGAGGGTACGTCTGTATGCTTCACAATATCATATTTTCCAGCTTGCGACAACAACGCCCAATGTGCTATGTGTGGATTCTGCAAGGAGAAAAGAGGTGAATGTCATGGATATGAGGCCGCTACTCTGCCAGAAGTAGCGGCCTCATACTAAATGGGATCTCGGACACTCGAACGCGCCGCAGTCACCTATCCCTGGACACCAGGGCTAATGAGCAGTTATACCGGTTGGTGCCTCTGTTGGCGTCTGGCCGGGAAAGCTTCCATGAGGAAGATAATCAGGCCCACGAATGCGCATATGGCTCCGACAAGGATGTCAAAGAGTGGATTAGGATGGCGCATTTGCGCGAAGAAGTTCCACACATTATACAGGATCGTGCCAGGTATGCCGACCTCGCCGGGCGTAATCCAGCCAGCCAGGAGCAACAATACAATAATCCCGAAACCAAATGAGACAAAGCTTACTATGAGCATTAAAATTCGATTGAAGGTATCTCGCATATGTCTCTCATTTTCCTGACCACATCTTAGCAGAGGATGTGGTCAGGATTCCTCTTATGCTATACTCATCATCTCTCGACACGTTTCAGACACTCAATTGGTTTCACTTTACTGAGAGCAGTCGAATCTGCCTCATATCTCTGCTTCCTCAATGAAGTGGAGTGTAGCTCCGCAGGCGTTCACAGAAGGATGACATTGCCGACTTTGATCGTTAAAGTTCATCAGGCGGCAAGGGGTTCTGGATAGCACAGAACAAAAACATGATAGATTATATATAAAATTAGAAAGATTAGAAGAAGTATTAAAGTCAACTTAATATCTTATTGTTGACTTGTATTCGCAAAGCAGGCATAGTAAGCTTTGAGAAGCGGAACAGTAGAACAATCTACATGTTTTACAGAAGGAGAATTTCTTAATGGCACTTGCAACACTTGTTCTTGGTGATATTAATCTGTCTGCGTCAACGATCATCTGGTGGCTGATTATCGGCCTGGTGGTTGGCGTTATTGCAAGCTTTATAATGCGTGGTGGCTATGGTATTGTCGCCGATATCATTATAGGTATCGTTGGCGCGTTCATCGGAGGTTTCCTGGCAAGCCTGATTGGAGTAGGTTCAGGTGGCAGCCTCATTTTGACGCTCATCATTGCGGTCATCGGCGCGTGTATCCTGATCGCTATTCTGCGCGCGGTCTCGGGTGGCTATGGCCGCCGCCGACGCAGGCTATAACACAAAGCGTTTCTTAGTTCGTCCGGGCAACTCATCGAGTTGCCCTTTCTTTTTGTCTTAATGCAGGCATCACCAGGAGTTACACGCCGGTTGCTGTAATCTCCTGGAACATAGAGACTTGCATTGTCACACCGTGATCCAGCTGTGGACGAAACCCGCCCATGCCGGATTGGAACGTAGTATCTGTGGTTGCCACCATCCAATCAGCAGGCTCAGGAGTACCCGTTTGCCAGGCTTTCGTTAGAAGCGTTGTGCCAACTGCGCGAAAACGGATAGTGTAAAAGGTGCCGGGATTTGCTTTGAAAGCTATAAAATTTAAGGTCGAGCCGGTGTTGACATCCTTTCTATTGAAAATATCCAGCATATTCCCCAGAATACGAGCCTTGTAATAGTGATTATCATCCTGGTAGCGCAACAGGACCGCAATATGAGAATTATTGAAATTATCGATCATAGCGGTAGCTATTACTTCGGAGTTCGTCTGGGCCGTTCCCAGCACGGCTGTGTAAAGGTTGCCCGGGTTTATATTCCTTTTGATCTGGCCCACGCCGTTAGCAATGGAAAAATCGGGTGATTTATTCGCATCGCCCCCCCATACATGACCATTGGAAGTTGTTCCCCAGAATTGTTGATTTGCCCGGTGGAAATCATCTTGCTCCAATAAATTTGGATTCACTTGAGTTGTCGGTGTTGTACGTGATGTTGCCGAAGGCGTTGGGTGATTGCCACCTGTCACCGTTGGAGTATTATGTGTTGCGAGTATCAAGGCTGTCCCACCGATTGCCACAACGCCTACGGTCGATACACCCGCAATCAAGACTGCGCGCCTGGACATGCCTTTGCGTTCCGGTTCCGGCTGCCGCTCAAGCATGGGAAGCCCTGGTGGTGGCGGAGTTGCTGGATTGTACGAATGTATGGATGGTGTAGCGACGGTGGGCGCGTTTGCTTCAAGATACGCGGGCGATGGCGCTTGAAATGGTGTGCCAGGCGTCTCTATTGCTGTAGCTTCCACAGGGTTTCCTGCCTGCGAGTGAGCGGGCGTGTTTTGAACATCAGGTTGCATAAGCGGCAATATTGGTGTGACAGGAGAGGCTAAGATTGTTGGAGCCAGCGTGGGCAGAGGCGCGGCTTGAGTTTGAGCAATGGCCGGAAAACTTTTTTTTATGCCATAACTGGCCTGATCGAGAGCGGTGGCAAATGCCTGCACACTGCCGAAACGCTGCGTTGGATCTTTGGCAAGCGCGGTAAGTATGACCTGCTCTATATCGGGCGAGATAGAAGGAATCTTTTCATGCAGAGGCGGAACGGGCGTCATCATGTGCTTGACTGCGATCTCCGTGAATGTACCATTGAAAGGACGGTCTCCGCTCAGCCACTCGTACACTATTACGCCCAGCGAATATTGATCGCTGGCGGGACGCGGGTGCGCCTGGATTTGTTCCGGGGCCATGTAGGAGATGGTGCCTACGGTTTCCTGCGTGAACTCGGTGCGCGTGCTTTGCGCGACTACAGCGATGCCAAAGTCACTGAGCAATATCTCGTTCTGGCGTCCCAGCAACATATTCTCCGGTTTGACATCGCGGTGAATAATTTTCTGATCGTGCGCAAATTGCAAGGCGCTGGCAACCTGGTTCACATACTCAATCACGGTGCCGAGAGGCAGGCGCGAGCCGCGCGCGTGACGCTGGCGCAGTGTGCCATTGGGCGCATAATCCATTACCAGAAAGGGAATATTGTCCTCTAATCCAAAATCCAGAATGCGCACAATATGGGGATGCATCAGACGCACCAGTGTGCGCGCCTCCGAGCGAAAATCTTCTATATCTCCTTCTGTCAGGGTTGTTTTCAGCAATTTGATGGCGGCCAAACTATCAAGATACACCTGCTTGCCCAGGTACACATCCGCAAAGCCCCCGCTTCCCAGAAGCCTTTCGAGACGGTAATTACCTACTTGCTGACCCACGCGGTCACTCATTGACGTACTCCTTGTACACGCTAAAATGGAAATCGGGAGCTATAATTCCGTTCTTTCACCTGATGATCTTTGAATATGGCTCCATTATAGTCTAATTTCTGATGTCGAGCAACGGTAAAAATCACTTTTTGGAGCAGGTGTGAAGTATTACCAATGTTACCAGAGCTGACACAATTTTTCTCGACCACTTGACAAAACTATATCATCCGATTACAATCGTATTGTACGAAATGTTTCGTACCGTATGAAACAGATTGAATATCGCATTCAGGGAAAAGATCATGGCCGCGCAGAATGTACCACTGCGAAGACAAGCGTTAATTGTTGAAGTTGAGGCCGCCCCGGCCTACGAGTTCTTGATAAGCCTGTGCGTTTTCAATGATGCCTGTGGTGATTTCCACAGCGAGGTAACGTATGATGTAGACAAGGTGTGGTTTGAAGATGTACGCGCCAAAGCCTCGCCTGATTTGCTGGCAAATATCGAGCAATTCAGTTTTCACAGTCACCAGGTGTGGGAGCATATGTTCAGTCTCGCGTATGATTGCCCGCCCCCAAGAGATGTTCCTACTTTTATAGATTACCTGGAAACCATCGATGCGTTAGAATTGCGATTGCACCTGTTGGGGTATTATGTGCGTGAGCATCGCCGCGTTACGCCGCCCGAAACAATCTACGCGGCAGCGCAGGGAGATAGTGAGGCGCAGAAAAAGTTGCTCAAAACCTCTTTTCCCAATGATGCCGAGTGGCAAAAAACGCTGCGCTGGCTGCTGGCTCTCGACATGACCGCCACGAAAAACATGTTGCTCGACATCTTGCGCCGCTGGTATGATGAAGTGTTCCGCGAGCAGGAGCCGACCGTTTTGCCCATTCTGGCGCGCGACGTGGAGGCCAAACGCGCTTTGAGGGCCACTATGTCGCCGGAACAGTTGATCGAAACGTGTACCGGCTGGGAATACGTGCCGGAACCAGGCATCAAGCGCGTCGTACTCATCCCTTCCTATATTAACCGTCCCTACAACTCGGACGCCGAACATCACGGGACGCGCATTTTCTATTTTCCAGTGGCTGATGAGAGTGTCGTTGCTGGCAATAACGCGCCTCCGGTGCGCCTGTTGCGCCTGGCGAAGGCGCTCGCGGACGAGCGCCGCCTGCGTATACTCAAGAAGCTTTCAACCGAAAGTTATACCTTGCAAGAGTTGGCGGACGATTTCGGAGTAGCAAAAACAACCATGCATCATCACTTAATTACCCTACGCTCGGCTGGCCTGGTGCGTATGAGGTTGAGCGATAAACGCTACAGTTTGCGCCCGGACGTGCTGGATAGTCTGGGAGATTTATTGAGTATGTACCTTAAATAGACGAAATTGACGAGTAGGGCGTGTTCTTGCCGACCAAAGCTTCCAACACGCCCCACCCTTGACCCTACGGTTGTTACCGTCTGGCCTGCTTCTATTCTATAGCATGGCGGCCAGATGGTCAATTTATGCGTCTCTCGAGTGAGTTTTCACAGTCATGAGAGGAGATTGATCATGCATCCTTACTTCCATGAACAACTGGCACAACAGCGTCGTGAGCAGCTCCAGCGCGAAGCTGCCGCTATGCGCTTATTGCGCAACAAAGCGCCATTGAAAGGCGCGGTTGCTGCTTCGCCCTTGGAGCATCCCGCTTTCCGCCGTCTCTGGCTGGGGCTGACCATCTCCCGCATGGGCGATGCGTTGACTATCGTGGCCCTGACGTGGTTTGTCCTGCAATTGACCGGTTCAGGTCTCGCTATCGGGCTGCTGGTACTCTGTTTCCAGTTGCCTGCTATGATAAGCAGTCCATTGCTGGGCAAACTGCTCGATCGTTTTCAGCCGCGCTTCATCATGGGTTTTGACAATTTCTGGCGCGCCGCCATCATCGCCGCCATTCCGCTGTTGTATTGGAGTGGCAACTTACACCTCTGGATGGTCTATGGCCTGGCCCTGTGCGCCGGATTGCTCGCGCCTGCTACCGAAGTTGGTGTGCGCGTTGTCATTCCCCGCCTTGTAGCCTGGAAAGAACTGGAACGCGCTAACGCCCTGTCCTCTATCAGTTGGGATGCTGCTACGCTGGTCGGGCCAGCCCTGGCGGGCTTCCTCATACTCTACATCAACGCGCCCGCCGTGCTATTGCTTGACGCTGCGACGTTCGTATTCATGGGCATGATGGCAAGCTCGCTTCCACGTTTAGCTCAGGCGCGAACTGGCGAGTTGGGATCAAAGGGCAAAAGAAGCCTGCTGGGCTTTGGCGCGATCATCAATACGCGCAGTATCTTATGGTTGACTATCCTGACGCTGCTGTTTCTCTTCGCGCAGGGACTGGCCGAGATTGCCATTCCGCTCTACAGTCAAAGAACGCTAGGAGCGGGTGTGGTCGGCTATGGTTTGCTTATGTCGGCTTTCGGCCTGGGTTCGCTACTGGCGCTCGCCCTGCTCAGCCAGCGCTGGGTAGGCCGCGAACGCCAGGGCGTTACGCTCGCCATGATCCTGTTCTTCAGTGGTCTCCTGCTGCTCCCATTGCTCCTGATACGCTCCCTGCCCGTCGCCATCGTCGTCATGGCTCTGGCCGGTTGCGCCGCCGCGCCATACTACGTCGTTGAACAAACGCTCACACAGCGCCTTGTGCCTGAACAAATACGCGGCCAGGTCTTCGGGGCGCGGGGCGCGCTCAACGTGGCAGGCTACCCGCTTGGTGGCGTGGTCGGTGGCCTGCTACTGGGCGCGCTGGCTGCTCCCCTGGTAATAGGCGTCCCCGCCCTGTTATGTATAGCGATGGCCGGTGCCTGCCTGGCTTCTCCAACTATGCGGGGTTTGAGAAGAGACATGAGCCTGGCGGAGCGTAGGTAGAGAAGATGCATCAGAATAACCACTGAATCTGCGAAAATAGTGGCATATATTAAAGAAAGGCGGCCGCCAGGGTCGCCTCTACTAAGGGCGTTCTGTGGCTGTCATAGTAGAGGCGACCCTGGCGGTCGCCTTGCCTCTCCAACACGCTAATTCACAGAACTGAGTCTATCCTGTAATGGCTTGCCAGAATACGGCGGCCAGTTGCGCATATCCGGCGGGGCTGGGATGAAAGCCATCCCCGCTGATGTATTCCGGGTGCGCGGTAATTTCGCTGCCTCGCTTGAACAGGTCAACCAGTGTCACGCCATAACGCGCCGCCTGCTGAGCGATGCCAGTATCCCAGTGTTGAATGTCCGAGAGCATTTGCGCTTTCTGCGCAGCAGAATTGCCAGAGAAGGCGGGCAAGCGCGTCAAATCGGGCAGATTCGCCATGAAGATATGCGCGTGCGTCACACTACGCAATTGCGAAAGCAGCGTAGCAAGGTCCTGCATATAGTCGTCATAGGTCACGCCGCCGATGAAATCATTCGCCACCAGCCAGACCGTAATCAAATCAGGAGAAGTGCTTAAAGCGAGCGGCAATTCCGCCGTCAACGCCTCATGCAGGTGAATGCCATTAACTCCCAGATCTAATGCGTGTGACCCTTTGGGCAGACGCGCCGCCACCAGAGGCACATAGCCCTGTGACACAGGCTTATCGCTGCCCACACCTACCGCGTCAGACGCTCCCAACGCCACATATACCAGCGGCTTTTTCAAAAAATTTGCGGCAGTCGGCTGCGCCTGAGCTGTTGATTTTGAGGCTGGCGGCGTCTGCTTATTTGTTTGCCGCGCCTCTGACGAGCCGCCGCAGCTTGCCAGAATAAGCGCGAGCGATAATAGAGATAGCCCTATGCATGTGCGAATTTTTATAGACACAGCTTTATATGACAAATTCATCTCTCTTCTTTTTATCCCCGCTCAACCATCTCCAACTCGCCCGTCTCGATATTAATCACCAGCCCATGTACAGGAATCTTTGGCAGGAAAGGGCTGTTGCGAATAATGTTGACTACTTCGCGCACATTGACATGCACGTCGTTGAAGGTGCCGACCCAGTTCATCAGACCGCGCGCGTCTCCCAAATTGTAGTCTCGTATCAATTGCTGCGGGTCAACGCCTTGCGCCTGCATGGATGCAATCAGCGGGGTAGGGTCGGAATGTGATAACCCGCACTGTGTGTGACCGATGACGGCCACTTCACGCACACCCAGCAGGTAGATTCCACCGGCCAGCGAGCGAATCAGGTCATTGGCCGCGCCTTCGCGTTCGGGTTTGGAGATGGTCGCGCCTGCCGTGCGCAGTTCCAGCACTTCGCCGCGCTCCAGACCCAGCGCCTGCTCGAACATCGTTACCAGGCGGCAATCCATGCAGGTCACGACGGCCATATGCTTGCGCGGCGCGTGTCCAACGATGGGCAGGGTTTTTTGCTGGACAAACAGCACGTTATGCGCCAGTATTTCGTCGATTACCATGTAAATAAAATCCTCTCAATACCTTACTCATAAGCATAGAGAACTTCTCACCGCCTCCAGCGGTGAGAAGTTCTCTATGCTTATTTTTATTCTCCTACGGCGGAGTAGCCAGGTTTACCATCGAAATTGTAGAGGTTCTCGATCTTGATGAAGTCGTAACCGGCTTCGTTGATGCGTTCGAGCAGGTGAATGATCTGTGAATGCTCGATAGTTGCGCCCCGCTTATGCGCCATGAAACGGCAGCGCCAGTGGTCGGTGGTGAAGGTTTCGGGCATACCGCCCGGCCACACCTTCGCGCCGCGATTGGTAATCATGGTCAGTTCCAGCCCGTTGCTGCCGACTTGCTTGAACTTCTCGCCCAGTTCATCGGGGGTGCCGCTATGCCAGTCCAGGAAGACATCGACTCCCACCAGGTCCTTTTGCTCATTACTGGGTGTGCTGACGGTGGGGGCGTAGGACGAGTGCTGCGGCGCGTGCGTATAGTTGACGGCCTTGAGTATTTCTGGCACCTGTCCCAGGCGCGCGATAACGGCGTCGGCAAATTCGCGCGTGCCTACTTTTTGCTTGCTCACGCCGTCCTTGTAAATGTCATAGGTATGGATGCCGTCTTCGATAGTACGCAGCCAGGCATTGTGAACGCTCGTTGCTACATCAGGCTGATCGATGTGAACCAGCATCATTACCGCGCCCAGCAATAAGCCTGACGGGTTGGCGAGATTCTGACCCGCGCGTCGGGGAGCGGAGCCGTGAATGGCCTCGAACATGGCACAGCGGTCGCCGATATTGGCCGAGCCTGCCAGCCCGACCGAACCAGCTACCTGCGCCGCTATATCGGAGAGAATATCGCCGTACAGGTTGGGCAATACGATCACATCGAATGCTTCCGGCGTATCGGCAAGCTTGGCCGAGCCAATATCCACAATCCAGGCTTCATTTTCAATATCGGGATAGTCGTTGGCGATCTCGTTGAAGACTTTGTGGAACAGGCCATCCGTCAGCTTCATGATATTGTCTTTCATGAAGCAGGTGACTTTTTTGCGGTTGTGGCTGCGCGCGTACTCGAAGGCATAGCGCACGATCTTTTCGCTGCCGGGGCGACTGATGAGCTTGAGGCTTTCCACCATATCATGCGTTTGCCGGTACTCGATGCCCGTGTACAGGTCTTCCTCGTTCTCTCGCATAATAACCACATCCATTGTGGGGTGTTTAGTATCCACGAATGGATAGTAGGAGACACAGGGGCGCACATTAGCGTATAGCCCGAACATCACGCGCGTGGTAACGTTGAGGCTCTTATAGCCGCCGCCCTGGGGCGTGGTAATGGGCGCTTTGAGAAATACTTTGGTGCGGCGCAGCGATTCCCAGGCGCTGTCCTCGATGCCCGCGCTGATACCTCGCAAATAGACCTTCTCGCCTATTTCGACCTCTTCGATATCTATACGCGCCCCTGCCGCTTCGATAATGCGCAGGGTAGCATCCATGATTTCCGGGCCGATGCCATCGCCACGCGCAACAGTAATAGGAACATTCTTCGACATTGTAATACCTTGTCCTTCTCCAATTTGACGTTGTTTGCTGCTTCAGTTTAGCATAGCGATGAGGTCAGGGGCAAGTTTTTTCCCTATCCTATGCCCGATAAAACCTGCAACCGTTCGCGGTTCAGGATGGTCGCTCGCCCCTGACGCATCTCGATAGCCCCGGCTGTTTCCAGTTCCTTGAGCGCGCGTCCCACTACTTCGCGCGCCGTTCCTACGATAGCGGCCATCTCCTGTTGCGTCAACTGGTGTCCGGTGGCTTTAATGGTGGATGATGTTTCCTGCTCGAGCAGCAATTTTGCTACTCGCGCTGTAACGTGACGTAGCGAGAGATCCTCGACCAATCCCACCAGGTGGCGCAGCGCCTGAGCCAGCGTTTTAATGACCGCCGTAGCCACTTCCGGCTCGGTCATAATCAACTGGCGCAGCTCAGCATGTCGTATCATGTACACTGTGCTGGCCTCCATTGCGGCGGCGCTGGCCGGATTAGGCCCGCCATCCAGCGCTGGCACATCGTTGAAGGTATAGCCAGCAGCAATCAGGCGCAGCACCTGCTCTCTGCCCTCTGGCGATGTTTTGAAGACCTTCACCAATCCCCCGGAAACAAAACACAACGCCCCGCCCTGATCCCCTTCCAGCAAAATAATATCGCCGCGTTCGTAATGGCGTTCGACAGTCATCCCCGCGATACGCGCCAGTTGGTTCTCGCTGAGCGCGGCAAAAAGCGGAATCTGGCGCAGTACAGCGCTCTGCACAGTCATACCCGCTCCCCTTTCTTCCCAGTTGCGACCAAAGTCACAGTAATTACACCACGCCTTAGTATACCCTGTAATTAGCGCGGAAGCGCTGCGTAAAAGTTTTTTGTTATCATATCGCCATCAGGCGCGAAGAAAAGAGGAAATCTATGAGTACAACTTTAGACATATGGAAATCCCAGGCAACCAGAACAGTAGATGTGCGACCCGATCTGCAACGCGGCGATGAGCCGTTCGCGCGCATCATGGAGGCGGCGGAAACTACACGCCCCGGCGAGGTTCTGGCAATTGTCGCCCCCTTTGAACCCGTGCCGCTTTATAGCGTCCTGGCAGAGAGAGGCTTTGCGCATGAGACGCGCCAGGTGAGTGTAGACGAATGGATCGTGCAGTTCCGGCGCGGCTAATAAAAAGGAAGCGCACAATGAGTACAAAAGAATCAGAATCCGCCCATATCGCGCTGAACAGGCCAGGCTCGAAGCCTGACCCGGCCATCACTGCTCCCGGCCTCACGCAGGGAAGGCAGGCCATGCCACTTTCAGTTCCTTTGCCATTTTTGTTAACGGCTATCTCGGCAGCCGCGCTCTTCAGCGTGCTGCTGCCCTGGAATATCTCGCAAGCATTGCTGGCTCCC
Source organism: Ktedonobacteraceae bacterium (assembly GCA_050695155.1). Classification (GTDB taxonomy): domain Bacteria; phylum Chloroflexota; class Ktedonobacteria; order Ktedonobacterales; family Ktedonobacteraceae; genus CF-113. The sequence continues at coordinate 12,138 of JBOGTO010000207.1, forward strand.
AATTTCCCACATGTACTGGCGCTGGTGCATATGCTGACGCTTGGCTTTCTGACGATGGCAATTATGGGCGCATCGCTGCAACTGGTTCCGGTGATTATTGCCGGGCCATTACGCGCCGCGCGCCTCCTGCGCTGGCAGTACCCCATCTATGCCAGTGGCGTCGTCTTGCTTATCAGTGGCTTCTGGTGGATGTTACCCGCGTTGCTGATTGTGGGCGGGTCGCTGATCGTGCTGGCCGTGTTTCATTATATCATTGTGCTTGCTATCACCTTTGCGCGGGCTGATAAACGCCCTCTGACTGTCTACTATCTGATGGCTTCGCTCGTCTACCTCGGCATCGTGGTGTGCCTGGGATTGACCGCCGCGCTAAATTTTCAATTCGGTTTTCTGGCGGCGGGCGCTGACCGGCTTCTGCTCGCTCACATCACGCTGGGCGTGGTGGGCTGGCTCACTACTACACTCATGGGCGTCTCGTATACGCTGGTGAGACTCTTCGCCCTGGCCCACAGGCACGGCGACCGCCTGGGACGCATCATTTTCTGGCTGCTCAACACCGCTATAGTGGGATTGGCGCTCGGCTTTAGCTTCGCGTGGCTACCGCTTATCATTGCCGGTGGGTTGGTATTGATAGCCGCCGCCTGGCTCTTTGGCTATGACTATCTACAGATGTTGCGCGCGCGTTATCGCAAAGTACTGGATGTGACCCAACACCACGCTATAGCATCGGTGGTCTATCTCATGTTTCTGGTACCCTTCGGCATAAGCGCGGCCATCTTCGGCTGGGGCAGTCCGCCCTTGCTCTCCGCGCTGGGATTGGCCGCGCTGCTGGGCTGGCTGGGACAGAGCATCATGGGCTATCTCTATAAAATTGTGCCTTTCTTGATCTGGCATGAACGGTACGGGTCGCTAGTGGGCAAGCAGAAGGTACCCCTGATGCGCGAGATGGTACATGAACGTTGGGCGTGGATAAGCTGGTGGTGCATCAATGCCGGGCTGATCGCGCTCATAGCGGCCTTCCTGCTCAACCCTCCCCTGTGGATAGCGCAATGCGCCAGCGCGGTCCTGGCCGGCGGTTGCATCCTTGCCATGCTCAACGTGCTTGGCGTAGTGCGCCATCTGAAACTTGCCAGCTAGAATCCGAGCAAGCGCCGCCCCTCATCCGTCATCATGGTTGGCTCCCAGCGCGGCGTCCATACCAGCTTGATCTCGCCGTCGCTAATGCCCGGAACATCTTGTAAGACGGTGCCAACGCCGTCAGCTATCGATTCATGCATGGGACAACCGGGCGTCGTGAGGGTCATGGTGAGTGTGACATAACCCTCCGGCGTCACCTCAACGCCGTAAACGAGACCCAGATCCACAATATTTACGCCGAGTTCCGGGTCGTATACCTCGCGCAACGCCTCAAAAACCTGTTTGCGCGTTTCCTCAATAGCTGCTGTATCTATCATGATGTCCTCTTTTCTGTGTAGCTCTCCTGATGCGCATCTCCATCACGATACAAGCAGATGCGCTATAGACAGCGTAACTGGCAGGCGCGGATATTGTCAGCGACATTAGTCACAGCATATTGCCATAATTTGGAGCATACTTACTGTGTACATGTGAAGCTGCCAACACGGGCAGCCGTGAATAAACCGAAGGAGATCACAAGACGATGACAGAAGAAACTATTGCAATACTGGACGTGCGCGAAATCAAACCGCGCGAGCGACATCCTCTCATTTTCGAGCGCCTGGACGCCCTCAAAGTGGGAGAGGCGCTGCGCCTGGTGAATGACCATGACCCCAAACCACTGCGCTACCAGTTGATGGCCGAGCGCCCGAACATGTTTGATTGGGAGCCGGAAGAGCAGGGACCGGAACGCTGGGCAATCCGCATTCGCAAAATCGCCGCCGAATAAGCGGCGACTTCCAATCCATAGCGTTCTGTATGCACAGAAGGATGAGAAACTCATGAGTGAAACATCACAAACTCTGGAGAACGCGGAGGCGCAGGTTCAAACTGAACAGGGCGAGGAGCCCGGGAGCGTCATTTTGTTTGATGTACGCGCGCTCACCCACTTCCGCGCTGAAGGCCCCAACGTTCAAGTATTGTCGGATACTGGCGCTGCGCGCCTCGTGTTGTTCGCGTTCAAAGCCGGTCAACAACTGAAGGAGCATCATACCTCCAGTCAGTTGCTGGTGCAGGTGCTGCGCGGTCGCGTCACCTTCAGTACGTCTGGCAAGAGTACGAAGTTGCGAGCAGGCATGGTATTACAACTGGAGGCTCATATCCCACACAGTGTTACCGCGTCAACCGATGCAGTGATGCTGCTAACTATGACGCCCAGCCCAACGTATCACAGCCTGCAACACGAAGTTTTTGACAAACTGACACCCCTCGTCTCACGCGCAAAGTGAAACGCCACGCGCAGGGCGACCCTCGCGGTCGCCCTGGCTGCTGGCCCTGCTTATCCCGAACTGGCCTCTTTTTCCTTGATGGGGTTCCAGAGCGGGTAGGGGATGCCTGCCATCCGGTTGATAGCGAAGGCTTGCGCGGTGAGCAGCACGACGGCGATCATAAGCAAAACAAGCTGCCAGGGTTTGGTTAGTATGCCGAGCGAGATAATCAGCGTGGTGGCTCCCGCCGGTGGGTGAGGCGACTTGAACAAGACCATCAGGCCGGCGGTCAGGCCGAGCGAGAGGGCGGCGGCGATTACGCGCGGCCAAGATACGCCTACAGCCAGCGCGGGACCAGCGGCAGTCAAACCGGTCACAACCAGGCTGAAATAACCCGCCAGCACGCCGATGGTGTGACCAATCAGTGTATTGCGCGGCGAGGCGCTGGGGGCGCGCGGAGTGTAGAAAAAGAGGAAGGCTGTTGGTCCCAGTGAGGGAAAGATAAAGGGCGATCCTGTAATCAGCGCCAGTATAGACATCAGGCCGATACTAATGCAGCCATTGATAAAACTGAAAAGCGCCAGCACGGGCGTTTGCGCGTAACGGCGCGTGAGCCAGGGCAGGCGTATGTGCAAGAACAGGCCGCGCAAGACATCCGACATTTCGCCGCCGATGGGGTGTTCGGGGTCAATGCGCCCGTAGGAGCGTCGCAAGGATGGTAATTTGCCCGGCTGGGCTAGACTTTGTCCACCAGCGTCAATGTCACCTGCGCTCTCATCTTTTTGTGTCCTCGGCTCCATATATGCTTACCTCCTCCAATAAACGATAAATGTGGCATTATGGCTCGTCGATGCGGCGGCGGGGCCAGAAGACGACTACCAGCCCCAGGGCGAAGCCGATGCCGCTTGCCAGCGCCAACCAGCCCAGCAAATCCTCTCGCCCGGAGAGCAGTTCAAAGAGCGCGTCGGTGACGATGGCGAGTTGCGCGATCAAGATCACGGCCAGCAGGAACACCTGCCCCTGCACAATGGCGATACGCCCTTCTAAGCCGCGAAAGTTGGGGCCGGGCATCGGTCCGCGCGGGCCGCGTGGTGGGCGTTGCACATTTGGATCATCGGGATTGGCTTTGCGCATGAAAGTTCTGGCGTTGTTTATGCTCATCGCACTATCTCCTTGACGGCATAGATCATGCCATTGTGCCGGGCAAGCTGGATCAACGGCAGCGGGCGCGTCGGAGGACCCGCCAGCACGTCGCCGGTTGCTGCGTCGAAAAAACCTTCGTGACAGGGGCAATGCATTTTCCCGTCTCCCACGTAAAGTACCGCGCACGACAGGTGTGTACAAACATCGCTATAGGCAACCAGACCATGACCGGGCAGGTTAATCAAAATACCCTGCGAGTACTGGTCAGGGAAGTCAAACACCTTCCACTGGTTCTCAGCCAGTTCGCCCTCCCGCGCAATGGCTACCGCCGACACATTGGAACCTTTCGGCAATGCGCCTAAAATGGCGAGCGCGCCCGTCGCCAGGAAAAGCGCGCCCGATCCGCCCAGCAGAAAGCGCAAAGTGTCGCGCCGCGTGACGATCTCGTCCTCGTCCCAGGGATACGGAAACTCAACGCGCCATTCCTCATTGCCTTCCTCACGCGGCAGTTCTGTACCGCTCGTCGGCTGTGGCAAGATTTCTGATGCTCGCTGCGGGTCTGTTTCTTGTAGCATATGCCTGCTCCTCTATTGTTGCGTCGATGCATGGGCCGGAACCGGGGCGGGTTCGGGCTGGCGCGGCGTCCAGGGTTGCGCGGGAACTTCGCGCTGCGGAATGCCTGCCGTTTCCGCGTTAGTCCATGTATCAGTCTGCTGATTGGCTGTGGCTGCCGGAAGGTTGGCGCGCCAGCCCAGATTGGCCTCTTCGATCATCGCCTTCAGGTCGAGTTCCTCGTCTTGCTGGCGCATCACGACATAGTTGCGCGTGCGCACGCGCTGCTGCCCGAAGAAGAAGACGTTTACAGGTTTCGCGCCTTGCTGCCCGCGACCCGCCCCTACCCACTCTTCGTAGGTACCATAGAAAATAGCCTGCGTCGGGCAGACGGTTGCGCACATGGGGCCTTTGCCCTGACTGGTGCGGTCGTAGCACAGGTTGCACTTCTGCATGTAGTGACCGGCGATACTGAACTTTGGCACGCCGAAGGGGCAGGCATACCCACAGTTTTCGCAGTAGATACAGCGCGTCTCGTCCGCCGATTGCACGACGCCATCGGGACTGACCAGGATGGCCTGCGCGGGACACACCTGGGCGCAGGGGGCCAGGGGCTGCTCGCAGTGCATACACAGCGTGGGCGACGAGGCAACCGTGTTGTGCCGCTCGATGTAATCGATGTAGATCATGCTTTCGCCCTTGTGCGTATCGCATTCGCGGCAGGCGGCCACACACGAGCGGCATCCGATGCAGCGCGAAGGATCAAGGAACATCCTCTTTACAAGATCGGCCATGGTCTCTTTCCTCCTCTAGCGTAGTGTCGGGTTTGGCTGTGAGTGCGCCATTGGCAGTTCATGCCGTCGCTTCCCTGCCGCAACCAAGTCCTGAATGTCTATATCTTTGGCCCACTCCGGCTTTTGCGTCGCGCGGCTGGCGACGGCGGCGCATACTTTGTACTCTGGAATCTTCATCATTGGCTCTAACACAGGATTGGTCAATTGATTCACCGCCTGCGTATGGCCGTAGTGGTAGGGGATGAAGAGCGTATCCGGTCGAATCGAGCGCACCACCAGCGCGGGCGCGGTCATCTCGCCGCGCCGTGTGCGCACTGTCACCCAGTCGCCATCCTGGATGCCCAGGCGCGCGGCAGTCTGCTCGTGCATCTCCACCCAGGGATAGGGAGCCATCTCTTTCAGGAAAGGAGTGCGCCGCGTCTGGTTGCCCGACAGGTAGTGATAGATCACGCGCCCGGTCGTCAGCACCAGTGGGTACTCTTCGTCCGGTTCCTCGGCGGGTGGGATGTAGATGATGGGATGGAAACGCGCCTTGCCATCGGGGAAGCCGAAACGCTGCTCATACAGGCGCGGCGTGCCAGGATGATCTTCACTCGGACAGGGCCAGAAGACACCATTCTGTTCATCAATTTTCTCGTAGGTAATGCCCCAGTAGTCTGACTTCGATCCTCTCGTGCAGACCCGCAACTCATCGAAGATGTCACGCGCTGAATGGAAATCGAAGTATTTGCCTTTGCCCAGTCGTCGCGCCAACTCGCACACGATTTGCCAGTCCACGCGCGCCTCGCCGGGCGGTTCGACCGCCTTATTGTACTTAATCACACGCCCCTCGAGGTTGGTAACGGTGCCTTCATCCTCAGCCCACACGGAGCCGGGCAGCACGATATCCGCCAGTTCCGCCGTTTCGGAAAGGAAGAAGTCGGTCACGACGAAGAGATCCAGTCCACGCAATGCGCGCTCGACGGTATGCTGGTCGGGCAGCGAGACCATCGGATTCGAGCAGATCATGAAGCAGGCGCGTATCTCCTGGCGCAGCATGGCCGGTATCATCAGCGTGGCCGGATAGCCGGAATGCGGTAAGTCCTTCTCGTCGATGCCCCATACCGAGCAGATGTAGGCGCGGTCTGCTTCGTCCTCGATCTCGCGGCAGCCGGGAAGTTGCGAGGCTTTCTGACCCATCTCGCGCCCGCCCTGCCCGTTGCCCTGTCCCGTAAGCGTACCGTAGCCCGCGCCGGGTCGTCCAAAATTGCCCGTCGCCAGAGCCAGGTTTACGGCAGTGACACCGTTATCAACTCCTTTGCTCTGGTGTTCCAGCCCGCGCGCTGTGTAGATCAGGGCCGCATTGGCATGGCCGAACATACGCGCTGCCTCGATAATGGCCTCCGGTCGCAGTCCGCATACCTGTGCCACGCGCTCCGGCGGGTACTCTTCGACCAGCGCTTTAGTCTCTTCCCATCCTACCGTGCGTTCGCGGATGAAATCTTCGTCGATCAAGCCCTCTTTGATGATGACATGCAACATGCCGTTCAGCAGGGCGGAGTCGGTGCCGGAGCGCAGGGGCAAGAAGATGTCGGCGGTGCGCGCGATGGGCGTCTGGCGTGGATCGGCTACGATCAGCTTGCAGCCCCGGTCGCGCGCCTTCCATAAGTGGCTGGTGATGATGGGGAAGCATTCGCCGACATTGGCTCCAATCACAAAGATGCAATCGGCATGCAGCATATCGCTGACAGGGTTGGCGGCGCGATCAATGCCCAGCGAACGCTCGTTGGCTCCTGTGGCCGAGGACATGCAGAGCCGCCCGTTATAGTCGGTATGGCGCGTCCCCAGCCCAACGCGCGCAAACTTGCCCATCAAGTAACATTTCTCATTGGTCATCGATGAGCCGCTATAAATAGATACGGCATCTTTCCCATGTTCTCCCTGGATAGCCTGGAAGCGACTTACGATGGTGTCCAACACTTCGTCCCAACTGGCGCGTTCTAACGGGCTATCCTTGCCATTGCGACGCATCAAGGGATAGGTCAGACGGTCGGGATGATTGACGGTCTGGTACGCGGTTGCACCTTTGGGACAGAGCATCCCATGATTGAGCGGGAAATCTTCGCGTGGCTCCACGCCGACTACCTTCCCACCGGCTACTTTGAGATACATGCCGCACTGCACGCCACAATAACAGCAATGGGTTGGCACGTACCTCTCTATTTGCTCATCAGACTTCCAGCGCCCCTGCTGTTGCTCGCCCGAATGAAAATCAAATGTCTCTGCCTGGCGTTGCCGGCGACGAAAGATACCTTTATCGACACTCATAATTGCATCTCCTGATAACGGCGTAATAAATCGCATTTTGGCAATTCAATTCGGATACGTGCGTAAAGCCCCAGGGCGACCGCAAGGGTCCCCACCCATCCACCCAACCGCCCCCGCCCCTACTATGAACGCTCCTCATTCCTCGCCGTAGTCATTGTAAGGGCGGGGGTAGAGCGGATGCGGAGTGGGGACCCTTGCGGTCGCCCTCGTACCCTCTGTAGCGAGATTAAGTTGTCAAAGCACATAACTGTCTCTCACAAGAACTGGTTGCCGTCGCGTCCGAGCGCGGCAAGATTGGCTTGCCCGCGCATAACGCGCTTACATGATGGACACAGGTCCTGCCACCAGAGCTTGTTCACCGCCTGCTCCACAGCCGGGCTGCTTTTGACGGGTGGCTCATCTTCAGGCACGCCAAATGGCTGCGCTGGCGCGTCAGCGATGGTATAGTTCTCGCCAACTTCGTAAAGGGTACGTTTCAAGTCCTGGATGAAGCGCGCCGGGGCAAATTCCTCGCCACAACGGGCGCACTTCTGCTGCGGGGTATTCTCGCCCGTCTTCCAGTATAATTCAATACCTACCGTTGCGGGTCGCTCGACCAGGTGAAAGAATTTGCCGAAAGGCAGCGAGATCAACCATAATACTACGACCGCCTGGTGCGTGAGCGAAACGTACCAGTAATACGCGCCGCCCAGCCATGCGCTATCGGCTGTCAGCGCCACGCCCGTCACCACAATAGCCATGAGCAGGGCCAGCGGCACAATGTCGAAGCGGAAGCGCTGCACCGCGATCAGCGCCAGGTCGTGGAAACGCCGGTGAAAGGCCAGCACCAGGCCAATGAAGAGCAGCGCGGCAGTGAAATCCAGGGCGTGAATAATCACAAAGCCAAACAGTGAGTTCGTGGGAAAGGCAAACAATCCGAAGCCGAAAAACCAGATACGATACAAACCTGTGGTGGTCTGCGTAAAGCGCAACCAGCCAAAGGTGAGCGGGAAGGTAATCAGACAGGAGAGTATCACTCCCCAGAAGATGCACTGGTGCGTTATCCAGCGATACAGGCCGCGTTTGCTGATGAACGTTTGCGCAAAGAGATCGCCAATCGCCGCCGGAATCAAGACGCTATATTTACGAAAATTGGCGTATGACAGGAAAAGCTGCCAGCTTCTCCACCAGTAGCGGCCCGTTGGCGGGCGCGCCAGCCAGAATGTATACTTGTACGTTACCGCCGCCGTCGCAAAAATCGTGGCAACCGCGTAACCGATCAACGTTGCATCAAACCAGTGAAAGCCGCGCGATCCCAGCGCGATCAGCCCAATCAACACAAGCGCCGCGATAATACCCGCTATAATCGAGCGTATGCGCAGTCGTCTGTCCGGCTTGCGCGGAGTCTGCGACACGACAGTCGCGGTTGTTCTTTCACGCGCAGGCAAAATAGATTGTTCCACGTTTCGCCATCCTTTCATGAAAATAAAGCCCTCATCCCTTATTTGAATACTAGCATTAAATGCGCTCGAATAACAAACCCTGCAATAACAGATTCATCACAACAGGCATCGGTGAATTTTGCCGGCTGAATACGGGAATGAAAGGGGAGGGGCATCCTCGTCTTCTGTTATCCCGATTGCGTAAAATAAGAGTACAGCATCAAATAGATTGACAGCATCGTAGTAATATGGTATATCTTAGATGTGAATGAAAGGAGCAATGCCATGATGCAAACGCATGAAGAACTGGTGTCGGAGGTTTTGGAGCAGTATCGCGCTTATTTTCATGGCTTTAAGGCGCAAGTTGGGCCAATCCTGAAGAATATCGATCTCACCCTGGCTCAGCTTCGCACGCTGGCTATCCTTGCGGAGGAGGGTCCGCTGGTTATCGGGCAGATTGCGCAGCGGCTGGGTATCGGGTTATCAACGGGAGGGCATCTTGTTGACCGCCTCGTGCAGGCTGGCCTGGCGGAGCGTGCCGAAGATGTGGAAGATCGCCGCCGTACCGTAGCGCGGCTGACTCACGCAGGCGAAGATATATACGGGCGGCTTCGCATTGCCCCGCAGCGTATGCAGGCTTTGCTGCAAGAAATGGATGATAACGACCTTAAAGCATTGTTACAAGGAGTCAGAGCCATGAACCACATCATAGAAAAGAAAGCATTAGAGCAACCAACCATTTCTTAGGAACAATTGAAAGGTACTACTTTTATGGCGCAAACACAAAACGGGTCAGTAGCAGTGGCATCCGCGCAGGAGCCACAAGCGCTTAGCGCCACCCTCAGCCGTGGACGACTCATCTCGGTGCTGATCGGTGTGATGCTGGGTATGCTGCTGTCCGCCCTTGACCAGACCATCGTTGGCACAGCGTTGCCCCGTATTGTAGCCAGTCTGGGTGGGCTTGACCATTATGCATGGGTGGCAACCGGCTATCTGCTCGCCTCTACGGTCTCGATCCCGCTCTATGGCAAGCTCTCCGACATCTATGGTCGACGATTTTTCTTTATTGGTGGCATGGTTATCTTCCTGGCCGGTTCGGCCTTATCAGGTACCAGCCAGGATATGACGCAGTTGATTATCTATCGCGCCATTCAGGGATTAGGGGCTGGCGCTTTGATGCCTCTGGCCGTTGCTATCATTGGCGATATTTTCCCACCCTCCGAGCGTGGAAAATGGCAGGGACTCATCACAGCAGTCTTCGGCCTGGCTACCATCGTTGGGCCAATTGTAGGTGGAGCGATTACCGACAACTGGGGCTGGCGCTGGGTCTTTTATGTCAATATGCCCATCGGCATTATCGCCATCGTGACTGCCGGCATTGTCATGCCTAAAACCCTGCGCCGCAAGCAGCATACCATCGACTATAGCGGCGCGACGGCCCTGGTTGCCTTTGCCGTCCCTTTGCTGCTGGCTTTCTCCTGGGCTGGCACGCAGTATGCCTGGAACTCCTGGCAGGTTGTACTCATGTTCGCCATCGCCGCGATAATGCTGGGGACCTTCATCCTAATCGAGTTGCGAGCAGCCGAACCGATCATCAGCCCGCGCTTATTCAAAAACAGCATTTTCCTGGTCTCGACCATCGCCATGTTTATGGTCAGCGCCGGTATGTTCGGGGCTATCCTGTACCTGCCACTCTTTGTGCAGGCCGTCACAGGCAATAGCGCGACCAATTCAGGTGTAGTCTTGACGCCGATGATGCTAGGTTTCATGTTCAGTAGTATTGTGGGCGGACAGCTTTTGTCTCGTACCGGCCGCTACAAAATCCTGGCGATTGTTGGCTTCATTGTGGCCTCCATCGGCATGTTCCTGCTTTCGCGTATGACTGCCGCTACGGGCAACGGGCAGGTTTCTTTGAACATGGTCGTGACCGGTCTCGGTATTGGTGTGATGATGAGCCTGTTCACGATCATTGTACAGAACGCTTTTCCGTTCCGGCAGCTTGGTGAAGTCACGGCAGGTCTGACCTTCTTTCGTTCGATAGGTTCAACTATCGGCGTGGCCGTGATGGGTACGATCATGACCAATAGTTTTCAAAGCACATTGCAAAGCAGCCTGTCACCTGCGCTTGCGCGCGCCGTGCCACCTTCGCTCCAGAACCCCCAGGTACTTCTGAATCCAGCTGTATTGTCGAGTCTTCAACAACAGTTTGCCCGGCAAGGCGCTCAGGGACTGGCGCTTTTCCACGATTTCTTCGAGGCGGTGAAGACGAGCCTGGCTACCGGTATCGACAACATTTTCGTGCTAAGTCTGATCGCCATGCTACTGGGTCTGGTCAGCGTTTTCTTCTTGCGCGAAATTCCACTGCGCAAAAGCCACGCCGCGCAGCCGCAGACGGCTACACCCGGCGTGGATCGCAGCAAAGCCTTGCTTGGCCTGACGCTGGCGCTACTTGCTCGTCAAGCGCAGCAACCGGATGCCGACCCGCACATCCTGGCAACCCTCTCGTCTTCGGTCGATGGCCGCTATCCCCACGAGTGGAGCGAAGAACAGCGCGGCAAGGCGGTGGCCCGCGATATTATTGAGCCATTATCGATTATGCTCCTGCTCTCCTCTGCCGGTGGAGGAGAGGCACATACCAATGGAGCGGCATCAAACGGGACAGGGGAAACAGCCATTCCTGAGGCTGGAGAAGAGGCGTTCGCAAGCGGAGCAATGATCTAATCCGCGCATCGTACCGGCAAAATTACAGCTATGTTTCTGGAAATAAGGAGGTTTCACGTATGTCTGTCACGCGACCATCATTGGGCAAGTACATTTGCGGAATGGTAGCAAGCCTCGTCATTTTCCTGGCGGGGGGCTGGTTGATCCTGGCTCCTTTTGCGCTTGGCTATCAACTGTATGGCGCTGATTGGGTGAGCCAGACAACAAACGACTTTGTGGTAGGAATACCCGTAGCGGTAGTGGCGCTCATCGGTTTCGCCCTCTTTTTCTTCTCGCTCCTCGGCTCTTTACGGGCATCAGGAGTGATTGTGGCGCGAACGCGACCCCAGGCCGTTGCTACTCCGGCGGAAATCCCGCCCCAGGCTGCGCCAGTAGCAGCATCAAATCAAAGCGATCTTGATCGCACACTGGCGACACTGGCACAGGCGCTGGCCGCCGACCTCAATGCGCGTCGCCAGGCAAGCGGCGACGCGCAAACCAATCAGTTGACGGAGCAACATATGACGAATAGGAGGGATGCATAAATGCGTATGGGAGAAGTTATGCGGCGGCTTGTCCCGCCGGGAAGCTACGTGCTGGTTTTGTTCTTCCTGACCGGCATCTGGTTGGCTATCTCGCCCTTTGCTATGACGACACAGCCATCCGGGCAGCATTGGATCGCCTCGACGGTCAATAATGTCGCGCTTGGCGGCATTTTGATGGTGGTCTCGCTGTTGGGCATCCTGGGTTTCATGGCTTTCGCTCTGCGCGATCTCATGCGCGAGGCGCAGGCGAAGCAACTGGCAGAGCAGGCAGCCCGCGAGGAGGCCGCGCCCGCCGGTTTGTAAAACGGCGTTATGCAGGGTAAACAAATGAAGGTTCGCGGGGC
>JBOGTO010000208.1:0-7290 GCA_050695155.1 Ktedonobacteraceae bacterium
CGTGCCGACTGCTCCTAAGATACTCTCAATGATGATGATCTGACCAGCGGTAATCTCGCCTTTTGCATAATGTAGGGCCAGGCGACCTGAAACCCCCGTCCCCGTCGGCGAGCGGTCCACTTCACCATTAGCAAAGACGCAGACGTTGCGGCTGTGGTGCGCAGCATCTTCGGGCTGGTCGGTGAAGATCGTGCCATAGAGAAACCCCAGGTCCTCTTCAAAGGGATGCCTGATGGGGAACTTTGCGTTGACGGCCTTTTTAATCGCCTCGCCGGTTGCCACCAGTTGTTCGCGCTGCTGTGGCGCGACGCGCAATCCAACGCGCTCAGCGGGTAGGACGGCGTAAAAAGCTCCTCCGAAAACTATATCAACCGCGAACATTCCCAGTGCCGGAACTTCAATCTCAACGTCGCGGGCATATAAGAATGAGGGCACGTTCAGGAACGACACACGCTCTACCTGCCCGTTTCCATCAAGGTGGGCGGTGGCGCGAACCAACCCTGCCGGGGTATCAAGATTGACCGGAGTTTGTCGGCTACCAGCTGGCAGTGCGCCCGTCTGCACGAGCGCGGTCACGAGCGCAATCACCCCATGACCACACATGGTGCTGTATCCCTCGTTGTGCATGAACAACACGCCCAGATCCGCCTCTGGCGTCACTGCCTGAGTCAGCACGCAACCATACATGTCTCGGTGTCCTCGCGGCTCCCACATCAACGCCCGCCGGATATGGTCGAGGTGTTCTTGCAGGTAGCGCCGCTGTTCCAGTATAGTTACTCCGGGCAAAGTGGGTAGCCCGCCCGTGATGATCCGCAGTGGCTCGCCGGCTGCGTGAACATCAATCGCAGTAACCGCAGTTGCGCGTTCACCTGCACCGATTCGCTCCCAGTTTAGCCTCATACGCTTCCTCCTCTAGCGAATTGTTTGCTCTTTGTGGCTTACCGGGTTGATGCGCTCCTGGCGATAGCTCTCCTGATAAGCGTCAATTACAAGTTTGCAGATTTCTTGGGGATCATCGGAAAGCATGAGCAAACCTATATCCTCGGTATTAACCTTATTCGAAGGCAGCATAGTATCACGAATCCAGTTAATCAGTCCGGCCCAGTATTTTGAGCCATAGAGAATGACAGGGAAATGGTTGACCTTTTTAGTCTGGATGAGCGTCAGCGCCTCGAATAACTCGTCCATGGTACCAAAGCCGCCGGGGAAGATAATGAACGCTTCGGCATATTTGACGAACATGGTTTTGCGCACGAAGAAGTAGCGAAAGTCGAGCGAGATGTCCAGAAAGGGATTTGATCCCTGCTCGAAAGGCAGTTCAATATTACAGCCTATCGAGACGTTACCGCCTTCCTGCGCTCCCTTGTTACCGGCCTCCATAATGCCTGGACCGCCGCCGGTGATGATACCAAAGCCAGCCTTTGCCAGCAAACGTGCTGTCTCAACGGCTGCGATGTAGTGAGGATCATCGGGCTTCGTGCGTGCCGAACCAAACAAGGCCACGGATGGCGGTATCTGCGATAGCTCGTCAAAGCCTTCAACGAACTCGCTCATGATGCGGAAAACACGCCAGGGGTCGGTATGCGTGAAGTCGAAGTATAGCGCATGTTCTAGCGCGTGTTCCTGAAGCCTCTGTTCTTCCTGTGGGATATTCTCCGTAGGTTTAACCAGCGGTTGAGCCGGGCGGCTTAGAAAACGTTCGTCCTCGGTTGTTGATCGTCGCCCTCGATTATTGTGGCGATAGCGCATAGATTTGCCGTTTTTGTTGCTGCTATTATTCCCGTTCAACGGATGTTTTTTTTCCGAATTATAATCACGACTCATCTTACTTATACTCCTCTTGTCCAATTTGGATTTCCGCAATCTCCGGTGGTTGCGGTTGCCCTTTCAATATGATTGTCGCAAGCGGCGGCAATGTCAGTACAATTGAATGCGGGCAGGACTGCCAGTATAGAGCCGCGCTGCTCATAGGCAGTTCATTCACCACCCCTCCGCCACCATAATGAGTGGTGTCACTATTTAATAGTTCATGGTAAACTCCCTCGAATGGCACTCCCACACGGTAGCCGTAACGCACGACAGGAGTGAAGTTACTGATAAAGACGAGCGTATCCTCTTCTTTTTTCCCGCGCCGTTGAAAAGAGATGACGCTATTGTCCGAATCATGTGGATCGATCCAGGAGAAACCACCAGGTTCGGTATCCAGTTCGCTCAGCGCAGGCTCGCGCGTATAGAGATGATTCAGATCGCGCAGGTACACCAACAATTGTGCGTGGCGTGGGTCGCTCGGCGGAGCTAAAAGATGCCAGTCCAGGCTTTCTTTATAATTCCACTCGCTCCATTGCCCAAATTCCGCACCCATAAACAACAGCTTCTTGCCGGGATGACCCCACATGTAGCCATAGAAAGCGCGTAAGTTGGCGAAACGCTGCCAGAGATCGCCGGTCATCTTGTTTAGCATCGAACCCTTGATATGCACCACCTCGTCATGTGAAAGCGGCAGCACAAAGTTTTCAGAATAGGCGTACATCAGCGAAAAAGTAATATCTTTGTGGTTGTAGCGGCGGTAAATGGGATCGAGATGCATATAATGCAGCATGTCATGCATCCAGCCCATATTCCACTTCATACTGAAGCCCAGGCCGCCTACATAGGTCGGCCTGCTGACCAGAGGCCACGAAGTCGATTCCTCGGCAATGGTAATCGTACCCGGTTGTTGCCCGTAGACAGCCTCGTTCAACTGGCGCAGAAAATCGACTGCTTCGAGATGTTCGCGCCCGCCATACTGATTGGCAACCCATTCACCAGGCTTGCGCAAATAGTCCAGGTAGAGCATGGAGGCGACTGCATCCACACGCAACCCGTCGATATGATATTCCTTTAACCAGAACAGGGCGCTGGCAAGCAGGAAGTTGCGTACCTCGCTGCGGCCATAATTAAAGACCAGCGTTCCCCACTCCTTATGTTCGCCCTTACGCGAATCGGCATATTCGTAGAGGTGCGTCCCATCAAAGTAGCTTAAAGCCGTGCCATCTTTGGGGAAGTGCGCGGGAACCCAGTCCAGGATGATGCCGATACCCTGCTGATGCATGTAATCAACGAAGAACTGAAAATCTTCTGGCGTGCCGTAGCGACTCGTCGGCGCGAAATATCCTGTCACCTGGTAGCCCCATGAGCCATCAAAGGGGTATTCGGTTATGGGCAGCAATTCGATATGCGTAAAGCCCAGGTCTTTGACATAGGCCGCCAGTTCTACTGCCAGTTCGCGGTAGGTCAGAAAACGATCTTCTTCCGGGTTGCCCTCGACATGCCGCTCAGGAACCTGTTTCCACGATCCCAGGTGAAGTTCATAGATGGAGATGGGGGAATCTAGCTGCTGGTGACTCCCACGATCGCTCATCCACTCGCTATCTTGCCATTGATACTGATGAATATCGGTTATGATACTGGCCGTTTTGGGCCGCAGTTCAGCCGCAAAACCATAGGGGTCGGTCTTGTCTACTATATAGCTATCGTAGCGCGAATAGATGGCAAATTTGTAAAGCGCGCCCACCCGTAAGCCCGGCATAAAACATTCCCAGACGCCCAGGTCATTATGTCGCCGGTACATAGGGTTAGCGCTGCGATTCCAGTCGTTGAAATCGCCTATGACTGAGACGCCCAAAGCGTTAGGCACCCAGACAGCGAAATTGACCCCTGCCACGCCATTAACGGTGCGGGGATGCGCCCCCATCTTTTCATATATCTGGTAATGTTTGCCCTGTCCAAAAAGATACAGGTCATAATCGCTCAGAAATGATGGAAAATCTTCTCTATTGCTTGCGCTTTCCAGCGCATTTTCTTGATCTGACGCACTCATAGCCAGCATCCTTATACTTCATTATATCACCACATAAGCATAGCATACATGGGAAATATTTCGAGCAAGATGCTACCATTCTACTGACAGAACTGCATCTTAGACTCTACTATTACCTGACGCATTATTGACACGAATATAAGCCTGAGTAGGTAACATAGCCCTGTCGCTCTGCGTGATTTTCCCTATTCACAATTACCACCCACTCGCTTTACCTTTGCCATAAGATGGCATAGAATATCCAACAATGATATGAATAGGGGAGATCATGCTATGCCGGTACCCACCAACCAGGACATGCAACGCGAGCTTGGCATCCATCGCGTGCTTGAGCCGCCCGGATCGCTGCCGCAACCTGCCTGGAAGCTCGATAACACACCAGTTGCTCAAAGGGACGAAACGCTGATCGATGTCCATACGTTGCATATCGACTCTGCCAGCTTCACGCAGATTGCCAATGTATGCCAGCGCGATCAGCAGCGTATGCGGGCGCACATCCTGGATATTGTGGCGCAGCGTGGCAAGATGCATAACCCCATCACTGGCTCCGGTGGGGTGCTGATTGGGGCTGTGCAAGAACTTGACGAACAGTTCGCAACCATGCATGGTCTGGCTATAGGAGATACCATCGTCAGCCTGACCTCGCTAAGCTGGCTACCCTTATACCTGGAGAGTATCGAGACCATTCACCTGGAGCGTTCCGAAGTTGAGGTACGCGGCAAAGCCATTTTCTTTCGCAGCAATCCCCTGGCAAAATTGCCGCCCGACTTACCCCAACCTGTAGTGGTGGCCGCTCTCGACGTGGCAGGCGCGCCCTCGCGTGTGTGGAAGCTTGCCCAACCCGGCCAGCGTGTCACAGTAATCGGCGCGGGCGGTACGGCTGGGCTGCTCACACTCTGCGCTCTACGCAAGCGACTCGGCTCACATGGCGAAATCATCGCAGTGGAATACAGCGAAAAAGCGTTACAAGACGTTATGGCACTGGGAGTTGCTGATGTGGTTGTACAGGGCGATGCAACTCAACCTCTGGAACTGGTCGAACGGGCGCGCGACGCCTGCCAGAATGGCGACTTCTGGGCAGATCTGACAATCAACGTGGTGAATGTTCCCCATAGTGAGTTTGCCGCTATTTTGCTAACAAAACCGGATGGGCGTATCCTGTTTTTCAGTATGGCTACCAGCTTCACTGTCGCGGCGTTAGGCGCGGAAGGCATTGCCCGGCCAGTGGAGATGCACATTGGTAATGGCTATATGCCAGATCACGGGGCCGTCGCTCTACAACTCCTGCGCGATTTTCCCGCGCTACGGGCCATCTTCAACAGACGTTTTCCCGAAAGACCACCAGTATGACAACTCCCACCGGCTCTCCCCTTGCTCAAATCGTGGCAAAGGCGCAAATTCAACGGCTCTCCCTGATTGGCCTTGCCAAAAACGTGGGCAAAACAACGGCGACCAACCATCTCCTACGGACGCTTCTCGATGAGGGACTTTATGAAGCGCGTGAACTGGCGCTCACATCGCTCGGCCTGGATGGAGAGGCAGCCGACGCTATGACAGGTTTGCCTAAGCCACGCTATGTTCCACAGGCCGACCTACTCGTGGCTACTACAGCCGAACTCTTGCGCCAGGCCGAGAGCGAAGGGGCGCGTTTCGAGCGACTGGCACAGCTTCCCGGCAGAACTGCCCTAGGGTCTGTTGTACTTGCGCGTGTGCAGCGGCCCGGCAGGGTGGTTATTGCTGGCCCTACTTTATTGCGCGATCTATGTTCCGCGCTTGACCAATTTGGCATATATGGCGCCAGGTTAGGAATCGTCGATGGCGCGATCAATCGCCTGGGAGCAGCCGCACCGACCGTCACCGATGCCTGTATTCTGTGTGTGGGAGCCAGCATCGCGGCCACGCCTGAACTGGCAGCTCGTCGCGCTGCGGACGTGTTCAAGAGACTCCTGGTGCCGCAATCTGCACACTCAGATGCCTATAGGAAGCTCCAACCAACCATGCGTCTGCTATGTTACTGCCCGAACGCACCAGAGAGCGAGCCAGCATCGTTCAATGGATTGGCCGAGCCAGAAAATGAGGCTCGCTGGATCATCGACCAGATGAGTCATGACGAAGAGGTTGTCTATTTCCTGCATGGTGCATTGACCGAGGAACTTACACGAGCCTTGCTCTCCCAATTGCCACAGCAAGCGGCAGGGCAGCAGGCTGAATTGGTGGTAGAGGATGCCACAAAAATTTTTTGTCATTCAGTAACGCTTACCAGACTCGCGGCGCGAGGGCTGGATGTGCGCGTCGCCAGGGCGGTGCGCGTGCTGGCAATCACCAGTAATCCTTACACACCTGAATACAAATGCACTCCTCAACATTTTCTCGATGCGCTCTTACGCGAACTGCCTGAAAACTATCCATCTGTGATTGACGTGGTTTCAGGAATCTTTCATGTTCCTGGCATGTAACCTCCTACCGTATTTCCTCTCGGAGGTACAACAATAGAAGCTCATCTCTGCGTTGTAGTCTTCTAGTGCGTCGTGATGGTTGATTCATTGAAAGCGGCACTGACGTAGTCAGCTATCACGCGCCACTTCTTCTACCAGGATACATGTTGTTTGTGCATCAACTCAACGTAGCCACACAGGAGCATCTATAATATGAAGCACTCAAGATTTTTACTTCTTTTTACCGTGGGCGTAGCTCTAGCATTCGCCCTGGCAGCTTGCGGCTCTTCTTCCGGGTCTAGCAGCAGCAGTGGTCAAACGCCCACTTCGTCGGGCTGCGGTCGCTATTGTTCGCAATCTTCAACTCCTACTGCCAGTACCAGCGGTTCTGCGTTGTCTATCAAAACCGCGACTATGACCGTGAAGGGTAAATCGATAACCGCACTCATAAATAGCCAGGGTATGACCCTCTACTACAACACATCTGACACAACCTCTTCCGTATGTAGCGGCGGGTGCGCCAGCTCGTGGCCGCCTCTGGTGAGTTCAACGGTTCCCGGCACTACAGCTACTTTGCCCGGTACACTGAGTCTTTTCACCGATGCCAACGGCAGCCAGGTCACGTATAATGGACATCCCCTGTACACCTTCTCAGGCGACACTGCCCCCGGTCAGATAAACGGCGACGGGGTAGGGGGCGTCTGGTTCGTGGCTCCCACCAATCTCGCGGCTTCAACAAATAGCAATACGAATGGTTACTCAAACGGCTATTCGAATGGCAGTTACGGCCACTAATAGCAAGAACTTAAACATAACACCTCTTGCCGCGTTTGATGAGTATAATACCCATCAAACGCGGCAAGTTTTTTTAATACCTTCTCAAGAGCCGCCATTTCATGTACAATACATGCACGAACCGAGTATGGAAAGTGAGAATGACGCAACGTGACTAAACGGCGCGCTCGAATCTATGATGCGCTGGCATTACTGGTCGTC
>JBOGTO010000209.1:0-14230 GCA_050695155.1 Ktedonobacteraceae bacterium
GGCGAAGCGCCTGTTGATAGACCTCTTCTCATCTACTTGTTATCTGCACAGGTATCTTTGAATTTATTATTGCTTCTGTTACGTGTAATGAGCAGATGAACAACGGAGGTCCTCATGGAGGGGCTACGGGTTGTTCTTAATGAAGGAGGAGATAGCAAAATGACTATCACATTTACGGCGTTAATCATCTGGCTTATTATCGCGGCTATTGTGGGCGTGATTGGAGAACTGATCGCGGGAAGGCGCGCGCCAGATGGCATCATAGGTGCTATTGTGGTCGGGTTTATCGCCATTTTTTTGATCGTGGAAGTGTTCCACTTTCATATCGGAGACGAACCTACTCTGAATGGTGTCCCATTAATCAGTTCTATTATTGTAGCGGCAATCCTGGTGTTCCTGTGGAGCCGGTTCGCCTATCGCCGTTATCATGGCTATGCGTCACGCTACTACTACCGGCGCGGCAGCTATGTAAGGCGTCCGAAGCGGCGTTTCCGCCTGTTCTAATACAAAAGTTGCCTGGACTAGATAAGCTCCAAACATGAAAATTGCACAGATAGCGCCAGGTTGGTTCTCTGTGCCTCCTAAAAACTATGGAGGCACAGAGGCGGTCATATACAACCTGACAGAAGAACTGGTTGAGCGGGGACATGATGTTACACTCTTTGCACCTGGCGATGCTCAAACCTCAGCTAAGCTCGTTTCTTTTTTCCCCAGATCGCTGGTAGGCTCAGGCATTCCCTGGCAGGCGCACCTGAAAGCTTACTATCATTTACACAAATCAGTAGAGGCCGCTAAACAGGGTAATTTTGATATTGTTCATACACATCTTTCTTCAGCTTCGGATCTCTATCTATTCCCGCTGATGACCGGTATGCAGGTTCCCCATGTCATGACCCTGCATAGTCGCTTTCCCTTTGATCATTTACCGAATGGTTGGGTAGGGGATGCTGACCCGCTCTATATGGAATGGGCTTCATCGATGCCCATGGTTGCTATCAGTAAACACGCCAGGGATGAGGTACTCTATCCATTACATTTTGTCGGGGTTGTCTATCACGGCTTGCCTATGGGTGAGTTTACCCCAACGAGAACGAAGCGGCGTGACTACTTCGCCTGGCTAGGACGATGCATTCCTGATAAAGGGGCGCACCTGGCTATCCAGGCCGCTAAAGAGGCAGGAGTAGCGCTTATCCTGGCAGGAACAGTTGATCGCAACATGCCAGAATCGGTACGTTACTTCCAGGAGCAGATCAAACCGCAAATCGACAATCAGCAAATCCGCTATATCGGCCCGGCAAATATGAGAGAAAAAATCAATCTATTCAGTGGCGCGCGCGCGTTTCTCAATCCGATTGAGTGGGAAGAACCCTTTGGTATGGTGATGATCGAAGCAATGGCTTTGGGATGCCCGGTCATCTCTTTTGAGCGGGGGGCCGCATCTGAAATCATTGTGGATGGGAAGACCGGGTTCCTGGTAAAAGATGTCGATGCTATGGTTCGCGCTATTAAAAATATTGATACCATTGACCGCGATACAACGCGCCAGCATGTCAAAGAGTATTTCTCCGCGCGCGTCATGACAGAGAACTACACGAAGATCTACCAGCAAATCATAGAGACAAGCGCGGGCGCAAAAAGCTGGAACTACTCCCAACCCGCTTCGTAAGCGAAGGGAACGTTGAGTGGCAACACTATGGATGAAACATAACAGGTGTTATAAACGTGTGCTATGTGGTAGGAGGTAATAGATTATTACGCTTTTACACGATGTCCGCCATTTAGGAATTTGGTCATGTTGCGCATATGAGGGCTGTTACGGTAGAATCATGTAGGGACATACTCTGTGACGAGGAAGGAGAAACAGCGTATGGTGGATCAAGCGATCCGAAGAGAAACGGACAAGCCCACCGTCTTTCAGCGTTACCACCAGGAGATCCTTCAGGAGCTTCAACGGGCATTTCTCGCGCAAAATATTTCTCTCGTACAACGGGTCAATTATGATACTCAGTTAAAGATCTATGGACAAATGCAGTATCACCTCGGTTGGCTCGATCAACACCTTCGCCCTACCGACGGTCATCCGGGCAAACTGCTGCGCCCCAAACTTCTTCTGCTGAGCTATGAACTGGCCTGCGCGCAGGAACAAATTCCTTCAACATATCCCCCTGCGCTCTCTCTGCGACCGGCTCTGCCTGCGGCGGCGGCAGTAGAATTGGCGCATAATTTTACGCTGCTGCATGATGATATTCAAGATGGAGACGTCGAGCGTCGTCATCGCCCTACCGTCTGGTCCATATGGGGAATACCGCAGGCGATTCTTGTTGGGGATGCGATGTTTGCGCTGACGCGCCTCCATCTCTGGAAGGCGCTGGATGAAGGGGTTGAGCCTGCCACTGTACTACACCTGGCTAAACCGTTAGATACAGCTTTACTCAAGCTGACCGAAGGACAGTATCTTGATATGTCCTTCGAGCAGAGGCAACAGGTTCCTCTTTCAAGCTATGAGGCGATGATTAGCCGCAAGACGGCTACCTTGATGGGGTGCGCAACAGAGATGGGAGCCAGACTTGCTACCTGTAACGAGGAAATTAGCGAGGGCCTGGCTCGCTTTGGTCACGCTTTGGGGTTAGCATTTCAGGTACGAGACGATATGCTGGGCGTCTGGGCAACCGAAGCGGAATTAGGAAAGCTACCTGCCGGTGATATTTACCGGCGTAAGAAAAGCTTGCCTATCCTTCATGCCTTCCAATATGCGCAATCAGACGATCGACAGACGATGGCGAAGGTGTATAGCCAGGATGCGCCGATTACAGATGAACAGGCGCAGGAGGTTCTGGCTATCTTCGTCAGGATGCAGACCAGGGAATACTGCCAGCAGTTTCTAACACGACAATGTCAACAAGCACGCCAGGCTCTTGCTCAGGTAGCTACTACCCGCAACGCGCTTGCCACACGCGCCAGGGCTGACCTGGAGGCATTGATCGATTTTGTAGAGGAAGGATGACTCTGCCCAGCAATCGAGGGTGAGTGGTCACAATTGTCATGGAGTATACTGGCTAACGATCTGGAGTACATCGCTGCGGGTGAGCTTACCATCGCCACGCGCTAAGGATTCCAGGGTAGCATAGGCCAGAGCGAGCGGAAGGGCGCAAAAGTCCAGCACGGGACCGGGAGGAAGGGCATTGGTGTAGGCATCAGCCAGGGCTAGATTGCGGCGCGCGTAGGCGTGCATGTCCTCTACTTCCCAACCAGGTGGAAAGAACTCCACCCCGCGCGCCACATCTTCTGTGTGATTGCGCAGGATATTGACGGCTTGCAGGCCCCGCCCGAATCCCACGGCGTGGATACGGTTCGATTGTGTTCCATTGTACCAGGCCCACAGGTCCGACAGTAACAGGCCAACCGAGCCGGCCACCCCAAATGTGTAGCGGTCCAGGTCCGCCTCTGTGCGAATCGTCCAGCCATTTTCTGCCCATTGCGCCATGCGTTCCGCCATAGTGGCAGTTGCCTCCCACACGCGCGGAGCAACGGTTGGGGGCGCGAGCAACGCCCAGTCGGCTACGCGAAGCGTCACTTCTGGAAGTTCCTTTTGGTAGTAGCCGAACATTGTTGCAAAGTCAGCAGAGGTAAAGGTCGTTTGCAATACGTGGCTGATGGAGTGCAGCAGCGTGGCCTTCGTGCGATTATCCAGCCTGGGATGATCTTCCACTTCATCGATGGCACGCAGGCATAAGTAGCCCGACATGACCGCATCTTGCAGTCCGACTGGTAAACGACTTATGGGGATAAAGAACGTCCGGCTGGTTTCTTTCAGCATGTCGAGTGCATCTTTACCAGTACTCATTGTGTCAGCTCCTTTCGCGGTCGAAAAAAAGTAACAGTTCTTCCCTTCTCCCTGATACAACCTTCACTCACCATACATACTGCTTAGTCCGGTGCCAAGCCCAACTTTCAGCACATGTGCTGCTCGTAGTGCATAACGGGGAGCTACACTACCAAGCCAGAACAGCTCCCGCCAGAGGGACGGCTGTAGCAATGCCTTTGTGGGTCGCAGCCAGTCTGGGGAGATGCCATGTTCCGGGCTATCCAGTACGACGCGGATCGTTGCTACGCGCAGGTTTCGTCCCGCGAGAAGGCCCGTCTCCATGTCAGCAGCCACAAAGCCCCGCTCGAACCAATCGTGACGATCAGCGCCAGCAATAAAAGATTGGGCAGTCAGCAGCGGACGGGTGTCAGGTCGAAAGTGTAACATGCGTGCGGCTACCAGCAGCGCGTTTACAAGTTCGGGATCGCAATGCATGATCCTCCCATCAGCAAGGCCGATCCGTTCAGGTATCAGGACGGTTCCCGGAGGCAGGCCGGGGGCGAGCGCCCCTGCCAGGCCGCACACTATCACGGTGGAATCCTGACCCTGGCGTACACCTTTCCAGCGTGTTAATCGCACGCCCGCCCGGCTAACACGAACATGGGGGAGCGCGCGCCGCACCGCCCAGTACTCAAGGAATGTTGGTGCCAGAATCTCCACGCTACCCATTATCAGGTAGCGATAAGGCATACCAGCTACCAATCGTGTGATGATGTTGCAAGCAAATCCCCCATTCTTGTTACGTAGCATACCCGTTGTCGCGGTACCACCGGACTGCCCGTTCCAGGGCTGCGGTTACGGATGTTGCTTCATAGCCAAGCTCAGATTGAGCCTTAGCGGAACTGGCGTACATATGATGGCGAGCCATCCGCACGCCTTCAAGTGGGATCAGCGGCGCGGCCATACCGCCTGTCCCCTTGCGAAAAAGCCGGCAGCGAAGCTCATCAACCTGGCCGAGAGTAAGCGCCAATGGAAAGGGAATGCGGACGGTCGGGGCAGAGCGACCACAAATCTGAGCCAGCCGTTCCCATAACTGGGATAAACTGATATTCTCGCCGCCTACCAGGTAACGCTCGCGGGGGCGTCCGTATTGAAGCGCCAGTACATGCGCCCTGGCGACATCCTCCACTGCCACTACGTTCAGCCCGCCACCTAGCGTGGCAAAGATGCGCCCGCGTATAAAGTCCACGATCATCTTTCCTGTAGGAGTCGGCTTCCAATCTCCCGGTCCAACGGGCGCGGTCGGCAAGACGAGAACAACTGGTATCTGCGCTGCCAACGCTATCCGCGCTTGCTGTAGCTTCGATTGGTGGTACGCTGATGAAGCATCCTCTACATCCCAGTCATCCTCAGTCGCCGGACGCCCACCATGACTCGGCCCCACAGTTGACGAACTCGAGGTGACGACGGCACGCTCAATGCCCGCCCGGTGTGCCGCCTCCAGCAGCCCGGCACAGCCGCGCACATTGGTGGCAAACATCTTATCACGCGCGTTTGGTGAGAAGGAGTAGAGGGCCGCTACGTGTATAAGGTAGCGACAACCCTGCATATGTTGGACAAGATCACCGGAGCGCAGGACATCACCGGCTACAGCAGTACACCCATCAAGCGGAGGCAGCGGACTGGAACCGGGACGCACCAGAGCGCGCACACGATACTGAGCCGCCAACAAGGCACGAAGTACATGGCTACCAACGAATCCGCTGGCCCCGGTCAAGAAGACCGTGTCGCCCGTTCCTGCCATCCTCTGTAACTCCTCAGCATCAACTTTGTACTGCCGTTCTCTCAGACTTTAAGAGCGCAGGCTGCCACGCAGCACATCGACCGTAGCTCGTAGCGACTCACGCGGCGACTTCATGGTAGCCGTCAGCGCAGAAGGCTCATAGCCGCAGTGCGCCATACAATTTGCGCAACGGGGGTCCCTGCCTCGCCCATAACGCTCCCACTCGGTTGTCTCTATCAACTCCTTATAGGAGCTAGCGTACCCATCGGCCATCAGATAACAAGGCCGCTGCCAGCCCAGTACTGAGTAGCTGGGGATACCCCAGGCGGTGCAGGAAAAGTCAACCTTGCCCTCCAGGAAGTCCAGGAAGAGCGGGGAGTGGTTCAAGCGCCACTTCTTGCGTTTGCCGTCTGCAAAGGCTTGACGGAAGACCTCGCGCGTCCGCTCGACGCCGAGAAAATGCTCCTGGTCTGGCGCTTTCTCGTAGGCATAGCCCGGAGAGATCTGCATGGCATCTACCTGCACATCGTCATTCAGGAAGTCGAGTACGTCACGGATGCTGCGCGCATCGTCCTGCGTGAAGAATGTGGTGTTCGTGGTGACCCGGAACTTACGTTTCTGGGCCTCCTTAATGGCCTCGATGGCCTTATCGAATACACCCTGGCGGGCGACCGATTGATCGTGACGTTCTCTCAAGCCATCGATGTGGACCGACCACGAGAAGTAGGGGGACGGCTTGAACTGATCGAGCTTCTTGCCCATCAGAATGGCGTTGGTGCAGAGATAGATGAAGCGCTTGCGTTCGATCAAGGCCGCCACAATCTGAGCGATTTCGCGGTGGATGAGCGGTTCGCCACCAGCGATGGAGACGATTGGCGCGCCGCACTCCTCAACCGCGTCGATACACTGCTGAACGGAAAGTCGCCGCGCCAGAATATCCTGGGTATGCTGTATCTTGCCGCAGCCCGCGCAGGCAAGGTTGCACTGATAAAGCGGCTCCAACTGCAACACAAGCGGAAACTTCTCGCGGCCCCTCAGCCGCTGCCGGACGATGTACGTTGCGACCTGTAGATTCTGGCGCAGTGTGATTGCCATAGCTTACTCTCCTGCTCTGCACAACTCATCGTTTATGCAGGATGGTATTGTATGCTATCCCCTGTGTAGTTTACATAACATTACAGGGATTTTCGTTTCCCTACGAGTTCCGAAAGAATAACAAAAGATGCCAGTTCTTGCTATAATTAAAGTGAGGAAAGGCTTGCATATACCTTAGCATATCCCAATATTAGCATATCCTAATAAAGGAAAGCAAACTGAACAGGAGTTATTCGTTATGCTCCTTCTCTCCTGAAAGGCCGATTCATGGATAATACTAAGCTGAGCAAGGGGGAAGAACCCCTCTTGAAGGAAACGCTAGAGCGAGCAGTGCAATGGCTGCTGGAACATCAGGATGTCGAGGGCTGGTGGTGCGGCGAGCTAGAAACGAATGTGACCATGACGGCGGAACACGTCCTGCTGTTGCGTTTCCTGCAACTTAGCCTGGAGCGGATCAGGGAAGGCGCTATTCGGCACATCCTGAACAATCAGCGAGACGATGGCTCATGGGCGCTTTATTTCGGCGGTCCCGCAGACCTGAGTACCACGATCGAAGCCTATGTCGCGCTCAAGGTACTCGGAGTTGATCCCGGCAGCGATGTAATGCGGCGAGCGCTCACGATTATTCACCAACAAGGGGGAGTAGCGCAGGCCAGGGCCTTTACCAAAATCTGGCTGGCGTTATTCGGCCAGTACCCATGGTCCGGCGTCCCCACTATGCCGCCGGAGTTGATCTACCTGTCGCCCAGGATACCGTTCAACCTCTATGACTTCGCCTGCTGGGCGCGTGGTACCATCGCCCCGCTGCTGATCGTAATCTCCCGGCATCCGGTAAGATCGCTGGGGTGCAGCGTACTGGAGCTGGTTGTGCCGGGAACCGAGGGTTTGCTCAAACGAGTACCAGGGTCGGGAATCTTCTGGTGGGCC
This sequence comes from Ktedonobacteraceae bacterium, assembly GCA_050695155.1. Lineage (GTDB taxonomy): Bacteria > Chloroflexota > Ktedonobacteria > Ktedonobacterales > Ktedonobacteraceae > CF-113. The sequence continues at coordinate 7,611 of JBOGTO010000209.1, forward strand.
GATAAGCTCCTCAAGCTGTACGAGGCGTTTCCGTGGCATCCTGGCCGGTCACGCGCGCGGCGTCGCGTGGTCGATTGGATTGTGGAACGGCAGGAGGCAGATGGGAGTTGGGGCGGTATCCAACCGCCCTGGGTGTACTCGCTGATCGCTCTGCACCTGGAAGGCATGGACATCGATCATCCGGTCATGCGCAAGGGCATCGAGGGACAGGAGGGCTTCGCGCTGGAAGACGAGAGCGGATGGCGCTTTCAAGCCTGTATGTCCCCGGTCTGGGATACTGCCTGGGTACTCCTGGCCCTGCGCCGCGCCGGGGTGGAGCGCGACCACCCCGGCATACAACGCGCGGTGCAATGGTTGCTGCAAGAGCAGATCTCCACAGGCGGCGATTGGCAGGTGCGTTGCGGCGCTGTGCCATGTGGCGGCTGGGCGTTTGAATTCGAGAACGACATCTACCCGGACATCGACGACACGGCGGTCGTCGTGCTGGCTTTGCGCGAAGCCGGGGCAGAGACAGCCGTGCGGGATGCAGTGGATCGCGCTGTACGCTGGGTGCTGGTCACACGGTCGCGTAATGGAGCATGGGGGGCATTCGATAAGGACAATACGCGAGAGATCGTCTACCGGTTGCCATTCGCCGACTTTGGGGCGCTGCTGGACCCACCCACCGAAGACGTTACGGCCCATGTACTGGAAATGCTGGCGCATGTAGAGGCTCCAGATAAGGAGCGGATCATACGGGCGGCGCTCAAGTACCTGCGGCATACGCAGAGGCCAGATGGTTCCTGGTTCGGTCGCTGGGGTGTCAATTACATCTACGGAACGTGGTGTGTTATCTCAGCGCTGGCCGCGCTGCGCGATGCCGGGTACGCCGTGCAGGACATGATTGATAAGGGTGCTTCCTGGCTGCTTGAGCATCCGAATGCTGACGGTGGCTGGGGCGAATCCTGCTACTCCTACGAAGACAGTTCGTTTGCGGGCGTCGGGCAGAGTACGCCATCGCAAACGGCCTGGGCCGTCTTAGCCCTACAACTGGCTGGTCTGGGCCAGCATGATGCCTGTCTGCGTGGTTTGACGTATCTTCGCGCGACTCAGGTAGATGGCACATGGGAAGAGCGGGAATACACGGGTACGGGCTTCCCGCGCGATTTCTACATCAATTACCACCTGTACCGGCATGTGTTCCCAACTCTAGCGCTGGCGGGGAGTCTGTAAAATGCCCGCTTCTCATCAACTGCTCATTCGTCCTCCAAGGGGAACCGTGCAAGAATCCGGGCTTCACCCGGCGGCGGATTCTTGCACGGAAACAGGTTATGGTCGAAGCTGAGACGCCAGCCACGAACGCAAGATCGGCACCACCTGCTTCGCCTGCATGGCCTGTAGGTGATCCAGTCCATCGAGTACTCGCACCTCCCAGCCGAGGCTTTTCAGCCCGGCGCGCTCGGCTATGATCGGTCCCGCGATGCTGACCAACACATCACCCCACTTTGGACCATACTGGATTTCGTCCGCCGACCCTGCAAAGCAGAGGCGCGGGCAGGTGATGCGCGCCTGGGCCGCGCGGTCGTCGAACCCTTGCAATGCCTGGTACAAGGTGACGAACTGCTGCGTCTGGTCCGGCGACATGGTGACTTGCACGTTGGACCAATCTCCGGCCTCGACGGCGGGCTGTTGATCGGCGGCCCTTTCATCTGTTTTAGCCGCCGCCTCGACCGCCATCTCATGGGTTGCCAGGGTGACGCGGAGCATCGCCGCATATGGCCCACCCAGCGGTGGAAAGCCGCCCATGATGAGCGCCGACAGGCGGTCGGTCCGCATGGCGAGCTGTAGCCCGATCAGCGCCAACCAGGAGTAGCCATAGTAGGCGAACCGGTCTGCCCCCACCGCATCGGCCACCGCGAGCAGATCGCTTGCGACGTTGGCCGGAGTCAGCGTATCCGGCTTCGGGAGACGCAGACACTGTCCTTCATAGTCGAAGGTAACCACGCGAAAGGCGTCGCTAAGCCCCTTTATCAGCGAGTGACCTAGCGCTGGATCGGCACCCACTGTCGCATGACTTCGGCCTGCGGCCCGATTACCGGTTGTGGATTGACTGGCAGCAGCAGGGTAGGACCTTCTCCATCGACCTCGATCTCGATGGTACTTCCGTCATGTAATATTGCTTCAGGCATGTGAGTTCCCTCCATCATTGGTTTCATGGCTCCCTCGCAGGTCGGCAATCGGCAACAGGATGTCATCTGTTGCGCCATGTTGAGGCAGCACTCCCATTCAGATGTAAACATACGTGTTAATCAAGAGCTTTCCAGATTTTTTTCTGGATCACATCTCTACTGTACAACACCAATGCCCAACTGGAGGGTTAAGCAGCATCGAGGTGATCTTTCCGCTGCGCTTGCGACGATCGACGAGCGTCACGCCGAGCTTGCTCGCAAACGTTTCCAGGTTGAACAGACGCTCTCCGCCCTGCGGACATTGGCCGCGCAATCCGCTCCTCTGCAAAGCTCCTCCCATCTTCAACGATTCCGAGTAGGAGAGGCCGCCAAACAAGTAGGCGTGCGTGTCTCCGCTTTGCATTTCTGGGAACAGCAGGGCTTGTTACACCCTGTTCGTGAGCAATCCAGCCGTTACCGTCTCTACGACGAACACCAGATGCGCCGCCTGCGCGTCGTGGTCTTGCTCAGAGAGGCTGGCTACCCCTTCAACGTCATCCAGTCGGTACTCGACGAATTGGCGGCGGGTCGGCCTGAAAAAGCCATCGTGGCTGTGGAGAAAAGGCGCGAGGAGTTCACGAGGGCAAGCTGGTCATGCATTGAAGCCTTGACCAGCTTTCAGCGCTATGTGAGTGAGTTTGGCCCGCGCATAGTGAGCAGGTCGGGTTGACATTGCCTCTTTTTTCAATTACTTTTAATAGAAAGGTAAAAAGGAGCGTGCATAGCCACGACGAGCGGATCAGCGTGCGTTCACTGCAATGGGGAGTACGGGTACTCTACGAGGTGGTTGAACGCTTCGCCAGTGGCCTGATATCAAGGTAATTGAAAAGTTGCGCCAGAGAGGGTGAGGAGCTTACCGTTCCAATAGCAAGGCCTCATAAAACGGGTTGAGATATGTTGCATCGCGCTCGATCACCCCTTCTAATCCACGTCCGCCTTCTGGGGAGCGTTTGATGTTGGCAAACAAGCCCGCTTCTAACCCTTTGAAGAGTCCGAGATCATCGATTTGTCGCAGCAATTCCACCGCATCGCGCAAAATTTGATTGGCCCGGCGCGCCACCAGGCTGTCTTCGCGCCAATCGAACTGTTCGCCCAGGTCGCGCGTGGCGTTGAACACATAGCGGGCGCTACGGATAGACAGGAAACGATCCTGCAAAAGCGGCGTATGGATGGCCTCGGTGGGCATTCCGAGCAATTGAATGCCCTGACCCGTCAACACGCCTACCAGATTGAAGAAACTGTCGAGCATATGCCCATGAAAAATATCGCCCGTCATGTGCTTTGTAGGAGGCATGTACTTGATGGGATAACCTGGGAAGAGGTCGCGGATAAGCTGGGCCGAGGCGATTTCGTGCAACAGGTGATTGGGCGTGGATGGATCGATTTCAAAGGCGTGGCCGAGACCCATTTGCTGCGGTGGAATACCGGCGATTTGCGCGAAACGCTCATTGATGAACTGCGAAGCGACGACGGTATGCCCGGCTTCGAGCGCGTCGTCGGTAGTGAGATAGTTGTCCTCGCCAGTGTTGATGATGATACCGGCGGCGGCGTTGATGCGGCGCGAGAAAAGCTGGTCGATCAACGTGCGGCGCATGTTGATGTCGCGGAAGATAATGCCGTAGAGCGCGTCGTTGAGCATCATATCAAGGCGTTCCAACGCGCCCATAGCGGCTATTTCGGGCATACACAGGCCGGAACAATAGTTGGTCAGGCGCGCATAGCGGCCACTTGCGCGGCTGGTTTCATCGAGCGCGGCACGCATCAATTTGAAATTGGCCTGCGTTGCGTAGGTGCCGCCGAAACCCTCGGTAGTGGGGCCATAGGGTACGTAGTCGAGCAGGCTCTGCGCGGTTGAGCGAATGACGGCGATTACGTCGGCTCCCTGGCGCGCGGCTGCCTGGGCCTGCACAATATCCTCATAAATATTGCCGGTAGCCACGATCACATATAGCCAGGGCGTGGGCGGGTTGCCCAGTTCGTCCACCATCGCGGAACGCTCAGTCCGGCGAGCGCGAATACGTTCCACGCCCAGTCGCGCCTGGCGTCGTATCTCCGCGTCGATTTTTTCAAGCGCATCATCGCCGCTCTGCACTTCATGAAGTGTAAGTTCGCCGCGCCCAATGGCTTCGGCGACTGCCTGCGCGTTGAGTTGCTGGCTCAGCATGGCGGCCACGAATGGACGCAGGATGCCGCCGGACAGGAGTGGCTTCGCGCTCTCAACGACGCGGTTGGGCAGAGGAACGTCCGCATCATCGACGCCATCGACGCCCAGCAAACGCAGGGTAGCACGCTCTATGGCGACGGTAGTATGCCCCTCGATATAGTCGATGATAGGCGCGACGATATGATCTGCCAGTGAACGGGCTTCATTTACCAGAGATTGGTCAAGCGTGAGGTGCGGCATAGGGAACTCTCCTCGGTCATTGCTGTCGAAATATATGGCTGACTAAAGCAAGTATATCATCTTAGACCGTATAATTTTCCTGATAAGTTCCGCAATAACTATTTCTCAACTCCTGGCACGGAAATACAACTAGAAATTAACCTGATTCTAGCCTTCTGCCCTTGCACAAAGACATGAACTTCTTCTATAGTACTGACGGGGGTTTTAACCGATTATTTTTCTCCACAAACCGAAAGGATTCAAGGGAACACTATGGACACTCCAGAAATTAAGACCTCGGAAGAGATTCCGGGCGAGAGACTCGCCGCAACCACTGGTCTGCTGGCTTCGTTCTCTGCTCCTCTAGCGCGCCGGCGACTGCTGGGAACGGCGGCGGTCGCTGCCGGAACGGTTGCCGCAGCGGGCGCTGCTTTCACGCTCATGGATGCGCGCGCGGTCCATGCCGAAGCGGCGTCCGGTGGTTCGACTCTCATCGAGTATTTCAGCATTCTGGCAACAGGAGAGGCGCTATTCATCTCCTTTCTCATGACGCTTTGCGCCGGGCCTGGAGCAAAAAGAAGATGTCGTCCAGCTTATGGACCGTTACCGTAAAGTCCAGCGCATCCAACAGGCTCTCTATGATCTGCAGGTCGTAGAAGACTTTCACAATGAGAAACGTTTGACCGTTGAGTAAGGAGCGTTTAGCATAAATGGCTCCCTCTTCCGCATCTCGCACGATGATCTCTCGATCCCCTGGCATGGGAGCATACTGGTCCACTATCGCAAGGGAGCCACCGGGACGGACTGCGCGAGCGACGGTGCCAAGAAAGGCATCGAGCCGTTGCGGAGGCACATGGGACAACCAATTGGCGAAAAAGACCAGGTCGTACTGCTGCCTCGGCTGCCACTGGAAGAGGTCGGCTTGCTGGAACTGGACGACCGCGTCGCCCACCTTCTGCCGAGCAAGGGAGAGCATCTCTGGGGAAGCGTCAATCGCGGCCAGTTCACGACCAAGTGGGAGCAGAGCATGTGTCCAGGTACCCGTTCCGCATGCCAGTTCTAGTATCTGCTCAACTGGCGCATGTTGCTGCAAGAGCTCTCTGGCTCGCGCAAAGGCACGTTGCAGATCTTCGGTTTGGCCCGTCGTTTCGTCGTATTCCTGAGCCATCTTTCGATAGTAGGTCATCTGGTCGTCAAGGATGTGTTGATCCATCATTTTCCCCTCTTTAAGCGAGAAGATCCTCTCTTCTCATTTACCATGATGATCTCCTCTGCAAGTTCATGTGGGCGTTGCAAAGGGATGTCGTGGATGGTATCGGGCATACGCACAACCTGAACAGACGGCACGATGGATTGAATACGCGCGATCCCTGCATTGCGCCGCGCAAAAAAGGTTTGTTGCTCTGCGCTGGTAGGTGGTTGCTGCGCGGCAATCAGTTTTATCGGACAACGCACGCGGGAATACAATTCAACGGTGGGCTGGTCCCACATAGCTGCGATAATTTGTAGATGGTTCTCAAAGTCCAAGCGCGGCGCGACCGTGTCATCATCGCGCAATTGCACAATATGCAGCACGCTCTCCTCCAATTCGGGCGACCACTGCTTGCCAAGCGGGCCGCTTTTGAAAAAGGAGAGGAAGGTTTCACGCGGTGTTCCAGCGAAACGAGGCGGCGCGAGGTCTACAAGGGCCTGTTCGCGCGTCCAGCCGGGGCGCTGCGAAAGCTGGTTGGTCGCGCCATCCACCAGCACCAGCGCGGTTACACGCTCTGGATAGGTGGCGGCATATTGCAGCGCGACCGATGCGCCCCACGAATGCCCGACCAGTACGGGCTTTTCAATCTTTAACTCCTCGATTGCGTCCGTGTCATCGGCGATAATGGTCTCGTAATCGTAGCCACCGGTGGGTTTATCGCTTTCGCCATGTCCACGCTGATCTAGCGCGGTCACATTATAGCCGTCTCCGACCAACAGAGGCGCGACCAGGTTCCAGATATGGGTGGCAGAGGCCAGGCCATGCAACAGCAATACCG
>JBOGTO010000210.1:0-5675 GCA_050695155.1 Ktedonobacteraceae bacterium
CGGCCAGAGATCCTTCGCTGCGCTCAGGATGACAGGCGGATGGACGATCTTATTTTCGAGAACGCTGCTGCACCTCTTGAGAGATGGCGCGAGTAAAGACACAGAGAAATGGGGGATTGTGCTACAATTAAAAGGCATAAACGCAAACACTTCAAGCTGGCGGCCAACTTGCGCATGATTACAGGTAAGGCCGCTCATATATTCTACAATGCGCAGGAGATGATTTTATGGCAAGCACACAGTATGATGTTGCGGTAATTGGCGCTGGCCCCGGCGGCTACGTCGCGGCTATTCGCGCGGCGCAACTTGGCGCGAAGGTGGCAATCGTCGAGAAACAGTACCTCGGTGGCACCTGTCTCAATGTGGGATGCATCCCTTCGAAGGCTATGCTACATATCGCGGAAGTGATGCACAGCATGGATTCGCTGGGCGACCTCGGCATTAACCTGGAGAAACTCCCTACCTTCGATATGGCGAAAGCGGTGGTTTTCAAAGACAAGGTAGTCAAACGCATGGTCAACGGCGTTGGCACGCTCATGAAGGGCAACAATGTTGATGTGTTCGACGGGCTGGGAACGATTGATGCTTCACGCACCGTCACCGTCACTGCCAGCGACGGTTCCACCAAACAATTTAGCGCGGATAACATCATTCTTGCTACCGGCTCGGTACCGCTCATGCCGTCTTTCCCCGGCATCGATGGCCGCAATGTCATCAATAGCGACACCTGCTGGAATTTGCCCAAATTGCCCGAAAGCATTATCTGTGTAGGCGGCGGCGTAATCGGCATGGAACTGGCCTGCATGTTCGATGCCTTGGGTTCCAAAGTCACCGTGCTTGAAATGCTGCCCAACGTACTCGCGCCACTGGACGAAGAGGTGCGCCGCCTGCTGGTGCGCATCCTGACGAAACGCGGCATCACCATCGTTACCGGAGCTAAAGTGGAGTCATTGGCCGATGAGGGGAACCTGAAAAAAGTGGTTGCCAGCACCGAAAAAGGCTCAGAAAGCTACAATGCCGAATACGTGCTGATGGCCGTGAGTCGCCGCGCCAATACAAGTGGTCTCGACCGCTTGATGGAGCAGGGACTGGACAACGAGCGCGGAATAGTGCGCGTCAACGAGAAGATGGAAACCAACCTGCCCGGCATCTACGCCATCGGCGACCTGGTTCACGGCGCGGGGCTCGCCCACGTTGCCTCGATGGAGGGTGAAGTCGCCAGTAGCAACGCGATGGGCCACGCGGCAAAAATGGATTACACAGTCGTCCCCAATCCCATCTATACCTTCCCGGAAGTAGCCTATATCGGCCTCACAGAGCAGCAGGCGAAAGAAAAATATCCCGACGCGCGCGTCGATCGTTTCCCCTGGGCGGCCATCGGAAAAGCGGTGGCGATTGGCGAGACCGAGGGTTTCACCAAAGTTATCATTGGCAAATATGATGAAATCCTGGGCGCGCACATCATCGGACCCGACGCCACCAACCTCATCAGCGAATACTCGGTCGCCATGCGCGGCGAACTGACCGCCGACGAGATCATCGAAACCATTCACCCGCATCCAACTCTGAGCGAGGGCCTGCGCGAAGCGATGCTGGCAGTAGAGGGCCGCCCGGTACACATCCCGCCCAAACAACAACTGGCTCGCACACGATAATTGGCCGAGCCTGGAATAATGTCCGTAGGGGCGGGGGTGGATGATGCGGGGTGGTGGGGGCCTTTAGGGTCGCCCGTTGATGGAGGTACGATCAATATTCCCAGATTAAACAATTAGAACGGATACGCGGGCGGCCCTAAAGGCCCCCGCCACCCGCATCATCCACCCCCGCCCCTACGGTAAATGAAACCTGCATTCAATATTTTTAGGAGTACTTTTTATGGCTATAAGAAAATGGTCTGAATTGCGCGGTCTGCCGGTGGTTATCACCCGCGAGGGGAGAAGCGTTGGCATCGTGGACGACTTTTACTACAAACTGGAAATCAACAGCATTTACGCGCTGCGTGTCAAGTCGAGTATATTCGGATTGGGTCATCGCATACTTTCGGCGAGCGCCATTAGCACTATCGAGCGCGCCGCTATTACGATTGCCAGTGACTCGATGCTGATCGCAGAAGCCAATAGCGGGCATTTACTGGAACTGCCCACCAGCAGTTCGCTGCTCTCCAGCGTCGTCAAGAACGAAGATGGCGATGTGCTGGGCAAAGTGAGCGGCATCTTGCTAGCAACCGACCCGCCCGTTGCATTGCGCATTGCCGCGTATCAACTCGATAACGGCAAGCAGTTTTCCGCCAACGAAGTTACCAACTATGACGGGAATGTGATGTACATTCTCAACAAGGCCGCTAACAAGCTTTAACAGGCACTGGCAGCAGGATAGGCGTTACGCGGTGAGCGCAAGATAGATCGCCAGTAGCAAGCCAATCAAGCTTGCCAGTACGGTTAGCACGATTTCGAAAGTCGCGTGGGGGCGAAAGTTTTCCTGGTCGATAGAGCGGCGAATTTGCAGGAACGAGACCAGCGCTATAATCATGGTGATGACGCCGAGCAGCACCAGCGCAACGCCAATAATGGCCGAGTAATGGATGGTCGTGGTACTTGCTGGCGAAGCGCTCTTCAAACCAAGCTCGCGCAATAGCAACCCGAAGCGTTCCACTACGAACCCAAAGGTAATCGTGGCAAGCCCAGTACGCATCCAGGCCAGAAAGGTACGTTGATTCGCCAGGTGATCGGTTACTTTCTTACTGGTGGCTGGAATAGGAGCGGCAGGATGGTTTTGTGCCTGCCCTTCTTCCAGGGTGGTCTGTTCTTTCTGTGCCACGGGCCTATTCTCCTGCTCAGCAATTCTATAACGATTATAACATTCTTTTCAGATGTTACACCGATTTCACAGTTGGGTTATTGGCTTCCTTCTCCTTACCAGGCGCGGGATACGGCAGCTTGAACACCGAGAAGAGATAATACAGCGATGGCAGCAGCAAAGCCATGCCTATGATAGTGCCAATCAGTAGCACCTCCAATACTTCTGGAGAGTTAGCCGCGCTCTCCACTGTCACATCAGGCGGGATCAGGTAGGGTAACTGGGAGATGCCCCACGAGCCGAGCAAACCCGCCGTCTCAATAATCACCAGCAAGCGCGCAATACGATAGTGGCGGGTAAAAAGCGCGACTGCCGTTGCCAGTCCTACTATCATAGTGGCAATCACCACCGGAATAGCGTGTCCCAGCAATCCCTGCCAGAGCAGTGGGTCCTCTGACGTTGAGAGATACAGCCCTAATGCGCCAAGCACGGCGGTAACGGCACCCGCTATGATCGCGCGTAGCCGGAAAGCATCCTCCAACTCTTTATCTTGCGCCTGTTCCGCCTCAACCGAGAGATAGACAGAAGAGAGTACCGCACATAAGGCGACTGCCATCAGGCCGACGACAATAGCGAAAGGCGTAAGCCATGTTGAGCCGGTCATATCAGCCTGGATGTTAGACGTAATACGGATACGTCCGCTCGCCACCGCAGCCGCCGACGCGCCCAGGATAAACGGCGTAATGATGCTGGCAAAACTGAATACGCCTCCCCATATAATAGCTCCGTATTTATCGTTCCTTGTGCCGTACACGCGGAAGATAAAGGCCGCGCCGCGCAGCACAATGCCAATCAGAGCCAGCGTAAAGGGCAGGAAAAGCACAATCGAGAGCGTTGAAAACACGCTGGGAAACGCGGTAAACAGGCCCACTATGAGGAAGATCAGCCACACATGATTGGCCTCCCACACCGGTCCCAGAGCGTGATTGATGAATTCGTGCCTGCGTTTGCTGACATCTTTATTGCCTATATAGAGCAAATCCCAGAAGCCCGCGCCAAAGTCCGCGCCGCCAAGTACCGCGTAGGCGATCAGCGCCAGCCACAGAATCGCCAGCATCACATATGCTAATGTCATAGTATACCTCCCTCCTATACAGGCGCTTGCTGCTGGCCGCTACGTGCCTGACCAGCCGCCAGTTCCGCCCATTCCATTTTCGGCAATGGAGTACGCGCCAGGCGCAGCAGGAAGAAGATCAAAGCAATCGCCAGGATCACATAGATGCCTGAGAAGACCAGGAAGCTGATATTCAGCCAGGGAGCCGTCGTAACGGCATCGGCGGTGCGCAGGTAGCCATAAATGACCCAGGGCTGCCGCCCCAACTCGGTCACCATCCAGCCAAGTTCAATCGCCAGGAACGACAATGGCCCGGCAATGACAATGCATATTAGCAGCAGGCGATTTTGCGGCAATTTGCGCTTGCGCAGGAAGTAGAGCAGCCAGAAAAGCCACCCGATAAAGAGCGCGAAGAAGCCACTGGCGACCATGCCATCAAACGAGGTATGCACCGGCAAAGGATCGGGACGGTCATTGACCGGAAAAGAATTCAATCCTCGAATAGTGGCGTTGGGGTCGAATGTTGCCAGCCAACTCAAGCCACGCGGAATCTCAAGCGCGTAATAGACTTTGCCCGTAGCAGGATCGGCCAGCCCGCCAATTTGGAGCGGCGCGCCCTTCGTCGTTTGAAACAGACCCTCCATGGCGGCCAGCTTGGCAGGCTGTGAGTCATTCAGAAAGCGCGCGTTGGCATCGCCACTGACGATTTGCAACGGAATGGCAATCGCGCCGATGGCGAGAGCCAGCATCAATCCTTTGCGGCGATACCCGTCACGCTTGCCGCGCAACATCGACCAGCCATAGACGGCGGCCACACCAAAGCCCGTCGCCACATAACATGCCAGGATCATGTGGATCGTCTCATACGGCGTGCTAGGATTGAACATAGCCTGGATAGGATCAATATTAGTTACCAGCCCATTTTTGATCACAAAACCGGCAGGCGTGTTCATCCACGAGTTCGTACTAACGATAAACCAGGCAGACAACAACCCGCTGATCCAGATCGGGAACGAGCAAAGCCAGTGCGCGCGCGGCGTGAGCCTGTCCCAGCCATACAAGTACAGGCCCAGAAAGATCGCCTCCAGGAAAAATGCGAAGCCCTCAAAAGCGAACGCGGGGCCGACGACAGCGCCCGCGAACTTGATCCAGGTGGGCCAGAGCAGGCCCAGTTCAAACGAGAGGATGGTACCCGATACCGCTCCAATAGCGAAGAGGATAGCCGACGCCCGCGCCCAGCGCCGTGTGAGCGCCATCCATTCCGGGTCCTTTGTACGCAGCGCCAACCCTTCCGAGATGCACATCAATAAGGGCAAGCCCACGCCTAACGCAGCAAAAATTATATGAAAGGCGAGCGATGTACCCATTTGCGCCCGCGCAGCCAGCAAATCCGACATAATAGACCCCCTTGACTGTCGCCGCTAACATGCTTACACACTAAGCCACATTACGCGCCATCCGGCGAAACAGTGCCAGACATCAATGCTAAACCCGCTTTTTAATCCAGCTAAGATTGTACAAGCCATAAGGATGATTGGCAACAGGTATTTGCCCTGATTTTACATCAGAGTTTATCCTGATGAATTTTGACGACCGAAAAGGGAATGACGCACCGGGGACGCTTGCGCCCACCCGTTCTCTGTAGATACTGTGTTGTTTGTCAAGGGTGCAGGCAAAACGGAGTTCACCGCGGGAGAAGGAGGACGAGCCTTCCCACCAGACGCAGACAACACGAACCTGCGCGTTCATCGTCGCTCGCTTGATG
>JBOGTO010000211.1:0-4661 GCA_050695155.1 Ktedonobacteraceae bacterium
GACTACTACAGGTCGTCTTCTCAAGCGCGTTCATTGTAAGGGCGGGGGTGGACGTGGAGCGGGGTGGGGACCCTTGCGGTCGCCCTCGCCCTTAACCTGTATCGCTTAGCCTTCATCTTTCTACTAATACCCCGTACCGTTCTCAAAAGCGTTGGCGATGACGCTGTAGCCTTGAGTGGTGGCGTGGATGTCTTTGAAAATGCTGCACATCCAGGTATAGTTGCAGATGTTGTTGTTGGGTACGCCCGCGCCACCAAAGGCGCTGAAGACATCAACGATGGTGCCGAAGCCCTGCACGTCGGCGGCGAGGTGCTGGTTCAGCAACTGGATGTCCGGCACGGTGTTGGGGCAGATATTCTGGTAAGGATCGTAATAATTCATCATCACGATATCTCCGCTCATGCGGCCGTTGACCAGCATGGCGGCCTGCAACTGGGTGAGGATGGTATGCACGTTGGCATCAACCGTTGCCAGGTCGCTGGGGAAGCTAGAAGCGATGGCGCAATTGCTCGCGTTAAAATCGGGCAGCAAGTCGTTCGCGCCTATATCGAGCGTGACGGGGCTGACCTGGCCTCTGTAAATCTTCAAGTAGGCGACGGCGGCGGCAAGCTGCGGACCAATATACGGGAATTTGCGCAAGAAGGGGTAGGGGCAACCGCCGTTGATGAACGTGCTGCTCGTCTCACCCGGACATCCCATGTTCGCCAGGCGCTTGACGCCATGCTGGGAGAGGTTGCTCATAAAATCATCCGCGTACCCATGACTGAAATTGAGATTGGGCTGAAAGCCGAAGGCCAACGAGTTACCCAGAGCCAGGTAACGCGCTTTGGGACCAACCAGCGTAAAACGATGGCTATACGAAGTGGCGAATGCAGAGGGGATCGCAATTACAAGCAACAATGCTACGAACGCCAGAGGTACAAGGATACGACGGTAGGTATGCCGGTTCCTGAGCATACTTTTGCCTCCTTTGGCAGAATCAGAAGCGAAGAAGAGTACAGAGTTCCACTGTACGAGGAAAGAATACACACCCATTATTGTCGAGTATAACATATTCGGAGGTGTCGATAAGCTTGACCGCGTTTAACCCGTAGTCTATAGTGAATGCGAATAAATCTTATTTTCAGGTGAGAACAATGACAACAACACAACGGGGCAGTATCCATCTTGGGCTGGTGCTGCATAATCACCAGCCGGTCGGCAACTTTCCCTGGGTATTTCAACAGGTCTACGAAGAAGCGTATCTTCCTATGATAGAGGCTCTAGAACGTCATCCCACGGTGCGCCTGGCGCTGCATTACACCGGTTCGCTGCTCGATTGGATGGAGGAAGCGCAGCCAGCCTTTGTAAAGCGTATCGCGGCGCTGGCGTTCCGCCAGCAAGTTGAGATGGTCAGCGGCGGGTATTACGAGCCTGTCCTGCCCGCTATTCCTGATAGCGATAAGCTGGCGCAGATACGCCGCCTTACGGAGCGCATCGCGCGTGATTTTGGTATGCAGGCAAGCGGCATGTGGATAGCGGAGCGTGTCTGGGAGCCGGGGCTGCCACATATATTGCGCGAAGCAGGTATCGAATGGACTATCCTGGATGATGCCCATTTCAGGAGCGCGGGATTGGATGATAGCGACCTGTACGGCTACTACGCCACAGAAGATCAGAGCAGCGTATTGAAAGTGTTCGCTACCAGCAAATCGTTGCGCTACTCTATTCCCTGGAAACCAGCCTCGGAGACCATCGAAATTTTGCGCGCACTGGCAACGCCCGATGGCGGGCGTATCGTGGTGATGGGCGATGATGGCGAGAAATTCGGCAGTTGGCCCGATACACAGGAGTACTGCTGGGGATCGGGCAACAAAGCTGGCTGGGTCGAGGAGCTATTCACGCTGCTGGAGATGAATAGCGACTGGCTGCACACCATCCCGCTCGGCGAGTATGCGCGTCGCTACCCGGCGCTGGGACGCATCTACATTCCCACTTCCTCTTATATTGAAATGACCGAGTGGGCCTTGCCCCCCAAAAAATCGTATATCTTTGATAAGCTGCTGCGCAAACTCGAAATCGAACACCGCGATGACATCTTGCAATTTATGCGCGGCGGCTTCTGGCGCAACTTCCTGGTACGTTATAGCGAAGTCAATAATCAGCATAAGAAGATGCTGCGCGTGCATAACGCCGTCTACAAGGCTGGCGCGGGCAAAGAGGCTGGCGTGGTAGACCTGTGGAAGGCGCAGGCCAACGATACCTACTGGCATGGCCTTTTCGGTGGCATTTATACGGGCCATATGCGTTCCGCCATCTACCATCATCTCATCAAGGCGGAAAACGCCGCCGACACGCTCAATATGGGAACAGCGCCCTGGCAGCGTTTCGAGTTCACGGACTTTGACCGTGACAGCCAGGAAGAATTGTTGATCGAGGGCAGCCGCCAGAATCTCTATATCGACCCGCGGCGCGGCGGCACGCTTTTCGAGTGGGATATGCGGCGCAGTATGCATAACCTGCTGTGCGTCATGACGCGCCGCGAGGAGGGCTATCACCAGGTTTTGCGCGATTTCGAGCGCGAACGCCGCCGCGCCGCGCAACAGCAAGCGGCGCATCATCAAACACAAGAGCCGGTCACGCCACACAACGCCGTCAAAGCCAAAGAGCCTGATCTTGACCGCTATCTTGTGGTTGATCGCTACCGCCGTCACAGCCTGATCGATCATTTCTTCGATGCCGGTACCAGCCTGGCGAATTTCGCGCAGGCGCAATTTGAAGAATACGGCAACTTCGTCGAACAACCCTATGAAGTGAGCGTCGAGGAAGATGCTGATGGACTCACTGTGTCGCTGCGGCGCGCTGGCATGGTGAGGCGGGCAGGCGCGTTGGGACCACTGCCCGTGCAACTCACTAAAACACTTGTTATCCCCACCGGAGAAGAGAAACTGGTCGTGCGCTATCACATCGAAAATCAGGGGCAGACGCGCTTGCAAACTCGTTTCGGCTGCGAATGGAACTTCCATTTGCTGGGCGGCGGCGCAAACGAGCAAGCGTATTATCGCATCGATGGACACACGCTGGAGAACGGGCATTTTGATAGCACGGGCGAAGTGCCTGAAGTGCGCTCTTTGCATATCGGCAACGAGTGGATTCAACAGGATATTGGCTTTACGCTGAGCGAAGCGGCCACACTGTGGCGTTTCTCGATTGACACTATCACCGGTTCGGAAGCCGGCTTCGAGCGCAATCACCAGGGAAGCTCTCTCACACTACTGTGGCCCCTGCTCCTGGAAGCGGGCCAGAGTTGGAGGGTCGAGATCAGTATAGCAGGATAAAAGATGCAATGGGGAAACAAGGGCGGCGCAAGCGCCCCCACGCATCATCCACCCAACCCCCGCCCCTACAACGGATGATCTTCCCACGCTATTATGTAGGGGCGGGAGAGGTTGGGAAGGGTGGTGGGGGGCGCTTGCGCCGCCCTCGTCCCTCCCAGAATCATCGACAAACCCCGCACAAGCCCCCGTGAAGCCCCTATTTCATCGCTGAGACATGGAATTTCCTGGATGTTCTATGGTATGCTTATACCGAGCCTGTTTGTCGAATATTTGACTCTTTGGTGGCAAATATCCGCGACATGGTATCAAGAGGCGGCATTGACTCCCAACTTCTCACAGTTGCAATGTATGCACCAAGCGACAGCTCTAGTGTTTTTAAGGGTAGCAGGGAAATATGCGCCCTGTTACAAGAGCGAAAAGGAGTTACCTTAATGGCGCGTGTCAAATTCGAACACGTTTACAAGAGCTTCAACAAGACTGAAGTGGTTCACGATATCAATATGGATATCGCGGACAAAGAGTTCCTGGTGCTGGTCGGTCCTTCGGGGTGCGGCAAAAGTACCTGTCTGCGCATGATCGCGGGCCTCGAAGATGTGACCTCCGGCGAGATTTACATCGGCGACCGGGTGGTCAACAATGTAGACCCCAAAGACCGCGACATCGCAATGGTCTTCCAGAACTACGCCCTGTATCCTCACATGTCGGTCTACGACAACATGGCCTTCGGCCTCAAACTGCGTCACCTACCCTCACAGGAAATCAATAAACGGGTACAGGACGCGGCGAACATCCTCGGCCTGGAAAAACTGCTCAAACGCAAACCCAAAGAACTCTCTGGTGGACAACGCCAGCGCGTCGCGCTGGGTCGCGCGCTGGTGCGTTCGGCGCAAGTCTTCTTGTTAGACGAGCCGCTTTCCAACCTGGATGCCAAGTTGCGCGTGCAGACGCGCGCGGAAATCTCCAAGATTCACCAGCGTGTGCAGACCACTTTCGTCTACGTCACGCACGACCAGACCGAGGCCATGACAATGGGTACGCGCATCGCTGTGCTTAACGCTGGTTTCATCCAGCAACTCGGCCCACCGCAGGAGCTGTACGACCACCCGACCAATCTCTTCGTGGCGGGTTTCATCGGCTCCCCGGCCATGAACTTCTTTGATGATGTCAAAGTAGTAACCGAGGGTGACACGACGAAGATTACGATGGGTGACGCCGGCCAGGTAGTGGTGCCGCCGCTTTACACGCATCGCACGCGCGAATCTGCTGACAAGAAACTGATCCTGGGTATTCGCCCGGAGAATCTTGCAGAAATATCCCTGGTTCCTGAAAACGAGCGCACCGACT
>JBOGTO010000212.1:0-15230 GCA_050695155.1 Ktedonobacteraceae bacterium
TTGCCGCGCTATGTTACCATAGCGTTGCGAGGATAAGTAGCCCACACAGGAGGAGAGAGCGAAATGAACCTTTATGAACAATTGCTGGTAGCGCGTGAGCGTCTCGAGGGGATTGGCGCGCATGACGACAGCATGGACCTGGTAGAGAAGCTGCTGCGCAAGGCCGAACCCGCCAAAGGCGATAAGACAAATATTGCCCAGGTACAGGTGCTACGCCATATGCTGCGTATGCCTGAGGTGATCGACAACTATAACATATACAATGATTTGCAAGAGCTTTTGAGCGAAAAGGAAGAGTTCGAGATTAGCCAGCGCGAAGATGCTGCCCCGGCTGCTTATGTCGATACGGAGCGACATCCCCGGCCAAAGTCATTCTATAAGGCAAAGAAGGCCCAGGAGAAAAAGAAAGGCCAGAATTGATCCCGGACGCCCACAAGGGGCGTCCCTACATGTCGGTTTCCCCCACCCCTCCAATAAGGCTTGACGGGTTACTAATTGGATGCGCCAGGCGGAAGTTGCTGTTGCTGACCAGGGCCGCCGAGTTGCAATTGCTGCTTCATGGCCTGCAACTGCGCTTCGACATTCTGTTCAGACGCCACCTTATTTAACTGGCGCTCCAGCGAATCGCCGGAGCCTGCGCCTAACAGCCCTTGATCGCTCAGCGCCCCCTGTTCGATGAGGGTATCCATCGCGGTGGCGCGCGCCTGCATATTGAGTACCTTATCTTGCGCGCGCTGCATGGCAAGGTTCATCTCGGACATCTCCTGGGAGATGCCGGTAACTGCCTCGTTAATTTTCACCTGCGCCTGCGCCGCGCTGTACTGGGCCTTGACCATCTCTTTCTGCGTGCGGAAAGCCTCCACGCGTGCTGTCACGGTGCGCTCCATCTGGATCAACTTCTCTTCCTGTGATCGCAATTGGGCGATTTGCCGTTCGTATTCGTTGATCTGGCCTACCAACATTTGCTGGCGTTGTAGCGCCTGGCGTGCCAGATCTTCGTTATTGGCCTGTAGCGCTTGCCGCGCGCCCTCCTCAAGCCTGTTGATTTTGTTTTTGAGTTCCGTCTGCTGCATTTCCAGGCGTTTTTCCTGCGTGACGACATCGGCGATGGAATGGCGAAGCTGCTGCAACTGCCTCACCTGCTCGTTATACGAGTAATCCATGACCTGGCCCGGATCTTCAGCTTTATCGAGCGCGGCATTGGCGCGAATGCGGAAAAGCGTTGCTATACGTGAGAATAGACCCATATTATCCTCCATTGATGCAAGAGGCAAGGATACATTTCAAAGAAACTGTATCGTTGCTATGACACATCATACCATACAGGGGTAATACGAACATAGTGCAAGTTTGTGAAAACGAAACCTTGACTTTCCTCAGCCTATCGGCTATAATCGTCACTGTCAGTTGAACTCTGCGGGTTTGGTGTAGTGGTAACATGCAACTTTCCCAAAGTTGAGACCACGGGTTCGAGCCCCGTAACCCGCTCCCACAAAGACCCTTATCCTATCGATTGGGGTTCTTTTTATCGCCTCGCTTTTGCACCTTTATTCCTTTCTCTCCTGAAGAAAACACATGTGTAACCTGCTGCGTATTGATCTTTGGCACGCTAGTGTTATTGGAGGCGCCCCACTACACATGCGTATTCCTGTTCAACGACACACCCCCGGAATCGGTGTGTCCTGTAATAGACTTGATTACTTCAGGAGAAAATTATGGTAGACAATACGCGACCAACAAAAGCTTCTACGAGCCGCCGCTCGTTTATGCGCAAGGGTCTTGTGGTAGGGGGCGCAGGTACCGTCGGAGCTGGGCTGCTGGCTGCTGGCATACCGGCCTTCGCCAGAGCCTCGAGTACCGGTCCCACAAAGGGAGATATAGCCATACTCAGGTTCCTGGCCGCTGCCGAAATCCTCGAAGGCGACCTGTGGCAACAGTACAACGAACTGGGAGGCATCCAGGACAACAGCGAAGGCGAAGTCCCGGGGGGAAGCGGAAGCCCGGCCTATATCACCGCTATTAAAATCCTGGATACGGACATGCCGCAGTATATCCACGACAATACCGATGATGAGTTCAGTCACGCCAAATTCATCAATAAATACCTGGAATCTGTGGGCGCGGAACCCGTTAACCTGGAGCATTTTCGCAATTTACCGAGCAGCCAGGCTACCGGCGCGCAGATACATAAAAAGCGGCTCACCAACCTCATGCAACTCACGGTTGACACCACTTTCTGGACCCGGTACCGCAGTGGCTCGAAGAATCCCGATTTAGGCGATACCTTCGCGCCAGCCGTCCCGAGCTTGCTGAATGGAGAGTTTCCGGCGATTCCCAGAGACGATAATGATTTGACCCCCACCGGTCATATCAATGCGATCGCCTTCACGGCGGGCTTCCATTTTGCCTTTATCGAGCAAGGTGGCACCAGCCTCTACCCTTCGCTGGCTCAGCGAGTGACCGATCCAGAAGTGCTGCGCATCCTGCTCAGTATTGGACCCACCGAGACAGCGCACTTCCAGACCTGGCAGGACAAGGCCGGCAATTTCAATCCGGGGCCTGATCCCTCCAACCCCGCGCTGGTGTTTCCCGACCTTAATGCCTCTGGCAGCCAGTCAACGCAGACCAATCTGATTATGCCAGAGCCGACTTTCTTCCTCAGCAGGAAGTTCCCGCCCGTTTCGATCATTCGTCCGACCGAGACGGAGGGAGCTGCCATGGGGGCAGTCAAGGCTTTGACGGACGACGGTCTTTTCAGAGGCCAGACGCCGGACTTCTTCGCTTTCCTGACGCAGTTGGCGCAGGCAGCGGACGCGGCCCAGCGCGAGTCTTAATCTACGCTAATGATGTTTGACGACCGAATGAGGTAATGGACGTATCACCGTCCTGATGGATTTTGACAATCGAAGCGGGGAATGGAATGCCGCCTCCGTCCTGTAGGGACAAGGGGCGGACGCGGCGATGGGTGGGGGCCTGGTGCTTGTCCTGCTGGCAACACGATTCCGTTGGGGTTCCGTGAGTTATAATGATCGTACCCCGACGAGGACAAGCACAAGGCCCCCACATCCACCCAACCCTGCCCCTTGTCCCTACAGGACGAAGATACACACATTCGCGAGTTTGATCGGTAAAAATCATCGGGACGGAGGCGACCAATCCACATGATTATCGTTATGAGTCATCTCGCACACTCATCGCGGAATACATACCATCGAAAAAGCGACTGGGTACGGTTGCCAATAATTGGGGTTCTGTAAAACCGTTTTGACGCGCCAGCGTTTCCCATGTCTTGTATGAAAAGGGATACGGCACCCACATATTGCCGCTATCGGTGCTGTACTCCACTACCAGCAGGCGACCGCCGGGCCGTAGATAGCCGCGCACCAGTTGTAACACAGGCTCCTTCTTGCGCACAAAGTGCAGCGAGTTTGCCATCACGATGCCATCGAGCGGCGGTAGCTGTAGTGGGTGCGTGAAATCAGCGTTAATGTATTCGACGCTATTTGCCGGAAAACGAGCGCGCATGGCTCGCTCCTGTTCGCGCAGCGAACCTCTATCCCTATCAACAGAATGGATACGCCCCTGCGGCCCGATCAGATCGGCCAGGGCCAGCGTGAAAGCGCCAGCGCCTGAACCAAAATCGGCCCAGACGCCACCCGGTGCAGGTATACCTTTTGTTAGAAGAAATACATGGTCGTTATGATTCACTCTTTCTGCTTTCTACCACTCTACAGCAGGTAATGTCACTTCGATGAGCGACGCCGCGCCACGCTGTATAGCTTGCGCCAGCGCTTCGCCCAGGTCGCCAGGTGTTGACACCCGCGTACTATGGATGCCGAAGGCGTGTGCCATCGCCACGTAATCGGGCGCGCGCAGGTCTGTTGCGATATAGCGGCGCTGGAAGCGCCGCGCCTGCTGCTGTTTGACAGCCGTGTAGGTGGCATCGTTGAACAAGACCGTTATCACCTCAATCTGTTCCTGTGCAGCCGTCGCCAGTTCGCCCACGTTGAGCAAGAAGCCGCCATCGCCACACAGCGCCACGACAGGCTTATGCGGCGCGGCAACTTTCGCTCCCAGCGCCAGGGGCAGGCCGCAGCCGATCGAGCATAACTCAGAGGGATGGATGTACGTGCGAGCTTCATACAGCGGGAGATATTCGGAACTGGCATAGCCCAGTTTCGTCATGTCGGCCACAATCACCCCATCTGGCGGTACTGCCTCGCGCACAGCATCCAGAAAAGTCAGGTTTTCCCCGTACCTTTGTCGCGCATACGTATCAAGCGTATCTTTCACATGCGCCACTTCCTCCGTGCGCGATACGCGATCTCGTGGAGCATCTTGTAGCGCGGCTAGTAAAGCATCCAATGCGAAACGGGCATCAGCAACTACACCCAGCGTAACTGGGAAGTGACGGCTAATCTCGGATGGTTCGCTATCAATCTGTAGCATAGTGGCGGGTAGATTTAATTTGCTCTGACCGGGCGTGTACGCGCCCAGCCTGCTATCGATTACCAGCGCCACATCCGATGTGCTAAGGACTTCGCGCATAGAGGGCAGAAGTGGGTAGCCAGAGGTAGTTATCACCAGTGGATGCGCGGTTGGCAGCATGTCGCGGCTCTTGCCATCCAGTATGACGGGCGCGCCCAACAGCTCCGCTAAATGCAACAATTGCATGTTGGCTCCCGCCGCCGTAACGCCATTGCCAGCTATGAGCAACGGGCGTTGCGCGCCTCGCAGGTAATCCGCGATGGCGGCAAGATCCCTGGTGGAAGGCGAGGAAAGCGCAACGGGCGCGGGTTGAAGTACATCCACTTCGGCCTCCATCGCCAGCAAGTCGAGCGGTATTTCGATATACGCGCCGCGTGGGCGTCCCGCGCGCATGGCGCGAAAGGCATCGCGTATAGCATCAGGAATTTCCTCAACATATTCTACCGCGCGCGTCCAACCCGCCAGGGCATCCATGACGCCAAACTGGTTTTTCACCTCATGCAGCTCGCCGCGCCTGCGCCCGCGCGAGGAGCGTGGCAAACTGGAAGCGATTACCAGCAGCGGCACAGCATCAGCATACGCATCGGCCACCGGAGTTGCAACATTGGTGACGCCCGGCCCGGTAATCACACTGACAACACCCTCTTTGCCAGAAACACGCGCATAGCCACCGGCCATGAAGCCCGCGCCCTGCTCGTGACGTGCCAGCACATGACGCAGCCCCGGCTCGCCCAGCATGGCATCGTACAAAGGCAGCGTATGCACGCCCGGTATTCCGAAAATCGTATCAACTCCATGCGCCCTTAGCGCAGCAACGACGGCCTGGCCGCCCGTGAGACGTGGCATGTGAGATGGCTCCTTTTCTATGTGTAAGTTCCTAACAAGAAGTGTAGCACAAGGAAACAGCAATCTCCATATTACCTATCCTTCTCCGCCATTATAGACTAGGAAACCGTATTAATGGTATACTGGGCGTTAATATTGATAGTGATATTCGTCGAAGATACAAGAAAAATTATCCCGGCTGATTGAGGTATAACACATTGACACAGTTTGAAGGCACTCTGATTGCCGGACGCTATGAGATACGCGAACACATTGCTACGGGTGGTATGGCAAGTGTCTTCAAGACGTGGGATCATCGCGTCGAACGGTTGGTAGCTATCAAAGTCCTACGCTCGCTCGATAAGAATGATCTACGCGCGGTAGAGCGTTTCCGCCGCGAGGCGCGCGCGGCTGCCGCCCTTGCGCACCCTAACGCTGTCACCATTTATGATTTTATCGAGGAGTACGGTCAATATTTCTTAGTGATGGAGTATATCCCCGGCCCCACTCTGAAACAGTTGATCGCGCAGCGCCGCCATTTACAGTCCCAGGAAACGTTGGAGATCGCGGCACAGGTGTGCGCTGTCCTGCAAGTGGCGCACGCGCGCGGCTTCATCCACCGCGACATCAAGCCCCAGAACATTATGCTGGCTTCGAACGGCTCGACCGCCACGACGGGCAGCTTGCTGGTCAAACTGACCGACTTTGGCATTGTGCGCGTGGCCGAGGATGCAGGTCTCACCAACAGTGGCATCGTGCTTGGTACGGCTGACTATCTTTCGCCGGAGCAGGCGCGCGGCGAGAAGCTGACCGCCTCCTCGGACCTTTATTCTCTCGGCGTCGTGATGTTTGAAATGCTGACGGGGCGACCGCCTTTCGTTGGCCCCACCGCTGTTTCTATCGCCATGCAACATGCCTCGACCTATCCGCCATCTTTGCGCCAGTTCAATGCCAACGTGCCGCCTTCTCTGGAGCAAATCATTAACCGCGTCCTGGAGAAGGAGCCGGAAGACCGTTTTCTTTCAGCCGCCGAGATGCGGCAGGGTTTGCGCCAGTGCGGGCGGGAATTGAATGAACAAGGGAAATCAGCAACCGCGTCGGTAGCCCCGCACCATGCAATGCCTGGACCCGGCGCGCCCGGACAATTTTATCCGCCAATGTATAGACAATCGTAGGGGCCAGATTTATCGCGCCCGTTCAGAGCAGGGAATTATGTATGGAACATCATCAAATTAGCACAACTTCGGCCCCGGCAGCCATTGGCCCGTATAATCAGGCCGTGCGTACCGGTCAATTCGTCTATTGCTCCGGCCAAATCGCGCTTGATCCCGCCACAGGATCACTTATCGAGGGCGATATTTCAGCGCAGACACATCGCGTACTGCAAAACTTACAGGCGGTGCTGGAAAGCGCCAATACTTCGCTTGCTAACGTCGTCAAGACCACCGTTTTTCTCGTTCATATGAGCGATTTTCAGGCCATGAACGCCGTCTATGCCAGTTATTTTGAAGGGGCTGGCAGGGTTGCTCCCGCGCGCTCCACTATCGCTGTAGCGGAATTGCCGCGTCAGGCTCAGGTTGAGATCGAGTGCGTAGCTTTCCTGGATATGTAGGGGCCGATATGGCTCCGCTGATTGTAGAGCGGGCGATACAAGCGGGAGTAATATTGTGAATATGGCTAATTCTTCTATCATCTGGGACACCACCCTTGATCGTCTGGAAACACTTCCGATGGACGCCGTGTGCAAAGCGTGGCTACAATCCGCCAACTTCACCAACGCGCCTAACTTTGGAGCAGACGATATCGACGCGCCCTCGTTCAGTGGACAGGAGGAGGCGTTGTATTTCACCTTGCAGGTTCCCAGTTCGCTGGCGCGCGATGTCATCAATACGCGCTGGCGGCGTCCCATCGAGGACATCCTGGCGGAAATTACCGGCCAGCCTGTGACGGTACTGGTCACGAATAATCATGACGAGGGGCTGCCGGGCAGAGAAACCAACGGGCGCATTCCAACGCCGCGTTATCCGGGCAGCGATTACGCCTACTATGACGTAGCTCCCAGATCACCCTTGCCGCCAGAACAAGAAAACGGCAGTCGCTACGCCCTGGCCGACGAACACGCTTCGCTTAACCAGTTGACGGAAGATTGGGATAACGAGCAACGCGCCAATATCCTGATGCAAAATCGCCTTAACCCTCGCTATACTTTCGACGCCTTCATTGTGGGTAACAGCAACCGGCTGGCGCACGCCGCGTCTCTGGCCGTCGCGGAAGCGCCGGGCGAGTCCTACAATCCGCTCTTCCTCTATGGCGGCGTAGGACTGGGCAAAACCCACCTGTTGCACGCCATCGGCCACCAGGGCATTCAGGCGGGACTTGCCGTGCTATACGTCTCATCGGAACAGTTCACCAATGAGATCGTCAACGCCATTCGCTATCGCACCACCGAAGAGTTTCGCGCCAAATACCGCTCGGTTGATATTCTGCTGGTGGACGATATACAGTTTATCGCGGGCAAGGAATCGACCGAGGAAGAGTTTTTCCACACCTTCAACAGCCTGTACGAGATGAGTAAGCAGATCGTGATATGCAGCGACCGCCCGCCCAAAGCCATCGTCAGCCTGGAAGAGCGACTGCGTTCGCGCTTTGAATGGGGGCTGATCGCCGATATTCAGCCGCCCGACCTGGAGACGCGCATGGCAATCCTGCGCGTCAAGGCCGATGTGCTGCATTATCCCGTGCCAGATGACATCATCACCTACATCGCCGGGCGCGTGCAAACCAACATCCGCGAGCTAGAGGGCTGCCTGAATCGTCTGATGGCCTATCAACACCTGCACCAGGTCGATCTCACCATCGATGTCGCGCGCGCTGCCATGACTTCGCTGGGCAATGATAGCCGCGAGTCGCGCCTGAACATCAAACAAATCGCCGAGGCGGTCGCGGAATACTATCATCTCTCGCTCGAAGATATGTGCAGCAAGCAGCGCGATAAGCATATCGTGATGCCGCGCCAGATCTCTATGTACCTGATGCGCCAGGAGACCCAGGCATCCCTGCTGGAAATCGGGCAAATGTTCGGCGGGCGCGACCATAGCACTGTGTTGCACGCCTTTGAAAAGATCGACCGCGAGGTCAACATCAATCCCACCCTGCGGCGCGAAATTGTCGCCATCCGCGAACAATTACAGCGAGAATAAGGCAAAAAGAACATGTTACCCTCATCAGAGCCAGGGCGACCGCAAGGGTCGCCCCTACCCTATACGACGTATTTGATCGACCTGGACGGCGTGATCTACCGGGGCAATGCCTTATTGCCGGGCGCGCAAGAGTTCGTCGCCTGGCTCGATACCAACCAGAAGAAATACCTCTACCTCACCAACAACTCCTTTGCAAGCGGGGATCAGGTGCTGGCAAAGTTGACGCGCCTGGGCATTTCCGCCAATGCCGCCCACCTGCTCACGGCTGGACAGGCGGCAGTGCAAAACATCGCCCGCCGTTTCCCCAAAGGCACCGTCTACATCATTGGGGAAGAACCCCTCATGGAACTGGTGAAGGCGCAGGGCCTATCGGTGGCTCCCATCGACTCTGAGGAAGCCGATGCTGTGCTAGTAGGACTCGACCGTGACTTCGATTATACCAAATTAACCTGCGCTATGAACGCAGTACGCGCAGGCGCGGCCTTTGTCACCATCAACCGCGACCCGCTCTTGCCCGTGCAGGGCGGCTTCATTCCCGGCACCGGTTCGCTGGCAGCAGCTGTCGAAGCCGCCAGTGGCATCTCCCCCGAAGTGGTAGGCAAGCCCGAACCCACCCTGCTCTACGAGGCCATGCATCTCTTAGGCAGCCAGCCCGGCGAAACCGTCATGGTCGGCGACGGCCTCGGCGTAGACATCCTGGCCGGCAAGAACGCCGGAACCCACACCCTGCTCCTCCTCTCTGGCACCACCTCGCGCGAAGCGCTCGCCGCCTCCACCATTAAGCCCGATCACGTCTACGACGACCTGGCCGCGCTCATGAAGGATGTTACGTCAAACCCCGTTGCATAGGATTTCCAGGGGCCGGACGCCCACAAGAGGCGTCCCTTACATATCGGTTCTTCCCCCATCCCGCTAGTCGCGCAGCAGCAGGCGGAACTGGGGGTTATAGCGCGAATCGCACTTGCTGCATGAAACGGCCTGCGAATAGCGCCGGGCGCGCGGATACTCTTTGCCGCAATTGGGACAGTGGTAGAGGTAGCGAATGGGGCGGCGTTCGCGGCGTTGCTGTTCGCGGCGCGCGCTTTCCTCATGCAGCAGCTTGCGCAGTTCTTCGAGTTGATAGCCGGTCACGGCTGCTTCATCGGCTGCGATAGAGTCGTAGCCGTGATGGCGATGGCGGCGCGGCGTTCCATGCACGCGATCCGCCAGGTGAATCAGTTCGTGCGCCACCGTTACCTCGATGGATTGCGGCTGCATATCTGGCTCAATGAAAATGAGATGGCGATGGGCAGGGGAATGCTTATGCGCGGTGTCCGTGAAGCCGGGCAAGGAAGCGTGCTTATGCGTTTTGGCGCGTAGCGCGACGGGCGCGGGCAAATAGCAATAACAGCCGAGCGCAAGCAAATTGAGGCGTTTGCCAGTCCAGCGCCTGTACTCCTGGCGATCCTGGGTGATCGCCAGCACGGCCAGTTCCTGTTCCGGCAGGCGCAATTTTTGCCAGTAATGGGCGAGCCAGCGCTGGATAATCGGACTTCCGTGTATGATTGGATCGGCCTGCCGGGGCGGCGGCGCGGGCGATGCCGGTTGTCGTTGAGCAACCATCCTGGCTGCATATCTCCTGACTACTTGCTATATATGATCGAGAAACCCATCAACTTCACATTCGCATAGCCAGTATAGCAGGCACACGCAAGAGCCGCAAGCAAATGCCCTGGTACAAAAGTTTGTCAGCTATAAACCTGAGTTTAATTTGCTTGACACCTGTTTAATGGCGGCGTAAGATAAATCCAGATAGCGCCTGAGTCCCTTCCTTGAAGGAGTTCTGTATGTCGTTTCAAATCTGTATCAAAACAGAGAAGTCTCTGCCACAACTCTCCACAGAGATACGTAATCTCTTCTCACTGCCCCCGTTCAAACAAACCTTCTTTTCGGGAGAGCCATATTACCAGTTTGAGTTGTTGGGTATGCTTGTCCTCATCCATTACTCTGACGAAGAGGACCGTGACCCCGAAGTGATGCATTACCCCTGCTGCTTCGACTTGCAAATGTCATTTACCGAGCATGAGCTTGATACAGACTCGCTGGAGTACCGCCTGCAACCCTATTTCGCCCAATTATTGAGCTTCCGGCTCGGCCTGGAAACCGCCTTTCACGAAAAGCAAAAAGTAGACCGTGCCTGGCATATTCGCTATCGCTACTACTCTAAAAGCCCCGCCTGGAATCCTGATATCCTCTATGGCGAACCGGGCTGGAAACCGGCAGTGATCGAAAGCACACCCAGTCCCTGGCGCACCATGCACCCCGTCTTTTAAGCGCCCCCGGCGCTACGGTTGTTTGACATATCCCCAGCAGGCTTGTACACTTACCATAGAAGAAAATTGTGGGGTTGGACAGACCTTGAATCGGCGAGCTGGACTGGACAGGTAAGGCGCGAAAGGACAACATCAATGGCCCGGCACATTGAAGACGAGGTAGAGTACTATTACGATTCCCACTCCACCCAGGAGGACCTGATGGGGGAAACGGCCTTCCACCATGCGCTCGTTCACTATCTCATCGAGGTGTTGACATGGTTGTTTCATGGGCAGCGCTATGCCATTTACGGCAACCTCAATATGTATCAGACCGCAGATGTGATGGAGTATCCCATGGCCCCGGATGTGGCGGTCATCCAGGGAGTTGTCTATCAGCCCACCATGCGCAGTTGGCGCGTGGGCAAGAGCGGCCCTGCTCCCCAGGTGGTCTTCGAGATCGCCTCGGAAGAGACCTGGAAAAAAGATCTGAGGGAAAAACCCGCGAAGTATGCGCGGATGGGGGTGCAAGAATACTTCGCTTATGATCCCCATGAATTCCCGCTGCCCGCCAGTCGAAATCGGCGTTTGTTTGGCTGGCAACTCGATCAGAACAGCCAAACCATGCAGGAGATGCGGCCTGCTCCCGACGGTTCGTTATGGAGTCCGAGCCTGGAGAACTGGTTGGTGCCTGATGGAGCTATTCTGCGTCTTTATAATCGCACTGGCAAGATGAGACTGACCTATGGCGAGGCTGAGGCAAGGCGCGCGCAAGCATTAGCTGAGAAATTGCGCGCGCTAGGCATTGATCCTGACCAGGTGTGATGTCTTTTCTGTATCTCAACCGTTCTCTATTGGCGCAATGTGAAATATATGGATAGACTCAATTCCTGATACGGAGGCGCATCGTGAGCATTTTAGATACTGTTGTTGGTCAAGAGCTTCCCCCGATGGTCAAACCTCCCATTATGCAGGAGCAGTTGAATCGTTACGCGGAAGCATCGGGTGACTCCAATCCTATTCACCTCAATGAAGAGGCCGCGCGCCGCGTGGGGCTTGATAGTATCATCGCTCATGGTATGCTGAGCATGGCCTTTCTTGGACAGTATATTTCGCAACAGATAACTTCCGATCCGCAGGCGCTCATTGCCAATCTCAAAGTGCGTTACGCCGGTATGGTGCGTCTGGGCGATACGCTCACCTGCCTCGGTGTGGTGAAGAATATTACAGTCGCTGGCGAGCAAACAACCATCTCCATTGAATGCTGGGCGCAAAACCAGCGCGGCGAGAAAGTCACCGTTGGCGAAGCTGATGTTGCGGTTCCTCTGACACAAACGACCGGGGTAAATGCATGACGAAAAATAAGCGCCGCATGGAACTTGAAGATTTGCGCGTCATGTACGAGCTGTCTATTTACAACTGCCTGCATTTCGATCCCTATACCGCCTTGATTTACGAGGATTTGCAACGGCAAGAAACACGCGCATATACCAATGTTGAGATTGCCAGGGAAGCCACCCAACTGGCAGTTGGTCTGCGTTCGCTGGGTATCGCAAAGGGCGACCGCGTCATCGTCATGATGCTGAACTGCCCCGAAGTAATCGTCTCTTACCAGGCCATTTCGCGCGCTGGCGCGATAATCATTCCCGTTATGCCATTGCTCAAAGCGCCGGAAGTGCATTATATCGCGCAGAACTCCGCCGCTAAGGCCATTATCACCAGTCCTATCCTGCTGCCGCTTTTACACGCGGCATTAGCTGACGTTCCCACGATGCGCTACGTTATTGCGACCGGCGATGATGGAACGCAACCTTCCGAAGGCGATGCATCGTTGCCATACCAAAAAAAGCTATATAAGGATGTGGTAGCACGAGGAAAGGCCAGTGGCGACGATTACCTGGGCGATCTGCCGGGCATTGACCTGACGCCGGATGATACCGCCGTCATTCTTTATACATCCGGCACTACTGGCAACCCTAAAGGCGTGGAATTAACACAGCGCAACGTCATTTCTAACACGGTAGCTGGCAAGGGCGAAAATACGAGCGACGAGCAGGAAACGAATGTGCAGCTAGCCATCCTGCCACTGGCGCACGCCTTTGGCCTGACCGTCTCGAATGTTGGCTACCTGAGCGGCACACAATTTATCATGCACCCGCGCTTCGATACAAACGCCGTACTTTCCGCCATTGAACGCCACCATGTCAACGCCTTCGCGGGCGTGCCTGCCATGTTTGTAGCCCTGCTCTACACGCCCGATGCCGAAAAGTACGATACCAGTAGCCTGCGCTACTGCGTCAGCGGCTCGGCTCCTCTGCCCCTGGCGATCTTAGAGGGCTTTCAGAAGAAGTTTGGCTGCCAGATACTTGAAGGGTACGGTTTATCAGAAGCAACGACAGTGCTGACCGGGCATAGCCAGAATATGCCAGTCAAGCGTGGCTCGGTTGGCAAACCCGTTTCTGGCGTCGAATTGCGCATTGTCGATGAAAACGACCAGGATGTCCCCATTGGCGAGGTCGGCGAAATTATCGCGCGCGGCCCCAATATCATGAAGGGCTATTACAACATGCCCGATGCCACCGCGACCACGCTGCGTAATGGCTGGCTGCACACTGGCGATATGGGCAGATTTGACGAAGACGGCTACCTGTATATTGTTGAACGCAAGAAAGACCTCATTATTCGCGGCGGCTTCAATATTTACCCGCGCGATGTCGAAGAGGTACTGAACGGCCACCCGGCGGTGATCGAGTCGGCGGTCATCGGCGTTCCTTCGGAGCGCATGGGTGAAGAAGTCAAAGCCTTCGTGGTGAAACGTGGCGAGGTGGATGCGGAAACACTGAAAGCGTATTGTCGTGAAAAGCTGGCAAACTACAAAACGCCGGGCGAAATCGAGTTTGTAGACCTCTTGCCGCGCAATGGTGTGGGCAAGATCGACAAAAAGGAGTTGAGGAAATACCATGTCAATTGATATGCCCCTGGAAGAAGCCCCTTTATCACAATTACAACAAACCCCCATTGATAACGTGCTGCATATCATCGACGAAGGGCTGGTATACCTGCCCACGTACCGCGAGTTGTACTATCGCTGGGAACGCCAGCAGTGGAAAGCTCAGGACATCGACTTCAGCGAGGACAGGAAGCAATGGGAGGCCATGCCCCCGGACGAGCGCAATATGCGTATCTACGCGCTGTCGGCCTTCTTTCAGGGCGAGGCATGTGTGACGGATACGCTGGCTCCCTATGTGCTGGCGATGCCCGACGAAGATATGCGTATCTTCCTCACCACCCAGCTTGTTGACGAGGCGCGTCATACCGTCTTCTTCGAGCGTTTCTTCCGCGACGTGATGGGCGTTGAAAACGGCAAGATCGAAGATTCGCTGGCCTTCGCCCGCCAGTACGTCAACGACGACCTGAAATTCATCCTCATCGATTCGCTCACAGAAGTGGCCGAGCGCATCCGGCAGGAGCCACGCAACCTGGCTCACCTGGTCGAGGGTGTCACGCTGTACCATATCGTCGTCGAAGCCACGATGGCGCTGGCCGGCCAGCGCAACATGCTGGAGATTTATCGCACCAACAATCTCTTCCCGGCCTTTCGTGGCGGCTTCACCGCCGTCGCGCGCGACGAATCGCGTCATGTCGTCTTCGGCGTAAAGTTCTTGCGCGACATGATTCACCGCGACAACGCTTACGCGCAGGTTATAGATGCAACCATCGATAAATACGCGCCCACCGCTTTGCGGGGCATCTCACCCGACCCCGACATGGTGCAGCGCATTCTCTCAATGGGCGGCGACCCCTGGGTATCGCCGCGCTACGCGATGGATTCGCTCGCCAAAAAGCTGCGTGTCATCGGCCTGCGTATCAGCGCAAAGCTGCCCGTAATCCCGCCCCCACCCGTGGGCGTGTGAATGCAATCAGGGCCTCTGCCCAATAATCCGTAGGGGCGGGGGTGGTGTGGATGTGGGGTGGGGGCCTTTAGGGCCGCCCGCCCGTTGCGGCATGTTTCCCATGATTTGAACACGATGAACAGGGACGCGGGCGGCCCTAAAGGCCCCCGCCCCTACGGACAAGCGAAGGATGCATGCATGTAGGTACGAGCGGAGGCTCTGCCTCTGCCCTGGTCAACACATAAAGGAGCAACGCTATGGTATCCGCCGTCGTGCTTATCAATGTGCAGCGCGGGCAGGTCAACGAAATTGCCCAGAGCCTGCTGGAAATCGAAGGGGTCGCCGAAGTCTACTCCGTCACCGGCGAGTACGACCTGGTGGCTCTGTTGCGCCTGCACAAATATGAAGACCTGGCCGATGTTGTCACCGGTCGCATGGTGCAACTTTCCGGCATCACGAAGACCAATACCCTCATGGCCTTTCAATGCTATTCAAAGGCCGACTTGCAACAGGCGTGGGACATTGGGCTGGAA
>JBOGTO010000213.1:0-3189 GCA_050695155.1 Ktedonobacteraceae bacterium
GTAGTGGCGACCCTTGCGGTCGCCATGCCCCACACGAACGACTTGTGAGAAGCCCTGCCCCAAACAGGCCGTTTTGTTAATGCTTTATGCCTTGTTCGTTTGCACAGGTAGACCATAGTCTCTGAAACTACCCTGGCTTTCGTTCTTATTAGATAGTTAAGGCGGTAGGCGGCAAGTAACAGGCGCATCGCGTTAAGTAATAAGACGAAACATACATTTGACCTATAGATGTGAGGACTATAAAGGAAATACTATGAGTAGCAACTATTGGAATCAGCAGCAGGGGGATGCGCAAAACCCGCAGCAGCATTCTCCCTCTATGAATGGAAATGGGAATGGAGTGCCTAAGGCGGGCAGCCTGTTGCGCAGTTATAATGCGACACCGCAAATGCCCGCGCCGCAGGGATGGCCGACACCGCAGGGACCCTCCCCTCTTTCGCCAATACCGCCTTCTTCATCACGCTTCCTGCAACAATCACAACAACAATTCCCGCAGGTACAACAGCAAATGTCGCCAGCGCCGCAAGACCCGCGCTATCAACAGGGAGGGCGTCCGGCATCGGTTATTGCCAGCGCCATGAATACGGTGCGCCGCTGGTCGGGCAAAATGGCAGCCGCACGCGGTGGTTACGCGGACCCGAATCCTCTCGTATTGCATCGCCCGCAGACATTGGAGCCAATCAACAAGCGCGCACCCTGGAAGCGTTCGCGCGCCCTGCGCGTTTCGATGCAAATGCGCCAGCGCCGCGAACGCTGGCGACGCTCGCGCCCCAATCACAAAAAAGTCCTGGCTATCACTTTTTCCATCTTTGCGGCTTTACTGGTGGTGCTGCTCGCGTCGGGCTTTGGCGCGGCTTATGCCTACTATCAGAGCCAGTACCCACATGTGCAAAATTTAGCCAATCAACAAATTGCTCAATCAACGCGCATTTACGACCGCAACTTTAAGCTGATCTACACTGACTATGACGGTCACTATGGGCGCGGTACGCCCATCACCTACGCTGAGGTTCCGGGATTCATGCAGGATGCTATGACCGCTACCGAAGATCACAGCTTCTGGGATAATTCGGGCATCGACCCGCAGGGTATCCTGCGCGCGGCCACAGAATATTTTTCAAACGGGGGCGTTGTGAATGGCGGTGGCAGTACCATCACACAGCAGGTCGTTAAAAACCTGACAGGTGATGCGCAGGTCACACTGCAACGCAAGCTGCCCGAAGCGGCGCTCGCTATCGGCCTGACGCAGCAATACCCCAAGTGGAAAATCCTGGAGATGTACTTCAACGTGGCTCCTTTCGGAGCGCAGGAACAGGGTGTTGACGCGGCGGCTGAAGACTATTTCGGCCTGCATCCAAAATGCGACGCCAACTTTAATTGCATACCGGCTATCTCTTTCCTGGACCGCGACCTGACCAAATGTAAAAATGCCAGCGACCCCTCTACCTGCCAGGTCAATCCCCTGTTGGGACTGGCGCGCGCCTCGCTGCTGGCCGGTATGCCACAAAACCCACCCAGCTACGACCCAACCGTGAGCGCGGCCAATGTCGTTGTGGCGCAAGGTCGCCAGGATTACGTACTCAATCAGATGCTTTCGCTTAACATGAGCATCAATCTAGGATTGGGCGACCAGAAAACTGATTCTGGATTGGGACCAATTACGCCCGCCATGATTGCCCAGGTCGAAGCTCTCACAAAGACCTTCAAATACCCCGGCTTCAATTCGACGAAGACCGATCCGCATTTTGTAGACTGGATCATCCCCATTATCGAGAATGCTCTGGGCAACGGAGATGGGCAGCTTGGCGCGCACCTCTTCCTGACGGGCGGCTTCAATATTCGCACCACCATCGATTCCAACCTGGAAACATATGTTGAACAGACAATCCATCGCCATCTCGACGAGCCAGAGTATCAGTGGTTCCTGACAACTTATCCCTATGGCCCTCTCAATACACATCATAATGTGAATGACTCCGCTGTTGTAGTCGAGAATGCCCATGATGGTGAAATCCTGGCTATGGACGGTAGCGCGAATTACAATGATACCTCCAAGCAAGTGGCCGGCAATTTCAATGCCGCTCTGGCCCTACGCTCTCCAGGGTCGTCATTCAAACCTATCGTATACGCCACCGCTTTTCAAATGGGCTGGTATCCGGGCATAGTCTTACCGGATAGGAAAACCTACTTCCCCAATGGCAGCAGTCAAAGCACGAATGTGAACACGCCAGGAGGTGCCTACCTTCCCACCGATTATGGGGCCACCTACAACAACAAAAACTGGAACATCCAGCTTGATATTTCCAATTCGTTCAATATTCCAGCGCTCAAAACGTTGGAATTCGCAGGCCAGGACAATGTTGTTGCAATGGCCCAGCGCCTGGGTATTACAACAGTGAACACGCATAACGCTGTTACCTCGCTGGCACTGGGTTCGGTAGGAGTTCCGCTCATTCAGATGACCCAGGCTTACCAGGCATTCGCCAATCAGGGGGTGCGCGTTCAGCCGCAGGGGGTGCTAGACATTTGGGATAACTATGGGCATCACATTTATCATCTTGATCCCAACCATCCGCAGGGTGTGCAGGTGATGAGCAAACAAATCGCTTACCTGATGACCTCTATGCTGACAAATGAGAATGCCCGCGCCTACGAGTTTGAACAAGATCATGTGCTTTCGATGTGGGATTGGCCGCAGTCCAATGGTTCGTATCCACAGGTGGCCGCGAAGACAGGTACAACCGATAGCTTCGTAGATAACTGGACAATGGGCTACACTTCAAATGTGGTAGTAGGTGTCTGGTCAGGCAATGCCGATAACAGCCCGATGGATCAACACGTTGTCGGTATTACAGGCGCAGCCCCTATCTGGCATGACGTAATCGAGCGCGTAAGCGGTCATTGCAACGACGACGGTATCCCATGTGGCAACATTTCCACTATTCTGCCCCCACAGCCATTTACTGTACCACCTGGCATCATCTCGCAACAGGTGAATACATTCAATGGTCTGGCCGGCACAGGCTATGCCACCTTGATGCTGGATAGCATGGTACCCTCGACAAGCGGCCTGACAAAGCCCACGACCGGCAACGGAACGCCGACAGCGTCGCCGACGCCATAAAATGCGATTACCAGTACGGGATTGGTCCGTAGGGGCGGGGGTGGTGTGGGGATGGGAGGGGGCCT
>JBOGTO010000214.1:0-3832 GCA_050695155.1 Ktedonobacteraceae bacterium
ATCCTCCTACACGCGAGCAATTGCTGCGCTGGGCGCCTTTCTGGGGGATCATCTTGCTGGGCGCGATTTTGCGTTTCTGGGCTTTGGGCGATAAGCCGCTGCACCATGACGAAAGCTTGCACGCTTACTACTCCTGGCAACTGCTCTTGAACATGGAACACTGGACGTGGTGCATCAATCCTCCTGCATCGGACCCCGGCTACACCTGTTATGCCTATAACCCTTTGCTGCACGGGCCGTTCCAATTCCACGCCATTGCCCTGGTATACCGCATCTCGCAATTGCTGGGCGCGCCTGATAACGGCATCAATACCTTCACCGTGCGTATCCCTGCTGCTGTACTTGGGACGTTGATAGTGGGTTTGCCCTACTTCTTGCGCGACTATATCGGCAAATGGGGCGCGTGGCTGGCCTGCGTGATGCTGGCCGTCTCGCCAAGCATGGTCTACTTCTCGCGTTTCGCCCGCGAAGATATTTACTTCGCAGCCTTCACGCTGGTCATGGTTGTGGGTGTGGCGCGTTATGTGCGCGACCGCAAAATGCGCTGGCTGGTGATCGCGGCAGCAGGCTTCGCGCTGGCTTACGCGACCTTTGAAGGCATTTTCCTGGAGATGGCGCTTTTCGGCGGCTTCCTGGGAGCGTTAATTATCTGGGAATTGGGTGTGAAACTGCGCCTGCGTGTGAGCCAGCATAGCGAAAGCGAAAGTGATGCACTATCAGGAAATGCGCAGTCACGTAGTTTCGCGCCTCTACTGGTGCTGGGCTACTTCGCAATCGTGGGCATTGCTGCTAAATGGCTGCTCGGTTTTGTTGACGCGCTCGCCAAAAGCATCATGACCTCCGCCGGAACACCTACCGTCCAGGCAGACCAGTTTGTGGCTAATTTGAAGCAGGTGACGGTGGCGCTTGTCCCCTGGGTGGGCATCGGCCTGGGCGTTTTCGTCTTGATTTTGCTTTTCCGCGAGATGTCGGGTAGATACCCGCCTGAAGGCAGGCGCGGACTGGCTAAGTTTGTTGATCCACAAAAACAGCCTCTGCTGGATACTATTGTGACGATGCCCTGGACGCACTGGTTTTTCGCGTTGTTGTGCGCCTGGACCATTTTCCTGGTATTGTTCACCGTGTTGTTTACCAATGTTCCCAACGGCATCGGCGATGGCATCTGGCAGGGTCTCTACTACTGGCTGCAACAACAGCAGGTAGCTCGCGGCGACCAGCCCTGGTATTACTACCTGATGATTATTCCCCTGTACGAGCAGGTTGGATTGTTCTTTGGCATAATCGGCATTGTGCGCTGCATTGCCAAACCGACCCGTTTCCGTCTGTTCCTGGTCTACTGGTTTGTGGGAAGCCTGGTCATTTACTCCTGGGCGGCTGAGAAGATGCCCTGGTTGACCATCCATATAACCATGCCACTCATGCTGCTGGCCGGTGTTGGCCTCGAGCCTTTCGTGGTCAGAAGCGTCAATTTCGTGAAAGGCTTTTTTGCGCGCCGCGCAGAACGCGCTCGCCTTGCCGCGCAGAACGCGCAGCCAGCGCCAGCAGGTTATTCTTCAAATCGTCGTAACGTAGGCATATTCGGCGGTGTGGTGGGTATCGCGGGAGTGATCTTCGCGGTACTGCTGCTGTTTCCAACGGTACATAATATGTACGAGTTGTCGTATGTACACCCTGCCGATGGGCCGCATGAGATGCTGGTGTATGTGCAGACGACCACCGATGTCAATACCGTCATGGCAAAGGTGGACGCGCTCGATAAAGAATTTTATGGCGGCAAGCACCTGATGCCCATTGCCCTGACTACAGATGCGACGTGGCCCTTTGCCTGGTACGTGCGCGACTACACCGATGTGTGCTTCGACTATCCGGGCAAGTGTCCCGGTTGGACGAAGGATAATACGCCGGTAATCATCGGCGGTGGAGATAACCCCTACGGCCTTGAAGTGCAGTATGGTACCGCAGGCGGAGGCCACCCTGCCGCGTATGCCTACCATATCTATAATATGCGTACCTGGTGGGACGAAGGCTACAAGCCCGCGCCATGCTTGCAGACGGCAAAAAATCCATGCACCAATCAATCTGGCGATACAGGTGTAGGCTTGCCTCTCTGGCTGAGCTATGGCGATAACCCTCCGGCCAATGCGAAGTTTAACCTGGGACTGACCGCTCAGCGCGTCTGGAACTGGTGGTGGAACCGCGTCCCCTTCGGCTCAACCGGTGGCACATATCAGATGGTACTCTTCATCCGCACCGACCTGAGCAAGACGGTTGCGCCATAGTAAATCCTATATGACAACAGGCAGAGAAGCCGCCCCGGCGGCTTCTCTGCCTGTTGTCATATGAAGCCTTTTTTCTCTAAAAAGTCCACCAGCACTTTTGCCAACTCCTCTGGCGAACCCTCCACCAGTTTTGTCTGGCGACCCGTTGCGCCGCCTGAGATGATTTCGCCGATGCGCTCGAAGGCGCTGTGATGGCTGTCGGGCGCAGCAATGCGTTTGGGACGTGGACGAGGTGTATGCATTTCAAGGATGGTCGTTTCGTCTGTTTCATCCTGTCCCAGCGTGTCATCGAGTGACAGGGGATCAATGACGGGTATCTTTGCCGCGAGGGATGCCATATGCGCTGGCAACGAGGGGTAACGCGGCTCGTTCAGTTCGCCTGTGACGGTGATGAGCAAGGGCAATTGGGCTTCTAGTAGTTCACGGTAGCCGCGTTCGAGTTTGCGCGTTAGTCGCAGGTTAGTCGCAAGTTTTTCGTCTTGCGTGTCTGCCTCGATGCGCACTACGCCTGTGATCTGAGGCAGTCCAAGCTGCTCCGCCAGGGCTGGCCCGACGATACCGGATGACCAGTCGCTGGCAGCATCGCCGCACAATAGTAAATCAGGAGCAGGCGTTGTATTGCTTTTCACATAAGCTGCCAGCGCTGCCGCGACGGTAAATGGCCCCCATGTTTCGGTCTGTGCATTCCACAGGCGCAGCGCGGAATCGGCCCCAATAGCAAGCGCGGCGCGTAACGCTCCCTCAGCATCTTGCGGCCCCAGCGTGACAACCGTTACCTGACCTCCGCATTGCTCTTTGAGACGCACCGCCGCCTCAACCGCGCAAGCATCGGCAGCATTCAAGACCTGCACAAAGCGCTCATAATCGACCTGCCCCGTAATGGGGTCGATGTAGACAGAACTGCTATCCGGCGTTTGTTTGATGCAGACGGTGATGTGCATACAGTTTTCTTGCCGCCTTTCGCGGGCATGGGATGCTTTATTCATTCATAATATCATATGGCTTTCTTGCTCTGCCTATGCAGGAATCCTCTAGCTTTAGCTATGGAGAGGATGTTAATTGCACCAGATAAGCTCATCATTCCGAGAGTCGCAGTGACGATGTCTCTGAGCGTAGACACTCGGATGGCTCCAGAGGCCATATGAGGGCAAAAACGCCTGTAAACTGCCCCTGTTTAGGCCCCCCAAAAGCTCTTCTGTAAGGAGACTCTCGGAAATGCTTGCCTTTTTTGGCTTCTCATGCTATATTACAAGGGTAGCAGGCTAAAGAGCCGAGGCGTCCCGTTCGGGATTGATACAACAATCCAAAAACAAGGCAGACTGCTAAGGCAATGGCTAAAGAGCCGAGGCGTCCCGTTCGGGATTGATACACGGCGTGGTACTTATGTCCATGCCAGGAAAACGAAGGCTAAAGAGCCGAGGCGTCCCGTTCGGGATTGATACTTCTGAGTATCACCGCATCCTGCGCGCCGTCGATGATTGGCTAAAGAGCCGAGGCGTCCCGTTCGGGATTGATACTTGATTGACGGCGGGCAACACACCACTTTTTACGGC
>JBOGTO010000215.1:0-4395 GCA_050695155.1 Ktedonobacteraceae bacterium
CCCACGCGATGCGCAACGAGCTTGTTGAAGAGCTAATCGTTGAGGGAGAGGCGAAAGTCCTGCAGAACCGGACGGGGAGTCCGGAAGATCCGGTCAAACCGGCGAGAGGGAGAGCGAAACAGGCAGCAGAGAGGAAGAAGTGAGAACCGGGCGAGGAAAGAGGGCATGCGGCTCCCCTCGGAGAAGCCAGCTTGTCCGAGCAGAAGGACGCCATCGGCTGTCAGGACAGAGTCAGGCCGTCGCCAACCCGAGCGAGGCGGCAAAGGCTGCTGGGACGCCGAACACCCGGATCGTGACTGGCCCGGCTGTGGCAACGCGAGCATTGCGAGCCAGCCGCTCTTGCCAGCAGAGACGATACCGCGCGCGTTGTGCGCGAGACAGGATCACGTCCGCGACGGGTGGCGAAGCGGCGGCCGGTGGCGACAGGCTCATCTCCAGGCGCTGGTGGCGCACGAGCTGCATGCAGGCACGCCGATGTGTTCTGCGGCTCCAATCGCGCCAGAGGAGCGGGGCAGCACCAACGGGGAGCGGATGCAAGAGCACGCTCACCTGGCGCGGCTTGGCCGTCACTGCGCCATTCCATTGACACTGCTCACGCAACGGACAGGGCCGACAACTGCGAATGCTGGCCCCATACACCAGGCGCAGGCTGCCATCAGCTTCCTTGCGTCGTTCGTGAACCGATAGGGTCTGATTGGCCGGACAGCGCAGCGTGCCATCGGGCTGGAGAGGGAAGTCCTGCCCGGAGAACCGGCCCGCCTTGAAGGCGCTCGCCACAATGGGCTTGCCATACCCGCGGGTGGGAGACGGCTGCTCGTTGGGTGCGGCCACCGCCGGAGCAAACTCGGTGGTGCGCAGCGGCTCGGGATGCAGGTGATGCCCCAACTCCAGGCGCAGGTTCCACACCCATTGCGAGACCACCTGCCAGCACTCCTGCCCCCAGGCGGAGTGGCTGCACCAGCGATCGGGATCGAGTTCCTGATCCTCATCGGAAAGCGCTGGTTCAAAGGCGCCACGATGCAGGTACAGTTCGACCACATCAGCAGCCGTGAAGGCTTGCTGTGGCAGGTTGCTGAAAAAGAGTTCGTAGACCACACCCGCCCGCGTGACGCCAACGGGACTCTTCTTCGAGCCCTCAGGATGAGTGGCCACGACCACACGGCAGGTGATGCCTTCAGCCCCCACCGGCACCTCGGGGCAATCGTAGAGGTCGCGTCCCATCTGGCTTTCTGGACGCTGTTGCACCTGATCGGGAGGGAGGTGCAAGCGTGCCTGAACGAGCGGATGATCAAGCACGCGGTAGTCTTTGCCGCGGGTCACGAAGGCGAAGCCCGCCAGATCGGAGAGAATCGCTGCCGTGCCATATTGGCCGTCCAGCCGCAGCAGGGTGCGCTCTTTCGGCAGCTGGTGCGCCGTCAGGTAGCGACTCATGGCCGTCAGCGCCTTTCGCAGTTCCACACGGTAACTTCCATTGCCGCGATTGCCAAACGTGCCGAGCCACTGGTACGTATGAGCCTGGCTGACGACGGTGCGAGTGCGCACGACTTGCCCGCGCTTGCGCCCTGTGTAGCCAGGAGCGCAGACGTCATCGAGTCGGCGAAAGGCTGCGGGCAACGCCTCGGTCTGGGGCAAGGCACGCTGGCGGGCCGCTTCCCGCGTGCCATCCACATCAAAGACCACCCACGCGTTCCCAGTTCGATCCACCAGCCCACCCGTGAACTTGTCTGGCGAGAGCGGACGACTCTCGAGATCTTCGAGAAAGAGCGTGCGCAGGGCGTCAATCGGCTCCGCGATCAGCGCCGCTAAAAAGCGCGAGAGCGTCGAACGAGCGGGCAACTGGTCACGCCCAAATAACGCCATGAAGGGAGCGGCAAAGGGCTGGAGCCTCTCATAGAAGGCTTCCAGGGTACGTTCGCCGCTGATGACATAGCCGAAGAGCACGGCGAGAAAGTCGATCACCTCGTAATGCCCGAAACGCCGCCGGGCAAAACGCACCCGCTCACTGATCTTGCTCAGGACCCCGTGCTGGCGCAGCTGGGCCGTTATCAGCACGACTTCGCCGAACCAGGATGGGGGCGAGGGAACGGATACGGAAGACGTCTGGATGAGGACCGCGGAATCGGCGATACTGGTCATAGCTGCCTCCTTGAGGAAAGATGTTTGCTTCTTTCTTCTCAAAGAGGCACATTTTTATCCTGGCTCGCTAGCAGTTAGCAGCTCGTTGCGCATCGCGTGGGAAAGGCAGGCTCGAAAGAAGGGAAACATATCCGCTCCTCGATCCCCTACGTGGACCAGCAAGCCTGTCGTGGGAGGAGAGCCAACGTGTTCGACCATCTGCATCCACACATCGGTTTCCCTGTGCTCTCGATGGCGACGCTGATAGCGTTGCTCTTTGGTAGGAGTGGGCACACGGATAAAGGGTTTTTGGGCCATGCATCCCAAGACCGTCCGGCTCTCAGGCACAATCGCCAACACAGTTTGCAGCAGCATACCACGCCCTTTGGCGTTGCCGATCTGTCCAATGCCAATCATTTTGGTCCGATGCGACAGGTCAAGCTCTGTCGTATCCTGGATCAACAGCACCACCCCTTCGGCAGGCAGGCAGGCTCGCGTCTGCTGGAAGTGGGGCTGCATCAGGGCCTCAAACGTCACATCTGGTTCATCAAGCAAACGATACAAGGCTTTCACATCTTTCCAGGTCTGCATTTGATGGGGAAGAGAGGCCGAGGCGTCACGCGCCATCTGCGTTGCCGCGCTCACCGCCCGTCTTGTCCGACGCATATCCTTCAGTCTGGTCGAGCCAAAGGTTCTTTCGGCCCATCGTTGTGGGTCCAACACTTCTTGTGTTTTCATTTTCCTATTCTACCAGATTGTAATTTGTGGGTAAAAGACAGTCTTTCTAAGCCGGGGATGAATGGGCGTTCCTTGTTTGGGGCAGGGGTGGAGGCAGGACAGCCTTAGTGTTCGCTTTGTTGTTGAATATATCGTTCAATGGTTTCGCTGCTGACGTTGCCTGCTGTCGAGAGGAAATAGGAAGGCGACCACAGCACAGGCAATCTTCGCAAATGGGCAAATTCCCGAGCGGCCCAATCATAGCAGAAAGCCAGCACGAGCGAAAGGCACGTCACCGTCACGTTGTGGAGTTACCGGAAAAGTCTGCACCGGAAGAATAGTTTTGTAGAAGCAGGAGACAAGAGCAGGAACAAGGAGCAGGCAAGAGTTCTCGTCCCTTGTTTGCAAGACATATCACATGCAATGAAAAGGTAGAGCAAACCATGAAGCGAGCAAAGACACCGACCTTTCTTCTCGAGTTGCCCTTGCAGGTCGGTTGGAGCCAGGAACGCCCTGTACGTGCGCACCTGGAAGCGGCAAGGTCGCTGTATAACGCTCTGCTTGGTGAAGCCATGAAGCGGCTCAGGTGCATGCGCAACGACCCGGCATGGAGCAAGGCACGGGCTCTCCATCGCTCACACAAGCAGGAGCGCGCACAGGCGTTTGCTGCTCTGCGCAAGCA
This sequence comes from Ktedonobacteraceae bacterium, assembly GCA_050695155.1. Taxonomy (GTDB): domain Bacteria; phylum Chloroflexota; class Ktedonobacteria; order Ktedonobacterales; family Ktedonobacteraceae; genus CF-113. Next base: position 3,515 of record JBOGTO010000215.1, read on the forward strand.
CTACCGCTTCTCAGAATTCGAGCTGCATGAGTATGCCAAACTTGCTCGCGTCTCGTGGATCGCTGACCATATCGATAGTACGATGGCCCAAACGCTTGCCACCCGTGCCTATCAAGCAGCCAATCGCGTCTGTACAGGCCGTGCCAAACGGGTGCGCTTTCGCAGCAAAGGCAGAGGCATTGATAGCGTGGAAGGAAAACGCAATGATGTCGGCATGCGCTTTGTCCTGGACCCCAACGCGGGAGATGGTGGTTTTCTGCTCTGGAATGAAGCAGTGATGCCGGCTATCATCAACTGGCTTGATCCAGCGGTGCAGCACGGCATGCGTCACAAGATCAAGTATGTGCGCCTGGTCCGTCGCAAAGCTTCTTCCCCACAAGCCCAGGGGGCCGATAAAGACGGCAACCGCTATGCTGTGCAACTGGTTTTAGAGGGCCATGCTTTCGTCAAACCAAAACATGAGGAAGCGGGAAAAGAGACGATCGGGCTGGATATTGGCCCGTCAACGTTGGCGATGGTGCCACGAACGGGCGCTGCCGATCTCGTCACGTTCTGCGAGGAGTTGACGCCCGATACCAGGAAAAAACGGCGATTGCAACGCAAAATGGACCGGCAGAGACGCGCCACTAATCCCGACAATTTTGACGAAAAGGGACGTGTGAAAAAAGGTCGTCGGGACTGGAAAGAGAGCAAGCGATACAACGCGACCAGGCGACAGCATGCCAACATCGAGCGCAAACTGGCCGCACACCGGAAGAGCCTGCATGGGCGTCTTGCGCATCGCATTGCGCAGATGGGCACCACGATCAAGATAGAAACAACCTCCTTCAAAGCATGGCAGAAGCAGTATGGTCGAAGCATAGGACTGCGCGCACCAGGGC
>JBOGTO010000216.1:0-22043 GCA_050695155.1 Ktedonobacteraceae bacterium
CGGTCCAATTGCTTACTACTTACACTACCCAAATCCTGGCGAACCATTGTAGACTGTAGTGACCGGGAGGGGTTGCCGGATAGCCATAAGCTATCAACAGGGATACATGACAACAGTCTGGAAAGATAGGATAAACGCACTATGACCGCTACATTCGCCCTGACGTTCATCGCCATATCGTTGAGCATTGCGCTCATTTGTCTCCTCTTGTTTCCGCTTCGCCGCCAGGAGAAACATTATTTCTGGCAGCGTTCTGGCAATTACGTAAAATGGACGGGTCTGGGCCTGCTCTTTATGCTAATTCTTTCTGCCTGCGGGGACAGCACAACATCGACTCCCCCGCCGCCCATTACTCCCCTCGCATTGACAGTGACCGCGCAGTCGAGCGCTACGGCAACAGCGCCGTCCGGGAACAGCACTGATTGGACTACCTATCATCGTGATAATCAGCGCACAGGATATATCGCCAATACGCCCGACCCGCAAAGTCTGAGCAAAAGCTGGGCGAAACAACTGGACGGAGCAGTCTACGCGGAACCACTGGTGGTCGGCAATCGCGTTATCGTAGCGACCGAAGGCGACTCCCTTTATGCGCTCGATCCCGCGACAGGCAACGTGCAGTGGCATACCAACGTTGGCACTCCGGTGCCACAATCCACGCTTCCTTGCGGCAATATTGATCCGCTGGGCATTACAGGAACGCCTGTGTATGATCCGGCGACAGGATTGGTGTACGCCGTTGCCGAGGTCAGCGGGCCAGCGCACATCCTGGTAGGAGTGGATGTCACGAATGGGCAGGTGAAAGTCCGCCGCTCGGTCGATACAGATGGCATGGACCCACGCGCGCACCAGCAGCGCGCCGCGCTCACGCTTGCGAATGGCATGATCTATATCCCCTATGGTGGCCTGGATGGCGACTGTTCCGATTATATCGGTCGCGTTGTCGCTTCCAGAACCGATGGACAGGGGGCGTTGCTCGTCTATCGCGTGCCAACAACCCGCGAGGGGGGTATCTGGGCCACGCCCGGAGCCAGCGTGGACGCAGATGGCAACCTCTTCGTCTCGGTCGGCAACGGCGAGGTTACATCGGGCCAGTGGGATCATAGCGACTCGATCTTGAAGCTCTCTCCCACGTTGGAACTGTTAGATGCCTTCGCCCCTACAACATGGGCATCTGAAAACGCGGGCGACGTAGATATGGGATCGCAAGGGCCAGTACTGCTCCCGAACAATTTCGTTTTCGCGGCAGGTAAATCCGGCAAGGGGTATACCCTGCGCGCCAGTGCGCTCGGCGGCATCGGCGGCCAGGTCGATGTACAGGATGTGTGTCACTCCTATGGCGGAGCGGCCACAGTCGGCTCGACGATCTTTATTCCCTGCACGGAAGGTGTGCGCCAGGTTAGTGTAGACGCAAACGGAAAGATGCACCTGGGCTGGCAGGCTTCCGGGAACATTTTCGGCTCACCAATCGTCGGCGGCCACACAGTGTATAGTATCTCCAGTGATACGCTCTACGCGCTTAACATGGATAGCGGCCAGGTCGTCACTTCGCTGAACGTGGGGCAGATGAACCGTTTTGCGACCCCAACTATCGCTGGTAGCAGCCTCTTCATCGGCACGATGACGGGGATCACTGCCGTCAAAATCGCGTAAGCGCTTCTCATGACGGCGGTTAGCGTATCCACCTCTTTACGTTGGAATAGCAGAATAGGTAAGCAACATCCCGGCGGGCTGTGTGCTGACGCTGGTTGTGCAGTATTGAAAGCCCTGGGGCAAATCGGCCGGCTTTTGTCGCAGTTGCTCGTTGATGTTCGATTCGAAGGCGGAGACAAAACCCGTCACGGGGATGGAACTCAAGTCTGCATGGGTGACGTGAACCTGGAGCGAACACTGCTTGATGTAAGGTTGAACAATCACAGTAAAATGTTTGGTAAAACCAATTCCTAATATGTTAAAAGTATCGTCGGCATTAACGGTCAACTGGTCGCCTCTGGCAAGGTCAACCCGTACATTTTCCACTGTACCAGGTAAGCCCGACTGGCGCAGGTTTGTGGCTACGAGAGAAGTAATAAAGGCTTTATCAACCACTACACTGATGTCAGTTTTGCCCGGCCCCGGTACAGGTATTGCGCGTCCATCACCCGAAAGTCCATAGAGTAGCAGCGAACCGACACCAATTCCAATTCCCAGGAGCAGCGCAACAAGCGGGGTAACGACGCGCCCTGGACGGCTTCTCATCCAGCGACGAAGACGGGCTAAACGAGGTTTGCGAGGAGGTTTTATCATCTTTTCTGCTTTATGAGCAAGAGAATATAAAAGATCGGATGGGTCACTCATATCTATGGTTTCTCCTCTGACGTTTGCATCTATTTTTTTTTGTAGGCATCTGCTAGCGATCACCGCCAACCGGAACTTCCTCAAGCTTCATGGAAAGCAGGCGCGAGACGCTATCGCCGCCCATTGAGACGCCGTAGATGACCTGGGCCGCCATCATGGTAACGCGGTTATGTGTAATCACGATAAACTGTGTGCTATGTGCCAGGCGTTTCAAGATTTCACAGAAGCGAGCGACATTTGATTCGTCGAGCGCGGCATCTACTTCATCGAGCAGGCAAAACGGCGGCGGGTTGATCTCTAACAGGGCAAACAGGAGCGCAGCCGAGACCAGCGCGCGTTCCCCGCCTGAGAGCAGCGAAAGGTCCTGCACCTTCTTCCCAGGAGGCTGCACGATGACCTCGACTCCGGCAGGCATGGATGAGGTTTCGCGCGACGCGCCATCTTCCTCATTTTTAGCGGCCAGCAATTCGAGCCGGGCGTGGCCTCCATTGAAGAGCGTGGTAAAGTGTTCGCGGAAACGCGCATTGACCGCCTCGAACGTGGATTCAAACTGGCGCGCCATAGTGGCGTCCAACTGGCCGATGATGGTGCGCAGGTGCAACGCGGCCTGGTCCATATCGGCGATTTGTGTAGTCAGGAACTCGAAGCGCGTGCGCGTCTCCTCGTACTGGCGCGGCGCGTCAGGATCACTGCCTCCCAACGCTTTGAGATGACCGCGCAAGTTATCGACGCGGCGGCGTAGTTTGCGAAGTTGTGTCTCCTCCTCCTGCGAAAGCATCTCCACATCGCCAGAGGCAGCTATTTGAGCCTGTTCGCTGGCCGCACTTTCCTCGTCTCCATCTTTATCAAGATCGTTGCGAGCAGCATAACGCGCCAGTTCGCCGGGGTCAGCCACGCCCATTTCCTCCTGCAATTGTTGCAACAGGGTATCAACGGCGTCGCGCGCTTTCTGGCTATCCAGCAAACAACGACGGTAGGCAACTTCCAGTTCGTTGAGCTTCTGACGCAGTTGCAAGGTTTCCTGCTCGATAGCCAGGATTTGCAAATCGAGTTCGCTGGCCTTTGCCTCGGATTGATGCAGCTCGCTCGCAAGAGCCTGCGCGCGCGCCTGTGCCTGTTCGAGTTGCGCTTGATGCGAGTCAATGGCAATGCGTAGTGCCTGGAATTGCGCCTGAGCTTCCTGCATACGAGCAATGCGCTGCTCGATTTGCGCCTTCAAGTCTTGCGCCGTCGTCTGCTGCGTGGACAGTTGCTGGCGCAACGACCTGGCCTCTTGCCGTTTGACGGCCAGGGCGGTACGCGCTCGTCCCAGTTCGTCCTGCTGGCGTCGAAATACCAGCGTGCGTTCCTCGACTTCGCGCTGTAGTTCCTCGACCAGCCCGGTCATCTCGCGCTGCGATTTCTCGTGGGCGCGCACTCGTTCAATCGCCGCCTGCACTTCCTGCTCCAACCCGGCCAGTTCGGCGGACAGTTGTTGCTCAACGGATCGCGCCGCCTGTAGCTCGGTCTGGACGCGATCAAGCTCGCGCTGAGTAGCGTTCAAAGCCTTATTACACTCACTGACAAGATTGGCGTTTTTCTGGAGTTCTCTATCAACCGCGCTCTGCTCGATACGCCGCGCCTCCAGGCCGCGCTGCACCTCGCTTATCATGCCATTCAAAGAGTTAATGAGAGCCACATGCTCGTCTAGTTGGCGTGGCAATTCGCGCAATTCGCGTTCGTAGGCCAACAAACCCTGCTGGCCTCCCTCTTTGCTATTGCCTCCGCTCAACCAGCCATGCACATGCAGGACCTCGCCGCCCAACGTCACGCACGATTGAAGGCTATGCTCACTATTTGTCTGCTGTTGATCCAGGCGATTTAACAATGCGCGAGCCGTTTCAATGTCCTGCGCGATCACAACGCCGCGCAGTATACGCTGAAAGAGCCGCACTATGTGCGGCTCGCACTGCATCAGACGCCATGCCAGCCCCTTAACGTTGGCTCTCAGTTCCGGCATTTCCGCGAGCAGAACATCGAGCGCAGCTATTTCTGCCTGGGCATGTTTGTCATGCAAGTTTGGCGCGTTTTCCAGCCATACCAACATCGCTTTACCAGCTTTGTTCCGCCGCAAATAGTCAAGGCAGAGACGCGCATCGTCATAGGTTTGTGTCACCACCGCCTGTAGATAGGGGCCGAGCGCCGCTTCCAACGCGCTCTCCAATCCGGCGGGCGCGACTCCCAACTGTGGAACAGGTCCAAGCAAACCATTTAGTTTGCCAGCCGGGGCGCGCAGCAAGGCGCGTACCCCATCGCTATAGCCGCTCAGGCTGGCGCGCCAGTTGTTGAGCATGTTCAGGCGATCAGAGACAGCGCGCCTCTGTCGCTCTGCTTCGTTCAAGCTCTGTTTGAAGCGTTCCATCTCCTGCTGCGCGTCGCTAATGGAGCGGTTAATGCTCTGACGGCGCTGGGTGATTTGTTGTTCCTCTTTACGGGCAGTGTCAAGCCGGGCGCGTTCTTCAAGCAGGCGTGTTTCCAGGGTGCGGATGGTCTGCTGTGATTGAGAGATAGTGTCGCGCCGCGCCGCCAGTACGCGGTTGCGCTCGCCCAGGTGCTTCTGTTGGCGACCCAGGTCGCTCTGGCTGGCTCCCAGGCGCGCCTGAACCTGGATGAGTTCGCTCTGCGCGGAACGCAGGCGGCGCTCGTCCATCTCAAATTCTTTTTGCGCCTTCGCCACCTGTCCCTCGCGTGTTGCCAGCGCGGCGGCATCGTTGTCGATGGCTTCATCGGCCAGATCGCATTGCTCTTCCATGTCGATTACTTTGCGCTGGGCGGCAATCAAACGCTCGCGCAGGCGTAACTCTTCCTGGCGCTGTTCCTCCTGCTGGCGCTCAAGCCCCACAATGCGTTCCTGGCCGACAGCAATTTCGCGCTCGATACGCTGCGCGGCGGCGTTGGCTTCATTATGCGCCTCGCGCGCCCGCGCAATGGTGGTTTGTACTTCCTGCCGCTTGAGACGCAGCGTTTCCCGGCGCTGTTCGGTCGCCTGCACTAAATCTTCCACATCCCGCAGATCGCGCGTCATTGCCTGTTCGGCTTCCTCGCTTTGCTCTTTCGCGGAACGCAGGCGTCTCCATTGCAGGGCATACCAGGTCAACAGGACTTCCTGCAATTCGCTATTGAGTTGTTGAGACTCGACGGCGCGGCGAGCCTGCTCGGCCAGAGGTTCCAGGCGCGGCTCGATCTCGCTCACAATATCGCGCAGGCGTTCCAGGTTCTGTTCGGTCTGGCGCAGGCGATTTTCGGCATCGGCTCGCTGCACCTGGTAAGGACGGATACCGGCAGCGTCTTCAAACAGGCCGCGCCGCTCCTCAGCGCGCAAACTTAGCGCAGCATCAATCAATCCTTGCCCAACGACGGTATACGAATCGTGACCGATACGCGCCTGGGCTAGCAGCAGAATGACATCCTTCAAACGCACTTTCTGCTTATTAATGAGGTATTCGTTCTCGCCCGAACGGTAACTACGCCGCGTCACCACGATTTCGCTGTATTCAGAGGGAACCCAGCCCGTGCTATTATCGAGCGTCAGGGAAACTTCCGCCATGCCGAGCGCGGCCTTGCCATGTCCGCCAGCAAAGATAATATCTTCGCTCTTTTTGCCGCGCAACTGGCGCATACTCTGCTCGCCCAGCACCCAGCGCACCGCGTCCGCTACATTGGACTTACCCGCGCCATTTGGTCCTACTACCGCCGTGATGCCTGTGCTATATTCCAACTGAGTGCGCGTGGCAAAGCTCTTGAACCCCAGCATCTCCAGGCGTTTTAGATACACTCTCTTGATTGTCCTTTATCATGTCTTCATAATGTACTTCACGATGATAACATAGTGCGCTTAATCCGTCGAGTAGTAAAACGGTAGCCCGATGACACTTTTTCGGCCTATCAGGAGTGTAGATAGCAAGTCGATTTGCAGAGCTTCATAATCGTGAGACGATAAAGTAACATGTTCCTAATCTTTCCCTTGCCCGCGCTGGCTCGCACACTACTTATCACATGTATCGCTATCTTGACTTTAGCCGGAATAATGATTCGCCCGTTCAAGCTGGATGAGGCGCGTATTGCGCTAGCTGGAGCCGGGCTGCTACTGATTGCAGGGTTGATTACCCCTCTGGACGCGCTGACGACTCTGCTACAGGACTGGAACATCTTTCTCTTTTTTCTGGGCATGATGACGCTCTCCGCGCTGGTCGATGCCGCTGGTCTCTTCGACTGGCTGGCGGCGCTGGCAGCCCGGCTATCTGGTGGTAGCGCCAGGCGTTTGTTTTTCAATGTGTTCATCCTGGGCAGCCTGATCTCGATGATCCTCTCCAACGATGCCACCGCGCTGATCCTGACACCCATCGTCTATACGCTGGTGACGCGCCTGCGCCTGCCCGCGCTGCCATTTTTGTTCGCCTGCACTTTCATCGCCGACACCGCCTCATTCTTGCTGCCAGTAAGCAATCCCATCAATATCATCGTGCTTTCCACGTTCAAACTTGACCTGTGGACGTTCTTGCGCCTGCTATTTATCCCGGCGCTGGTGGTTATCTGCATCAATATGCTGGTGTTCTTTCTTCTGTATCGCAGGAAATTGCGCGGCCAGTTCGACATCAAACGCCTGGCATCGGCGGCAGAATCTATTCGCCACCGCGCCTATTTCCGTTACACCTGTAGCATTTTGCTGCTCGTTGCCATCGCCTATATCGTAGCTTCAGCCGCGCAATTTCCGCTCTCCATCGTGGCGCTGGCAGGCGCGGTACTCTTATTAATCGGAGCTTTGTGCTGGAAGCAATCGACTCTAAGGGAGGTAAGCAAGCATGTTTCCTGGTCAATTTTCGGTTTCATCGCTGGCATGTTCATCGTGGTACGCGCCATCGAGGATACCCACTTGACGGCACAATTTGGGCAGTTGTTACTTTCCCTGTCGGGCGGTCACAGCTTCGGCGCGGTGATGATCGGCACGGCGGGAGCCACCATCGGTACCAACCTCATCAACAACGTACCGATGGCCGTTGTGCTGACCTCGGCACTGCATAGCACGCAGCACGCCGCGCTGACGACACGCCTGGGCTTCATTGCCGCCACCATCTTTGGCTGCGACCTGGGGCCAAACCTGACCACCGTTGGCTCCCTGGCAACCGTTCTCTGGTTATTAATCCTGCGGCGGCGTAATATTGAGGTATCCGGGCTGGACTACTTCAAAGTAGGCATTATCGTAACGCCTGTAATGTTAGCGGCAGGCGCATTAACCATCTGGCTCTTGCTGCGCTAAATAACCTGCTATACACTCTTTCTCTCAAGTAGCCGCCGCAGGCGGCAAGAAAAGTCAGGAGGCCAAACAATGAAAGTGTTATGTTGCCTGGATGGCACAAATGTTGAACAAATCAGCAATGCCGTGAAAAATATGCTGCCAGCCGACCAATTAACGCTGGGCCTCATATACGTGATCGATAGCGGCCCGCATGGCGAGATTGAACGCCAGCGCGAACGCTTCCTGCGACCACCCGCGCTTAATCCCCAGCGTTCCAAACAGATACAAAATGCCGAGACCAGCGCCGCGCAAGACATCTTACAAGAAGGCGCGCGCTTTCTTCCTGGTGCTGAGCGCATCCATAAAACAGGACGGCCAGAGCGCGAAATCGTGAGTTGCGCAGCAGAATGGCACGCTGACCTGATCGTGATCTGCCCACGCTCACCTCTTAGCGGCGGCCCGACTATGGGGCCAAAGTCAGTCGGCCACGTCGCGCGTTTTGTGCTTGACCACGCGCCCTGCCCTGTGCTGCTGGTACGCCAGGTTCAATAGACCCATATTATTGATTATCCTCTGCCATAGCTCTATAATGTGGTCGGGTTACAATGATTGGTCAACCTGTCGAATATGATAATAAAGGGAGATACAGTTCTCGTTTTACATAAGAGATGGATGATTGGCCCGCCTGAAATGTTACCGTAGTTCGTATTAGTATGGAGTGCATGTGTTATGTTTTTCCTCATTCGCCTGCTCCGCTTACTCCTATCCAAACGCTGGGGTTGGATGATTCTCGGCGTCGTGGTACTGGTCAGCGGAGTTGCCCTGGGAGCTTCCTCCCACCAGGTCACGTATCAACCGATCACCAAAGGCAACTTTACCCCGTATGTCGTTGAGGGTGGCACCGATTACCTGCAAACCACCGATGGCTCAACATTCTATGTCATCAAAGAAGCCGATCTCTCACCACATTTTGATGGCACAACCGTTTTCGGCGGTGAACGAAAGACCTTCGCCATCCTCACTCGCTCGGACACCGAAGATGTCGATGTACAACTGACCGATGGCACGCATTTACAGGGAACCGGCTACCGAGTTGAGCGTATCGCACAGGTAGATAACACTACCGGCCAGACGCTACAAACTTACACCACTGCCGAGTATACACAGAACCCCAACGGGTTTTATGAAAACAACTGGGCCGGAGGAGCCGGTCTGATCGCGCTCGGTCTACTTGCGCTTGTCCTGAGTTTCTTCGTGCCGCGCTATCTCCAGAACAAACGGCAAAAATCGCTCACTTCCGCACCCGCCACGATGGGAATGCAAGGGCAGGCATTGCCCTACCAGCAGCCAAATCCCTATCAGCAAATGCCGAACCCCTATCAACAGCCCTACCAGAACCCGTCTCAATACCCACAATACCAGCAACAGTACCCATCCTATCCTCCCCAGCCGGGAGAGTACAATCCAACCCAACTTGCCAACTCAGAGAGATTTCCACCGCAAAACCAGTAAATAAACATGTGGGCTGCCCGTTTACGACGGCAGCCCACATATACCTATTCCTCTTTCACATCCTGTAAATATCCAATTGTCTATTGTTTCCCAATATGCCAAATCATGTTCCTTACTTTATCAATACCCAACCATCTAAACACTTTACGCTCATAACTTCGTCGTTCATATTTTCATATGCACTACTACGGCTATAAGAAATAATATCTGCCACTCGCATAGGCCGGTCGTGAGTAATAAGCGTCACGGGTTGACTCCTGGAAGCTACCCCACAAATGAAGTTGTAGACGCGCCGCGCCTCCCATTCAGCAGCAATCACTACATAATCTTTGCCCTTTGGCATAGGCAGGTAGCTACTCTTCGTTTCATCCTGGGGAGTGAGTGTAGCAGTGCCTTGATAAAGTTGCCAGAGCGAACGTGCCAGCAGCTTGCCACCCAGCGCGGCGCACTCGGCTTCGAGTTGCGCATAAGTGATGCCATCGGGAACTGCTATCTTCTCCTGAGCTACAATGGGGCCGGTATCGAGGCCCTCGTCCATCATGTGAATCGTAACTCCAGTTTCGTGGTAGCCGTTGTAGAATGTCCAGAAGAGTGGGTCGGGGCCGCGATTGGCAGGCAACAATGATGGGTGGACGTTGAGACAGCCCAGGCGCGGAATATCGAGAACAGTGCGCGGGATATACAGCGAGAAGCAGGCCACACACATTATATCAGGTTGGTAGTGCGAGAAGAGGTTGATTATCTCAGGGGCTGACATGCTGGCGACTTCCCATACAGGAATACTATGCTTCCAGGCAATGTTTGTAATAGAGTTGTGCAGCGAAGATTGCAACACGGGCAACAGTGGACGCGCCTGTAGAGGCGGCTCCAATGAACGTAGGGCTGATTGCCCGGCATGATGATCGCGCGCTGGCAATACGACCGCGCATACCTCAACGCCGCTATCTAACAGAGACAGCAGCGAGGGAGGCGAAAAATTGCCTGACATGCCCAGGAAAAGCGCGCGCGGCGCGGGTGATGGTGCATCGATATTTGACATAGAACACTCTATCCTGTAGTATCTAGTAGAGAGAAAATTATATCATTGTTCAGGAGCAATTGTCATGGCACGAATGGTTACATGCGTAAAACTGGGGCGCGAGCTTCCCGGTCTGGATAAACCACCGTTCCCAGGAGAACTGGGACAGCGCATCTACGATAATGTCTCGAAGCAAGCATGGGATATGTGGCCTGCGCAAAGCACGCTGATTATCAATCACTACGGCTTGAATATGGGCGACCCGGAGGCGCGCAAGGTGTTGCGCGAGCAGATGGAAGAGTTTTTCTTCGGGGAGCAGCCCAAAATGCCCGAAGGCTGGGTGGCTGAAGACGAGGAGAGTGTCGGCGTTGGGCCGAGCGAGAAAGGTGGGGGCGCGCCGTCACGCAAGAAATGAGAAGTCCTGGCGACATTCTACTGGTTTCCTGCTACGAGCTGGGGCATCAACCGTTCCAGCTTGCCTCTCTCTTCGCTCTGTTGCGGCAAGCGGGATATGATCCAGCAGTCGTTGATACAGCGATCGAGCCATTAAGCAACGAGACTATACAGCAGGCGCGTTTTGTGGCTATCTCCGTTCCCATGCATACTGCCCTGCGCCTGGGAGAACAGATCGCGCGGCGTATTCGCGCCCTCAATCCCGAGGCGCACATCTGTTTCTATGGCCTGTATGCCTCGTTGAATGAAGATTACCTGTTACAAGGATTGATCGATTCGGCCATCGGTGGCGAATTTGAGGAGCCACTTCTGAAACTCCTGGCAGCCCTGGAACGCGACGAGAGCGCATCCATTCCCGGAGTGAGTACGCGCCAGCACAGCAGTCAGCCCTGGATACAACGCGCTCCTCTGGTTGTGCCGCAACGCGCCTCGCTGCCCGCGCTCGACCGCTATGCCCATCTTGATTTGAACGGCACAGCACACATCGCTGGTTACACCGAAACGACGCGCGGCTGCAAACATACTTGCCAACATTGCCCCATCACTCCCGTTTATCAGGGTCGTTTCTTTGCCATACCAGCCGACATTGTGCTGGCCGATATTCGCGCGCAGGTTGAGCAGGGAGCGCAACATATCACCTTTGGCGACCCCGATTTCTTCAACGGCCCGACCCATGCCATGCGTATCACGCGCGCGCTACACCACGAATTTCCCAACGTCACCTTTGACGCTACAATCAAGATCGAACACCTGCTAAAACATCATCACCTGTTGCCGGAACTGCAAGCCAACGGCTGCGCGTTTGTCGTCTCGGCAGTCGAATCGCTGAACGATGATGTACTCCTGCAACTGGATAAAGGCCATACGAGCGCCGGCATTAGTGAAGCGTTTGCCTTGATGGAGGCGGCAGGCATTGCACTACGCCCATCGCTCATGCCATTCTCTCCCTGGGAAACACTGGAGAGCTACCTGCAACTTCTCACGTTTTTTGAAGAACGGCACTTAATTGAACATGTCGATCCCGTCCATTTCTCGATACGCCTGCTCATTCCACCCGGTTCCGCGCTACTCAATGCGCCGGATGCTCAGCAATGGCTCGCTGAGCTTGACCCTGCCGCCTATACCTATCGCTGGCGGCATCCAGACCCGCGTATGGATGACCTGCACGGTGCCATAAGCGAATTGGTAGAAAAGGCTCAGCGCGCGCAGGCAGACCCCATCGAAACATTCTTCCACCTCAAAGCGCTGGCCTTTGCGGCGGCTGGCCGCGAAATATGTATCTCGTGCGCTATCAACGACTATGGCGCGCGCAAGGTGATACCTCACCTGACCGAAACATGGTTCTGCTGAGCGGAGCCGGTTACGGGTCAGTTAGACTCGACGCGCTGAATCTTAGACATCGGAGAGTTCACACATCTTCAATGCAACCATCAACCATATGGAGTTGGCGATCAGCAAGCGCCGCCATGTGGGTATCGTGGGTGACGACTACCAGTGTACAGTCGTGTTCGCGGCGCGAGTTATCAAGCAAGGTCATGATATGTTGTCCTGTAGCGAAATCCAGGCTGCCCGTCGGCTCATCCGCCAACAAGAGCGGGGGCGAAGCAAGCAGGGCGCGCGCAATGGCTACGCGCTGCTGCTCGCCACCGGACAACTGATCCGGGTAATGCTGCGAGCGGGATGCCAGTCCCACCTCGGCCAGCAGCGCTGCCGCGCGTTTGCGCAACAAGTGACGCGCCGTATAGGGCAGCAACGGCAGCATCACATTTTCCAGCGCATTAAGCGTGGGCAAAAGCGCAAACTGCTGGAATACTAATCCCACCTGTTCGCGCCGGAAACGCGCCAGTTTCGCGCCGCGCAATGTATGTGTCGAGTCGCAATCGCCGACCCGTATAGTTCCGCCTGTGGGCCAGTCCAGCGCGGCGCACAGGCGCAACAACGTCGATTTGCCCGCGCCCGAAGGGCCAACAATGGAAACATGCGTCCCCTGCTCAATGCGCACATCAACGCCGCGCAACACTTCGACCTCACCCGCACCAGTGGTATAGCTAAAATGCACCTGCTCACAAACAATCATATTCATCGTCATGCTCTTTCCAGGTAAACGCTACTCAACTCACGTCGTGCCAGCGTGTATACGACAAGGCTTGCCAACAATACGCCCACCAGCGGACCACCCACCAGCACGCTGCCCATCGCCCATAACGGAGGCAACGACCCGGCAACCGCTATCACTCCCAGCGCGAGTAACGCCCCTATCACGCCACTCAAAGCGCCCGTTCGCCAGCCTTCCCTCAACAGGCGCAGCAAAACATGTCGCTGCTCCCATCCTACTTTTGCCAGCAATGCCAGTTCGTCACGTCTTCCCCGTAAAAGCAAGCTGGTACACAAACCGACAGTGAGCAATGCCGTTATCAGTACAAGCACAACGAGCAACACCTGCGCGCCCTCTAACGCCACACGTACCTGATTGCCCAGCACCGTAACAACCAGTTCGCGGTTCAACCCGCTTACCATCAAGTATTCAACGGCTATAAGAAATATCGTAGCGGTAATGGCAATACCACAAACCAGAGGGGCTATGAAACGAGTATGGAATGCGCCACCCCCTTTGCTCTTATGCAAAATCCGGGTTGTCCGTAGGGGCGGGGGTGGATGAGGCGGGGTGGAGGGTGCCTTTAAGGCCGCCCGTTCGTTGGAATGCGGATGTGTTCCCCATAATTTGAATAAGGTGAACAGGGGCGCGGGCGACCTTAAAGGCCCCCTCCCCACATCATCCACCACCCCTGCCCCTACAGATGATTGCACAGGCCCTACGGCCATGCTCACCAGCGAGACGCCATAGATCATCGTACCGCTTGCCAGCAATATCCACATGGTAGAAAATGGCACATTGCCCGGCCAGAACTTGCTCGCCAGCATGATGAGGGCTGACGCCAGCACGCATCCAGGCAATGCCAGGAGCAGCGCATTGAAGACGTAGACTCCCATCTGTAAGGAGCGTGACCAGCCCAATTGATCTAATGCGCGCGCTTCATTTCTGCGTCCGATACCGATCAATATACCAGCCGCGCCGGTTGCCAGCAGACAGATTAACGCGCAGAGTACAAAGAGGGTATTTTGCAGCGCATCGACTCCATGCGTGATCTGCACAGCCACACCGGCTACGCGCCATGTTGCCGTAAGCGTATTATTCGCGTTACCGCTCGTAAGTGTTACATGCCGCGTTGAGGAACCATCGAGGATGTCCACATGCAGCCCCGTGCGCGCCGTGATAGCGGCAGAGGTGGATTGCAATAGAGCAAGGCTTTTAGAGTTGTAGTGTTCGACCCCGCGCAGGCGAATATACAGGCCGGAATAACATTGCTCTCCATTCACGGCGCACGCCTGAGCGAGCGGCAGAAATTGCGGTGTGTCTGGCAGCATAGACATGTGTTGTGGGCCAGTGAGCGGCAACACTTCAACCTGCTGTCCAATCCCCATCACGGAGTCAGGCAACGTCAGGTGTTGTTGCAACAGGTCTCGATAAATATTGCCCTGCGTGTCTTCGCCCAACGCATCTAACGTTAGCTGTCCCTGCGAGAGTTGCTGCATTGTTGCGCTATAACGCGCCTGCGAGTACCGTAAAAGCTGCACATCCTGCGCAAGATAAGTGACATGTCCCGTTTGCGCGGTAACGGGCTGCCAACAAGTTGATTTTGCAGATTGCGCGGTACATGATGAAAGCATGGTCGATTGACCATTGAGTCTATCAATGTGGATAGTCAGGCGAGCAGGAGGAGTTACATTACTCCCCTCTGAAAAGTATGATCCCAACATAGACTCCTGCGCGGGAGCAACGCCAACCAGCAATTGTAGGGCGGGAATAGACATGGAGTATACGACCGAAGGAGCATTTGGCGGGAGAACTAGATGCTGCACTGGCGGGTTAAGTACAGGTTCTTCGCTCGTCAGGTTTGTGAGGTCGGATACCTCGATATAGTCCACAACGTTCCCTGCCCACTGCTGCTCGCCTGTCCATTGCGCGGTGATGCGATAGATGCCCTTCTGCTTCAAAACTACCGGTGTCACCACATCGATGCGACGCCAACCAACGGTAGCATAAAGCAGGATTTGTGTTACCTGGGAAAGAGAGGCAATGCTGGCAACTTGTTTTGCGCTGATGCCACCATAGTTGTCAAAAGCGCTCTGCGGGTTAATCCAGCCTGCCTTGCGTTCGGGCTGGCTCACGGCTGCTTGCGGGCGCACCAGTAAATCGGCAGAGCCGCGCCAGCTTGCGGCAATTTGCTGGCGTGTAAGCGTGCTTGAGACATCATGCAGCGCCCCGATCGCTTGCGCCACACCAACGATGAGTAACAAAGCCAGCGTCACCGGTATGGCCTGACCTATGCGTCCGCGCAGGCTGCTAAACGAGAAGCGCATAACGGCTCTCATCGCCTGTAATGCCGACCCACTCATGTCATGAGATTTTTCGCTTTTTTTACGTTTGCTGAATGGCACATCCTACTCCGTCTTCAGGGCGCAACCGTTGGGGTCGGTATATTCTTCTCTATGCGCCTCTCTTTGAGCGATATTACCGTCACAACCATATGGCTATATTGTGTGTTATCTACCTGACCTATCAGGGTAAAGGGACGGGTCATACCAGGGTAGACATCTTCCGCAACGCCTCCGGCCTGTCCAACTACCGTACCGGTGCTATTATAGAAAGTGGCGATTACTGTAACATCGTAGGGAAAGTGATCGCTATGGCTGGTATTTTGCAGCGTGCCGTCTACTTCGGCCTGTGAATCCAGCATGATGATACGGGCAGAGAGGACATGAAACAATTTCAGGCGCGGATCAGACTGCGCTGTTTGTTGCGTACCCGGCCAGTTGCACGAAGTAAGCAGCAGGACAAACATACATAGCATGGCATAAACCAATACTTTAACCAGGGCGGGGGCAAGCCCCGCCCTGGTTGCTCGCGCAAAAAGATGATGCTCAGCTCTTTGAGTAAAAGCGAAGCGGTGAAAGAAGGATGAATATTTTTGAACCACATTTTGGTGTATCATGAACAACCTCCCACGTTATACGGTGCGCTCAGACGCGCTTCTCCTGGCGCGGGTAGCCCCATCGCCTGCATCAATTGGGGCGCGATCATAAAGGCCGAGTAATTTGCGTCATGATTGGTATGCGGGCAGACACCGGGGCCTGACAAAGCCAGCAACGTTTGTTTGCTGCTACCCTGACCTGTGCTTCCCATACCATAGAAGTTATCGGCGTCGGTATGATTGGCCTGCGCCTGGCTGGTCGTCAGAGCAATCAGCGTGTTCGAGAGCATCCCTTGCTGTCCAAGCCAGGCAAGCAGTTGACCAAAGGTTTGATCCGCCAGTTGCAGCGCCTGCTGGTAATCATCGCCCGGCGCGTCGGGGCTGGAACTGGCATCAAGGACTGATAGCGTTGGCAATTCACCATAGAGCATGAAGCCGTTGGAGTTCTGCTGGCCTTCCTGAACCGCCGCCTGCATCTGCGCCAACCAGGAACTTGCTGAAAAGCTGCTAGAACGCTGCAAAATATCCAGGTTGCGCGTCGTGGCATCGCTCAAAATGAAGTCGCTGCCCGCCACAACGCCGGTCTGCATTCCGTAGCCCTTTGCCACATCAAAGATAGATGCCTGCCCGAAGAGGTGCGCGGCCCGTCCACCGGTAAACCAGTAGGTGGTATCCACGTTGTCGGGCATTCCCCAGGCTACCGGATGCGGCCAGGGATCAAAAGTCGCCCACTGCGGGTAAGCGCCTGTCAACAAGGCATACTGGTCGAGCGGCCTCCAACCATACGGCAACCATATTGATGACGCAACATTGGCGCGTTGCAAGAAGGCGCGCAAGTTGGTGGTCTGGTCAAGCAAGGCGGGATCGTTGAGCAGCGAAGCGGCATAAAAGCCGCGCACATCAATCAAGATCAAGTTTCTGGCCTGGTGCGCTCCTACCGTGCGCTGTCCCGGCGCGGCTATGGCCCGCAATGGCAACCGCACATGCGCGCGATCCCCATTGAGCGCAATCGACGAAAAGACGCGCTCGCCATAGTATTTACCATCGCCCATGAGGTTGTAGCGACTGGCTACAATCGTATAAAGTCCTCTGGCTATACGAAAGAACACATAATTACCTTGCGCATCGGTCAGCGTATGCAGCGCGGCGCTGGTTGGCTGCCCCGCCTGCACAGGCAGGTCTAACCACACGACCGCGTTTGCTATAGCCTGTCCGCTACGCGCATCGACTACTGTGCCAGAAAGCGTATATCCACCTTGCTTGAACTGGAAGCCGGGAATGATGCCCTGTTGCACGGTAATATCCGGGTCGTCATCTTCGGGATCATGCGCGTCGCCCACTACCGGCTGAAATGAGGGAGTTGGCAGTACAAGAACCTGGCGCGCTGGCGACGGCGCTTGTAACTGCAATAATACGTAACATGCGCTCCCAACCAGGGCAAGGCACAGCGCTATACTGCAAACGACGATCAGCCTTCTATGCTTCCCACGCCTGCCTGTGTGTGTAACTTCATTCGTTTTTTCGGCCAACTGTGTTCGCATGTATTTTTACCATCTACAATCGAAATGCAAATATGCCCCGGTCGCCTAAAGATGCCTGGTACAGCACACCCTGCGCTGCCACCGGCGAAGCGCGTAACTCTCCCAGCTTCCAGACAGCGCGTTGTTGTCCCGATTGCGCATCCAGAAGTTGCAACTGCCCGCCTTGCGTGGCAAGCGCCAACCATGTTTGCTGTGCAGTTCGCATGACTAAGGGAGAAGTGTTGAGGCTACTTCCTGCCGCAATATGCCAGCGCGGTTGACCCGTCGCGGCATCGAGCGCGTAAAGATCGCCGTTGTAATCGCCTGTGTACAGCACGCCTGCCTGTGAATCTAAGGCAGGCGATGCTTGCGAAGCGCTTGCCATTTGATACTGCCAGCGCAACGCGCCAGAGCGCATGTCGAAGGCCACCACTTTGCCCGACCATGTAACCACATAGACCAATCCCTGAGCAACATCCAGCAACGGGCCACCCGACATGCGTTCGCGCAGGTTAGCCTCCCATTGCTTGCGACCGGTGCGCAGGCTGAGCGCGTTAAATTCGGTGGATGCTCCGAGCGCGACATAGACGATGTTGTTTGCCACAACGGGCATCGAGCGCGTGGGCCAGAATTGCGCCAGGGTGTCCTCGGAGTGAAAGGCCCAGTATTCCTCACCCGTCAGCGCGTCCAGGCAGAACACCGAGTTCGCGCCGCTGCTCACTAACACTTCACGCCCGATCACCAGAGGAACGCCGCGCACGTTGCCAACGGTATCATAGCGCCAGCGCATCTGTCCGGTGCGCGCATCGAGGGCCGCGAGATAATGCCCGTCAAAAGCGAGATAGAGTAGCCCATGCCCCAGAGCTAACCCATCGCTCGTCAATTCACCACCAACAGCTACGCGCCATTGTTCCGCGCCACTTTGCGCGTTCAGTACGTGTAAATAGCCATCCGAAGCAAGCAGGTAAAGCAAGCCGTTGCTTTCCAACGGAGAGGTCAGCAGCGGCGTTCCCAGCGATTGATACCAGAGCGGCGCGGGCGACATGCTACAACATTCCGGCATCGTCACATCGCGCGTCGCGGACGTATCGTAGCTCGCCAGTGTCCAGTTATTGCTGTCAACATGGTAATCGGCGGCAAGCGGCAACGGGGCATCATGCAGCAATATCTGCGAATACGGCAAGACAGGTTCGCCTGCCGCCATCATAGCAGCAGGTGTCTTGATCGAGATTACTACTGGCGTAGGGGATGTGGATGAGCAAGAGACTAATAGTACGGCAAGCGCAAGTATATATAACGCGAAGCCTTCTCGTTTCACAGATCTATTAATTGAATGCATACATAGCCCCATTCAGGCTACCAACAAATAAATGCCCGTTCGCTAACGAGGCCGCGCTGCGCACTTCACCCGTCGTGTAACGCCAGGCAGGTCGTCCCGTCTGCATATTAAGAGCATAGAAATTGCCGTCGTCGGAGCCAATATATATGAAGCCAGCCGCCACCACTGGAGTCGCTAATATCTGCGCGCCCATCGCAAAACGCCATAATAAATGCCCATGTTGCCCATCGAGACAGATCAATTCCCCACGATAATCCCCTACGTACAATTTCCCGCCGGCCAGTGCCATACTGCCACCTATGCCATCGACGAGCGATTGTTTCGTCTTGCCATTGAGCGTATAGAGCCAGAGCATGTTGCCGTGTACGCGATCTAACGCGAAAATCTGGCCGTGCCAGGTCGCAATATAGAGCGTTCCCGCATTCACCAGGGGCGCGCTGGTGATACGATCGCCCGTATCAAACGACCAGATAATTTGTCCGCTCGTCAAATCGAGCGCCCAGAGGTGTGTATCTGAGCCGAGACCGAAATAAACGGTATTACCAGCTACGGCGGGCGAGCCACTGCTAGGCCAGCCTACTACGCCGCGATGAAACTTCCACAGCAAACTCCCGTTCGTGGCATTGAGCGTCCACAGTGTGGTGCGCGAAGTCATCAGCACACGGCTGCCAACTACTAACGGCGGAGCTTCAATTCTCTCTGTAATGGCAAATGTCCAGTAAACGGCACCCGTGCGAGCATCGAGCGCTTCCATAGTGGTGCCACGCGCCGCCACAAACAGCGTCTGGCCCTCCAGCGCAGGTGTTGAATCGGTGAGGTCGTTGCCCACTTCGGCGCGCCAGATCATGGCTCCGGTGGATTGCGAAAGGGCGTAGAGGTAGCCATCGGTGCTGGCGATATAGACCATACCCAGACCAGCTACGGCAGATGAGAAAATGGGAGCGAACTTGCGCGACCAGGCGAGCTTGCCTGTCAGCGAATGCGGTTGCACCAGCGCATCGACATAGCCAGTGTGGCCGGGATCATAACCAAACATAGGCCAATCACCAACACTTGAGCCTTGCAGCAATGCTGCTGGAACTACTCTGTTGTGCTGAGTAACTGTAGTCGCAGACTTTCGTGCCGTAGTCGAACCACAGGCAGCAAGTGTACATACGAGACACAGCAAGAACGCTAGCGATTTCAGCCGCACAATCTACGCCTTTCAGAACTACAAGAAGAATCATCTGTCCAAGTAAACGCTCTCTTCTCGTGAAATCCCGCAGGCTCATCCGAAAGGGCCTTTTCTTTCTGGCGCGGAAATGGAATATAATCAAGCAGAGGATGTTTTAATTGACGCTAAGAAGCAAAAAGACAGGAACAAAGGAGACATCAACTATGACAACAGGTAACGATCGACCCGGAGCTTCATCGGCAGAGGTGCATATTCTTTTTAATGGATATGCCGACGACGGAGACACACCAACCATGAGCCGCGTTGCATCAACAGTGGCATTTGTGCGCGAAGGGAATAAGCGCGTGATTATCGATCCAGGCATGGTACCGAACCCCGGAGCCATGCTTGAGCCATTGGCTGCTTTAGGGGTTTCGCCGGACACTATCACCGACGTGATCTTCTCGCATCACCATCCCGACCATACCCTCAACGCAGCCCTGTTTCCCCATGCGCGTTTCCACGATAACTGGGCTATTTATCAGGGGGACAACTGGGAGAATCGCGAGGCCGAGGGGTATGAAATCTCGCCCTCCATTCGTCTGATCGAGACCCCTGGACATACCGCGCAAGACATCACGACTCTGGTTGGCACATCGGATGGCGTCGTAGCCTTCACACATCTGTGGTGGTCTGCTGAGGGACCCGCTGATGATCCGCTCGCTACAGACAATGACGCGCTGCACCGCAACCGCCAGCGCGTGTTACAGGTAGCGACACTGATTGTACCGGGTCATGGCGCGCCCTTTACTCCAAGCGAGTCCACGCCCCGCTAAGACAGGTGACTCATTAGAATGAGATGCGATGATGGGCAATCAGCGACTGCCCATCATCGCATCTCATTCTAATGAGCTTATGAGGTAACTGAGATCAAAAAGTAACAGATATGAAGATATCTGCTTTTTTGCCGTTTACTTGTAGCAGTAGATAAGTTATCATCGCCAGTCATTTTGTGTCATGGCGAAGAATGAAGGATATACTACATGCTACGTGTATTTAATACAACTATCTTGGGTATATGCATCCTGGTGGTCGTTGCCATCGGAATATTTAAGTTTTTTGAGCCGCATACTGTGGGCGCATCTGCCATCAATCATACGCGTATTTCGCAACCTCCAACCCTGGCCGCGCGCGTTACTGAGAAGAAACACGGCACAAGTAGCGCTCCTGCTGGCAAACAAGGAACTCGCCGGAGCGGTCAACCAATCGTGGAGCAGAAACACGCAACGGACAGCGCTTTTGCTGACGGTCCATATACGGTGGAAGGAAACGCTATCATAGGAGCAGATGGCAAACGTTATTTGTTTCACGGTGTCGGGCGCGATAGCCTGGAATACAACTGCTGGGGCGATGGACATTTTGACGCGCAGGAATTGGCCTACATGGGATCGGGAAGCGGAAAATATGCTGTCACCTACTGGGGCGCGAACACCGTGCGCCTGCCGCTCTCAGAGGGCATCTGGTTGAATGGGCAATCCTCGCAGGGATGCAGCGCGGCGCAATACCAGGCACTCATCAACCAGGTCGTAAATTCGCTGACCACGCTCAAGTTGAATGTCATACTCGATTTACAATGGTCGGATGCTGGCGGCCAATCCCTGCAAGCAGGAGGTCCCTGGGCCTTGCCCGATGCCGATAGCGTGATTTTCTGGCAGCAGGTAGCCGCCATCTACAAATCCTATCCCAACGTGCTGTTCGAGCTATTCAACGAGCCGCACCCCGGCACCTGGGCCTGCTGGCTCTCCGGCTGTACCATCAACGATTATGGTTATTCGCAGGATTGCAACTGCAACAAGTCTCTCACCTTTAACAGCGCCGGTATGCAAGCGCTGGTCAACGCGGTGCGCGGTACAGGCGCGACCAACCTGGTACTCGTGGCAGGCATGAATTGGGGCTACGACCTGAGCCAGATTACGAAGTTCCCCATTTCGGGAACAAACGTGGTTTACGATACACACCCCTACCCATACACAGAAAAACAGCCCAATACCTGGAATGCCGCATTTGGCGCGATCAGTAAGACATACCCCGTCATGTCGGCGGAAAGCGGCGAATACGACTGTGGCACCGGTTATATGAGCCAGTTGCTGGCCTACTTCGACGCACACCAGATTAGCTGGTCCGCCTGGGCCTGGGTTGTGCAGGGTTCGCAATGCGGCTATCCTCTGCTGATCCGCGACTATCGCGGTACCCCCACCGCCGGGATGGGCCAGTTGATCTACCAGCACCTCCAGAGCTATCTAAAATAGCTCTGTTTGAACCTTTGTGATATGCTTTTCTCTATAGAACACCATGTACTCGTTTTCTTGCCGCCTGTGGCGAACTAAGGGAAAGGTCTGTGGG
>JBOGTO010000217.1:0-8134 GCA_050695155.1 Ktedonobacteraceae bacterium
CCCAGGCCCACTGCAATAAGCGGGTTGACGTAGGCATAGCTGGTTGCCAGCGCAGGCCGCGTATTGCGTAGCAGGTAGCCATAGGCCGTGAAGCCTACCAGCGAGCCGCCAACGATCAGGTAGGCCATCGCTCCCAGCGCGCGCGGGCCAGGGAAGGCGGTCATGCGCTCGCCGATGATCGTCCCTACGATAAACAGCATCACGCCGCCGACAAGCATCTGCGCCGCGCTTGCCATCAGACCCTTTGGGCTGGGCAGATGCTGGCTCAGGATGGAGCCTAGCCCCCAGCTTATGGGCGCGATGAGCAATACAATAGCGCCCAACGGGTTAGCGTGCAGGCCATTTTCCAGGTTTAATAACACCAGTCCGCCGAAACCTATCGCCAATCCGCACCATTCTACAGGTCGCGGCCAGCGCCCGAACAGGCCGGAGAACAGGGACGCCCACAATGGAATCGCGCCCAGGGCCAGCGCCGCCAGCCCCGACGAAACCCATTGCTCGGCGAAGACAACACCACCATTGCCGACGACCAGCAATAATGCGCCCACAACTCCCGCGCCTATCCACTGAGCGCGCGTCGGTCGCGCCGCGCCCCGCGAACGCAGGAAGATATACAGGATGATACCGGCTATCAACTGGCGAAAGCCCGCCACGAAAAAGGGCGGAAAGCCTTCCAGCGCGATACGCATCCCTAAATACGTGCCACCCCACAGGACATAGATCGAGAGTAGTGACAGTATAATGAACAGCCGCTTTGGCTGTGGCGCACCGGTGGGAACTGACGATAATGCTGTTTCGGTCGATGCAGTTGCCGATGATCTCACTTCTGAACCGCTCAATTGACTATTTTGCATAGAGTAATCCGGTGAATCTAGTGGAAAGCGTACCAGCGCTGCCGCCGTTCCCATTCGGGGCTATCAGGACCATCCAGGCTGCTAACGCCCCAACGCATGGCGGCAATGTCCAGGACTATCAATATGGCGAGTATGTTTAAGAATGCCATCACACCCTCCTCTGGTTAAGTAACCATCAGGATTGCATAAATTTTTCTACACTTTTCAATATACACATACACTATACAATTCATAGTAACAGAGAACGCTGCTCGCTCCTACAGCCAAAGACGAAAAAATCTGAAAGTCAATCTGTAGGGGAGGGGACGCTTGCGTCGCCCTTATTGGAATTGTGTATTCCCTGGAACGCGACGCTTGCGTCGCCCTCTGTTGGAATTGTGTATTCCCTGGAACGATTGGAATTGTGTATTCCCTGGAACGGGCGACGCAAGCGTCCCTACAAAATCTGTTCTGCCTCTTTCTCCAGCAATTGTTGTTTGCGCGTCTTGCCCCAACGGTAGCCGCCCATTTCGCCGTTTTCATGCACGATACGATGGCAAGGAATAGCGATGGCGACCGGGTTGGTTGCGCAGGCGTTCGCCACAGCGCGAGCGGCAGTGGGTTGGCCGATGGTTCGCGCAATCTGGCTATAAGAACGGGTTTCGCCATACGGGATGGCCTGCAACGCCTGCCAGACGCGCCGTTGAAAGGCGGTCGCCTGCACATCGAGCGGTAAATCGAGATGCGGATGCTGCCCCTTGAGGTGCCTCACCAACGTCTCGACCCAGTTGTGCAGGGGCGTGCCATCCACGTCATACGTGATGTCCGCCATAGGGTATTCTTTTTGAAATGCCTTCTCAAGCAAGGTGTCCTCGTCGCCGATACAGACGGAACACACGCCTTTTTCCGTGGCTGCTACCAACAGGCGACCGAGGGGCGAATCGACAATAGTGTAGCTGATATGCATACCAGCGCCGCCACGCTGGTATGTCGTGGGCGTCATGCCAAGTTGCCCCGGCGCGCGTTCGTACAGGCGACTGCTCGAACTATAACCAACTTCATATAATGCTGCTGTCACAGATTCTCTCTCTTTCAATTGTGTCTTGAACTGCTCTAAGCGGTAGGCTTCCGCGTACTGGCGCGGCGAAATGCCCATCACGCGCTTGAAAATGCGCTGCAAATGGAAAGGGCTTATATTGAACTGTTCGCTCAGATCAGCCAGGCTAATCGGTCCCTCAAGATGCTGCTCGATGTAACGGCAGATGCGCTGCGCGATTTCCACCTGTGGATCAGTCTCCGCCATCTCACGCGGATGGCAACGCTTGCAGGCGCGATAACCTGCCTGCTCCGCCGCATCTGGCGAAAGGAAGAACGAGACATTCTCGCGCTTTGGCCGCCTCGAAGGGCATGAAGGTTTACAGTAAACGCCCGTGGAGCGCACGGCTACAAAAAACGTGCCATTGGCGCGGCTATCCTTCTCCACAACTGCCTGCCAGTATTGTTCTTCAATATTTTCTTTGACTTCTTGCATTGTGCGTTTCTCCTGATATATCAAATCCTCATGATTACATGATAAGATATTTTGAGGGGAGATTCTATCCATTTCTTGCTCTTAGAGTGGCTTTCCAATTAAAGGTATTTACAGAGGTAAGAAGCATGGTTAAAGAACTGGGATATACTCAACACATGGGGCCAAGACTACGTGCGGAAGTTCAAACACAGCTATTAAAAGATTTTCAGCGTTACTACAACGAAAGTACAGATAACTTATCTATAGACTGGTCTGATACATGCCCTGAGGGACACGCAACAGTATATCTCGATGGGTGGTTAGAGAACTGGTCGGAAGTGAGGGTTGTAAATTTACAAGATGAAAGTATCGCATCAGGCTGGATTGATTTCATTCATGGAGGCGGAGATAATCCTCTCTTCGTCTTCTGGTATTATTTACATTTCGAAGAAGGTAGCTCTGATGTTGTGAAAGCACATGGCATTCCCCAACATATATGGGAAAGTCTTCCCGAAAGTACGAAGGACCTTTGTCTCAAATCAGATTCATATGATAATGCATGGTGCAACGATCCATCAGTTCTTGAGTGGAGAAAGCAGAAATCCGGGGATTCTGGCTAATCCGATATGAGAAAACATGTACATCGGGATAAATAGCTTGAGATAGTCAAATAAACGTTTAAGCTTCCCACTCAGCCAGCGTCGATAGTGCTTGTAAACAGCGATGCAGACTTTCTGATTCAACTGAAGCCGTATCTGGTCTCCAAAGTTCGTTTACGAACCGGGTTAATTGCGGAACATAGAGCGGCCCAACTTTCGCCCCGCTCATTGGACGAGGTACTATATCCTCACGAATACTTTTATTGCGACTATGACGAGCAATATCAATCAGCGTCTCTTTTGGGTTAGGGTCAATATCGAAATTATGCTGTAACCTTGAAGAGGAGACTCCTAAAAATTGTGCCATGCTTTCTCTGTCGGCCATTAACCAGGATTCGATGGCTCGAACTGCAATACGGCATCGCATACCTGCGGACGGATCAGGCAGCCATGTACCGAGAGCTTGCGATGGACATTGACTATCCGCATCTAAATCTACAACTACAAACCAGGGCGAAAATCTTGCGGCCTGGTTGTAATTAGATAAGCGCCTCAGCAGGTCAGCTTTTCCTCTCCTACCATATACCGTACCCACTTCCAGTCCGCTATGTTTCAATAAACGTTTAGCAACCGGTTCATCTGTACTACCTTCTACAAGAACGTTAACTCGAATCATTATCGGTTCAACACTTCCCCTTATATTTGATACTAATCGCTTCCAAAAAATGAAAGTCGCTCAGACTTTGGAGGACGTGTATGTGGTAAAACTGCATCAACAAGAGGCAATCCGGCATCGAGAAGTTGTTTTATCTCAACAACATCTTTGCTTACTTCCACTGTAGTGCCATCGCTAGTTGGGTATAGAAGTAATACTTCATCAGGGGCTATTCCGTCATCTCGCAGAAGATCACTGCTATGGGTGCTTACCAGTATTTGACGCGCTTGTTTTCTTTGAGATTTCTGAATCGATGACATCATCTGTGGAATACGACTCGCTACCTCACTATGCAATGAAAGCTCAGGTTCTTCCAGGATTAAAGGGCCAGTTCCATCCAATAAAGCCCAGAGTAACCCCATTAGCCGTAAAGTGCCATCAGAGAAATCCGCTTCTGTCTGCCAGGCTCCTTTACTTCGCCAATGGTCATATTTCGCTCGTAAATGTGGAACGCCTCTATCGTCCTTAAATTGCGAAAGCTCTTGAAGCTGGGGAACTGCAACACGTAACGCGCCTTGAATGCGACGCAGGCGGGATTCTTGAGTTTTCTTAGGAGAGCCCGCTATTTGTTCAAGAAAATCACCCCCAAAGGGATCAAACTTTTTCCCTACAGAGCGTTCAGGATCACGAATTAGTTGCGGCACAATATGGTAGTAACGTATAGTATTAAAAAAATCAGCTATTTCCCGAAAATCACGATTTGAATTGATTTGCTCTAAATGAGTTTGACGTAATAACTCTCTATCTTCATTGTCACGCTTATTAGGGCGTTCAAGCAGAAGCGAATTTGATTTCCAAATTTTTTCTTCTTTCAAAAAAGGTCTGGAATTATTATCTTGCGCGATACCAATACGGTATCTCCAGGCTACTTCATCGTTGTCCTCAATGCTCACATCGAGGACAATTTCAGGATGACGACGAGCAGCTAAACTGCGTAAACGTGAAACTCCACCGCGATCTTCCACAGCTTTTTCTAGCCCACCACCAACTCGGACCAGATCGCGTAAGAAGCGAAAAACGTCTAGTAGATTAGATTTACCGGATGCATTGGGTCCTACCAAAAACATGCGTTGCTGGAGCGGGGCATCTACGCGGGTAAAGTTCCGCCAGTTCTCAAGATGGACTTTTGAAAATCTCATGCATCAATTCCTCAGCCATTTGGCTATCGATGTGCTTGCTACCTGATTATATCAGCATTGTCTATCATGATGTAGTTTGATTCTTTCTGGATTGATTTAGCTATTTTAGCGCCAGATACCCTGGATAAGGGACTGATGAAAGTAGGGTAAGAGAAAAGCCATCAGCTACGTGATACAATGTACCAGGAGAAGTCAAGCCTATTTACCATGTTCCTCTGGAGGTTCCATGTCCGAAGTTGACCGTTTGAAATCTGATATTGACGAACTTGTGCCGGATTTGATCGCTACGCGCCGCGATTTGCATGAGCATCCCGAACTGGCGTTTGAAGAGGTGCGCACCTCTGGCATTGTGGCGCAGCGCCTGCAAAAGCTGGGGTTAGAGGTGCAGACCGGAGTGGCGAAGACTGGCGTGATTGGATATTTGCGCGGTGGCGCGAGCAAGCCCGGCGCGAAAACGATTGCCATTCGCGCCGATATGGACGCTTTGCCCATCTACGAGATGAACGAGATCGATTATCGCTCGCAGGCGGATGGCAAGATGCACGCTTGCGGTCATGACGGGCATACCTCGATCCTGCTGGCCGTCGCTGATATTTTGACGAAACGCAAGGACGAGCTGACGGGCAACGTCAAATTTGTCTTCCAGCCCGCCGAAGAGAAGGTTGGCGGGGCCGCGCCGATGGTTGAAGAGGGCGCGATGAACGGCGTCGATGGCGTGATTGGCCTGCACCTCATCAGCGACTATCCGCTTGGGCGCGTCGGGGTGCGCTCCGGCGCGGTCTTTGCCAGCGCGGATAAGGTTGTTCTGACTGTACATGGCAGAGGTGGTCATGCCGCCATGCCTGAAACGACGGTTGACCCCATCGTCATCGCGGCCTACATCGTAACCGCGCTGCAAACGCTCATCAGCCGCGAAACATCACCTTTCAGCCCGGCGGTCATCACCATTGGCGAGATTAAGGCCGGAACCGCTTTCAACATCATCCCCGAAACGGCGGTGATGCATGGCACCATGCGTGCCTTCGCTAAAGAGCATCGCGCCAAACTTTTGCGCCGTATCACCGAGGTAGCAACTGGTGTAGCGAGCGCTATGGGCGGCTCGTGCGACGTGGAATTGGGCGATGGTTGCCCGCCCTGCGTCAATGATACAGGTATGACGGAACTGGTACATACTGCCGCCATCGCCGCTGTTGGCGAGAAGGACGTGGATACCAGCGAGGAGGTCATGACGGCGGGCAGCGATGATATGGCCTGTTTCCTCGAAGCCGTGCCGGGCTGTTACTTCATCGTGGGCGCGAACAATCCGGCCAAAGGAGCCGACTACCCGCACCATCACCCACGCTTCAACATCGATGAGGACGCCTTGCCCGTCGCCGTCGAAGTCTTGTCGCGCGCCGCGATGGATTTTCTAAAATAACATGATGTGCTGCATTCTCACGGCGTCGCCGTGAGAATGCAGCACATCATGTTATTGCAGCCCGGAGCGTCACAATACCATCACACATCTAATAGCACTGATACAAACGCGCTGGATGGCTCGTTTTGAATCTCAGAGGCTTATACATAGAACGCAATGAAGGAGATCGCGCATTGAAGATTACGTTCCTCGGACAGGCTGGCATTTTTATTGAAACCCGACATGGAAGTATTCTGTGCGATCCCTGGTT
Source organism: Ktedonobacteraceae bacterium (assembly GCA_050695155.1). Lineage (GTDB taxonomy): Bacteria > Chloroflexota > Ktedonobacteria > Ktedonobacterales > Ktedonobacteraceae > CF-113. The sequence continues at coordinate 6,464 of JBOGTO010000217.1, forward strand.
CAATCCCGCCTACTTCGCTTCGTGGTTCCCTTTTCCCAGCAACGAAGAGGTTGACCGCGCAAAACTGGCGCGTCCCACGTATTTGTATGTTTCGCATATGCATCACGACCACTTTGATCCGCAGTTTTTGCGGGAGCATATATCGAAGGATGCTATTGTCATTTTGCCCGATTACCCGTTAGACCTGCTGGAACGCAGTTTACGCGATCTCGGCTTCACAAAGTTCATCCAGACGAAGAATGCTGAGGCTGTTGAGGTTGACGGATTGCGTTTCATGGTGATGGCGATGGTCGCGCCCATCGATGGTCCCCTGGGCGACTCAACTTTGATGGTAGACGATGGCGAAACGCGCATCCTCAACCAGAACGATTCGCGTCCGATGGACCTGGATACGCTCAACAGTTATGGCCCCTTTGACGCGCATTTCATACAATTCTCCGGCGCGATCTGGTACCCGATGGTCTACCAGTTCCCGGAGAAGATGATGCAGGCGCTGGGTCGCAAAAAACGCGAAAACGAGATGGCGCGCGCTTTGCGCTATATCAAAGAAATTGGCGCGAACTTCGTCGTACCATCTGCTGGCCCACCCTGTTTTCTTGACGACCACCTTTTTAGCTTTAACGACTTCGACCGCGATCCCGCCAACTCCTTTCCAGACCAGACGGTGTTCATAGAACATATGCAGGCTAACGGGCTGGATAATGGTCGCCTGATGATCCCCGGTACCGTCGGCACTGTCACACGCGAGGCATTTACGCTTGAGCATCCATTGCCTGATACAGAGGTGCAGGCCATCTTTAGCGATAAACGCGCCTACCTGGAAGCCTATCGAGCGCGCCAGCAGCCAGTGATCGACGCGCAAAAAGCAGCGTGGCCGCGCGGGCAGGTGGACATCCTGGACGCATTGCGCGACTGGTTCGAGCCATTGATGGAACAGGCCGACCTGACGGCGGTTGGCATCAATGGGCGCGTATTGATTGATTGCGATGTGCAACAGATCGTACTGGATTTCCATACGCGCCGCGTCTACGCCTGGCACGATGAAGAGTGGGATTACCGCTTCCACATTGACCGCGCCTTGCTGGAATACTGCATCATTCATCATGAAGAGGACTGGATCAACCAGATTTTCCTCTCCTGTCGCTTCGAGGCGCAGCGCAAAGGAGCCTACAACGAATACGTCTACAACTTCTTCAAGTGCCTCACGCCCGAACGCCTGCAATATGCTGAAGGCTACTACTCCGAAAAGAACGCCGTGCAGCAACTGTGGGAGAGCAACGGCTACCGCATCCAGCGCCGCTGCCCGCACCTGAAAGCCGACCTGACGCGCTTCGCCAAAATTGAGAACGGCGTGCTGACCTGCACCATGCACGGCTGGCAATTCGAGCTTGCCACCGGACGCTGCCTGACCTCCGAAGGACACCCGTTATACGCGCAACCTATCGAGCAGGAAGACAAAACGGAAGCAAAGCAGATTGAAGATTCGGCGGCAAAATATGTACGCACAAAATGCGATCATTGCTGGTATAATCCAAAGGATTTATCGGAGACGACGAAGAAAAACAATTCGTAGGGGTGGGATCGCCCGTGTAAGTTGATGGAGCTTTGTTTTTCCAACATTTGTGAGTCCGAGGGCGACCGCAAGGGTCCCCACCCCGCACAACCCCGCCC
>JBOGTO010000218.1:0-9139 GCA_050695155.1 Ktedonobacteraceae bacterium
AAGCGTCCCCTCCCCCCCCTGCCCAACCCCCGCCCCTACGGTAACTCTGGCTCGACCGTCACCAGATTCGTGTAAAAGGTGCTGCCACCGCCAAAGTCGGCCAGGCGATCAGAGGTGAGCCAGTTGACATTGCGCTGATCGGGGCTAAACTTCGGCCACCAGACTGTTGTTGTTGCCAGCACACCGGGGCGAATATCGCTGGTAACATGCGCAACCAGGCGACACCAGCCGCGTTCGTTGCTAATGCGCACAAGCTGACCATCACGAATGTTGCGCGCCTCGGCGTCCTGCGGGTGAATGCGCAGCGTGGGAGCCTGTTCCTTCTTTATCAGCCGCTCCTGATTGCCAAAGGTTGAACTGACGAAATGGTGCGCCGCCGGACAAACCAGCGGCAAACGCTCCTGCTTGTCTGGCGTTTCCTGAAGGCCGGTTCTGGCCTCCACTTCTGGCACCCAGCCAGGTACCGGATCGTATCCGCGAGAACGGGCGAGTTCAGAGTAGAACTCCACTTTGCCGGATGGAGTACGGAAAACGCCGTCCGCGAATGGCACTTCGTGATCGGCTGGTATGGGCAGCGGCAGATAGCCATCCTGTTGCAAACGCTCAAGTGTCACTTCCGCCAGAGCAGGATTGCTTGCGGTGGTCGCAGCCAGAATCCCGCGTATGACGGCGTCTGCATCCTCTTGCAGCCAGGATTCGTGGAAACCCATTGCACTGGCAAGGCTGCGCATGACATCCCAGTTGCTGCGCGCCTCGCCTAATGGCGCAATAGCTGGCATGTTGTATTGTAGCGCGAGATGCCCGTAGGGCTTATGCAGGTCGGCCTGTTCAAGCTGGCTGGTGGCTGGCAGGAGAATATCCGCGTAACGCGCGGTATCGGTCTCGAAGAGTTCATGCGCTACCGTGAACAGGTCGTCGCGCATCAAGCCCTCGACAATCTTGCTCGCGTTGGGCGAAGATGCCACCGGGTTCGCGTTATACACGTACAGGGCATAGACGGGCGGATCGGCCTCGCCTGTCAGAATGGCTCCCAGGCGATTCATGTTCAGTGTACGCGGCGGCGGTGGGCAGGCCGGGTCATGCGCGTGACTTACAGATTCCGCATCCCATTGCAACCAGTCGCTGGTACTGTACATTAAACCGCCGCCGGGCAGCCCATATTGTCCGGTGAGCGCGGGCAGGCAGGTCAGCGCGCGTACCGTCTGACCGCCGTTGGTATGACGATTGATACCATCGGAGATACGCAGCAACGCCGGTGTAGTAGTGGCATAGTCCCGCGCCAGTGTGAGCAGCGTATCCAGCGGGACGCCTGCAATTTGCGCGGCTCGCTCTGGCGGAAACTGCATGATGCGTTCGAGCAGGTATTCCCAGCCTAGTGTATGCTGCTCGATCCACTCAGCGCGGTGCAGCCCTTCCGTGACAATTACATGCATCATGCCCAGCGCAAGCGCGGCATCTGTTCCCGGATAGGGTCTAATATGTTGATCGGCGGAACGCGCCGTTAGCGTGCGCACAGGGTCAATGACAATCACCTTTGTTCCGTTGCGCTGCGCCTCGCGTAAAAAGGGCATGATATGTGGCGCGGTGCTGGCCGGATTGCTACCCCAGATAAGGATGAGTTTGCTCTGTAGCAGCATGGCAGGCGGGGGAGCCAATCGCCCGCCCACCGTCAAAATGACAGCTTCTTCAGCCGCCGCGCCGCAGATAGAACGCTGCAAACGGCTAGCCCCCAGGCGATTCCAGAAACGCCCGTGTGTTACCGCACCATTCACTAATCCCAGCGTACCTGCATAGCTATACGGCAGAATACTCTGCGCCCCGTGTTGTCCGGTAATATCGCGCCATCGACTCGTAATCTCCGCGATAGCCTCATCCCAGGAGATACGCTCGAATTTGCCGCTCCCTTTTGACCCAACACGGCGCAAGGGATAGCGTAAGCGATCAGGATGGTAGACACGGTCCAGATAGCGATTCACTTTCGCGCACAGCCAGCCGCGTGTCACTGGATGGTCGCTGCGACCACGCACACTCACTGCCTGTCCCTGCTCGTCAACCTGCGTCTCCAACGCGCAGCAATCGGGGCAATCGTGCGGGCAGGAGCCATAAACGACGCGCAATGTCTTACCTGTTTCGCCTTGCAAAGTTGACGCGGGGTGCATAGTTCATCCTTCCTATATTCGCACTGTTCGCATGTTTCTACAGCAAGGATGCCATACAGCAGGCTTGCCGGTCAAGAGCCAATCCATCAGAAATACTTCACTTGTCATTCTGAGCGCAGCGAAGAATCTGCGCGCGGGAAGAGATTCTTCGCTGCGCTCAGAATGACAGGCTCTGGGGCTGACCCTTGCAAAAAACCTACCCTACAATGACTCTGCTGGCGAATGAGACTAGAATGACACTGAGAAGCGAAACAAGCATTTGGAGGCCAAATTGCCTGACGACGCAAGCTCACAGTTGAAGAGATGATCGTCGTTTAATCACCCATTTTTCACTGAAAATGTATTCTAGTCTCATTCGCCAGCAAAGTCTACAATTCATCCGGTCAGTTATGACCGCTTGTTGGGAGAACAAGTAGAATGTGAGTATATAGCGTAACGTTACAAGGGTTGCAATTCAGGGGAAGTGGGAGGAGGCAGAGGAAATGGACGAAACCCCGGAAAAACGTACTGCCGCAGGTTATTTCTTCACTATTATTGCCGTACTGGGAGGCGCATTGTTGATGCCCTCCTTCGCGGTATCTTTTACAATCATCGGTCCGCTTTTATTGCTTGTGCTGACACCCATGTTTCTGATCGGTCTGGTGCAATATAGACAGCAGAAACGCCTGCCGACCAGGCAAGACATGGCGATAGGTTATTCCCAGGAACCGGTAGCTGTCAGCCAGTCGAGTACGAGTTCCGACATGTGCGATAACGCGCCCTGGCGTTGAGAGCAGCGCGGCAGGCTATGCAGCACTGTTGCGCCATACTCTTTTGAAATCACGCGGCGATCAAAGAGCACGACAGCGTTACGCCGGGTATCGCTCCACGCCAGTCGGTTGAGGGCGCGGCGCACGCGCAAGGAAGCTACAGGTACCGTCACCTGGTGAAGCTGATCGGAATAGGGTTCGGCGCGCGCCGCGATGAGCGGGTCGTTCAGCACGGGCATGGGCAGACGCGCCACCAGCACACAGGCGGGGGCGCGCGTAACTTCGTCGGTGCCATCCCAGAAGCTGCCTGTGCCAAGCAGCACGATGCGCTCCTGATCGTTGAACATCTGCCAGAGCTGGCGCGGCGAACCATCAACGCCATGTCCGAGTACCAGTATGCCGCGCGCTTCCAGCAACGGCTTGACGGCAGCGTAGGAACTACGTAAGGCAGCATACGAGGTGAAGAGTACCACCAGTTGACCATCCAGCGAAGTTGCCAGTTGCGCGATGGCTTCATCCAGGTGGCGCTGGTATTGTGGCGCGTTTGGTTCTGGCACATCGTTCGGCATATAGAGCATGGTTTGCTCATGGTGTTCGGTAACAACAGAGAGCGCCGGGCATCCCTCGGATTCAAGGCCAAAACGCCCGCGATAGAATGAAAAGCTATGATCAACGGAAAGACCAACGCCTGCGAAGATGGAACTGACTCCGGGCGCGAGAAAATATTGCTTGATGAAAGGCGCTGTCCGCGCGTCCTGCGCGTATAGCACAGGCAATGCCTCAACAGAATTTTGTGGCGCGGTTGGTGGGGGTGGAGGCCCAGGCGGAATACGCAGCCAGTAAACCATGCTCTCTTTTTCAGCACTGCCCGTGATGAGCGCTCGCTGGCCCAGTTGCTTCTGCTCATGCAAGCGCCGCGCCAGTTCAGCCAGTTCCCACACCAGCGACTCGTCTTCGCCACCGCCCGCGCTGCTTGCGTCCAGGCGATGGTGACTGCGCCGCGTGGTCAGCATGATTTTTTGCGCCTCTTGCACCAGGTGAATAACTGTCTGGAGGCGCGCGGTGGTCTGTTGCCAGGCGCGTTCCACTTCCATCCAGCTCGACAGGTTGCGCATTTGCGGCGACAAGCGCAAGGGTTGATCGATACGCTCAACATTGCGACCCGCGTAGCTATTACGACCCGCATTTTCCGATTTGCCCTTATCGCGCGCTCCCCCGCCATTCGCGCCCTCCTGCAAAAGATGACCCAATGCGCTAAACAGGGTGTCTACCGCTGATCGCGCCTGGCGCAAGCTTTGAAACCACGCCAGCATACGTGTATCTAGCGCCGATTTTTCAATAGTGGGCGTGGTCGAAAGCCCGCCTGGACCACTTTCGCGCAGCGCGGGAGCGGCCAGAGCCAGTAATCCCTGGTAACGCCCGTTGGGTAAATCGGTGCCAATGGTATTGAGCAGTTCGAGCAGGTGCGTATGATCGAGGTCAGCGCTGCTCCAACGTCCCAACTCATCCTCTAACAAGTCCGCATCAAGGATGAGACGCCGCGTGATGCCGCTCAGCAGCGAACGCGACGAAGAGAGATCATCGAGCAAACCGGCATGGGTAGTCACGATAATTCGAGCTTGCTTGACGCGCTCTTCAGCATGTTCGGCAAAACAGTAGCCTTTTTTGCGATAGAGGCAACGCTGATATGGGGTTTCCGGGCGTCCTTCAACGAGCGGGACATGCTCCACGCCAGAGGATATACGCTCCCACGCGCTGAATTCATGCGGCAATAAGGTTAATTCGCTGCGTTCTCCAGTCAGTGTTTGCTGCGCCCATAAACCCAGTTTCGCCAGGCCGCGCGCCTGCTCTGCTGTAAGCTCACCGCTGGTTCGTCGCAGGGCAGAGCCAAACCAACGATGCACGCACAGGTAGCCCCCGCGCTCAGCAAGATAGGCTACCGGTAGCGCGCTTTTGAGGGATACCTGCAAATGCGGCAGCACCTTCTGGACAAGACGACGCGCCGCCTGTTGATTCGCGCAGGCGATCACCAGGCGGCGTGGAACCTGCTCCACCTCTTCCGTCTGCTCGCTGGCCCACTCGAGTACCGGCAAAAGGGCTGGCGTATAATCATTCGCGCCTACCGTCACCTCCAGGAGCAAAGGGCTTTGCTTGTCAAGCGCGTGGCGAATAGCATTATAGGCCGTCTGGTACCCTGCCTGCATAACAGGTTGCTGATGGACATCGGCTTGTTGTGGGTCAGATGTGACGGGGGTAGCGGATTGAGGAAGGTCTTCGGGAATGACTTCCACCAGTGTCTGTAACGTATCGGCTATGGGCGCGTCGTCTGGCGATGCGTCCGCCTGGGGAGAAAGCAGCTCGGATGATTGCTCATCGAGCATCGCAGTATGCGCCTGAGCGCTATCGCCGATCTGCCGCGAGATAGCGAACGAAAGGATACGCGGGTCCATACCAAGTTGGGCCGCGAAGAGGTCGCCGAGGCTGCCGCGCAATGAAGCGGAGCGCAAGCCGTCTTGTTCCATGCGTTCGCGCCATTGTTGGCGGAAAAAGCCCAGCAACGGCCACGCGGGCGGCGCATCCAGGTTCGCCAGGTCGCGTAGGATAGGTGTATCCACTGCCGCCAGCAAACGATGCAAAGCGATGAAAACATCCATCGCCAGCAGGGTATCGACCATAGCGCGGTGCCTGCCAGGCGCGACCGTCAACCCCAGCGCCTGCGCGACCTGCCCAAGGCCATAACCCGGCAACGAGGGCAATAAAACGGTTGCCAGCTCGAAGGTATCAATAAGCGGGTTGTTGCGAGCCAGGCCGCGCCGACGCAAGAAACCGGCGTCGAAAGGGATACTATGACCAACGATGGGATAATCGCCTAAAAATTGCTGTAAACGCGCGGAGATCGAATCAAAGGTGGGGGCAGAAGCGATTTTTTGGGGAGTGATACCAGTAAGTCTCTGTACACGGAAAGGAATCAAACGTCCGGGGGCAACCAGAGTTTCCATCTGATCCAGGATCGTCTCGCCCTGAAACTTGACTGCCGCGACTTCTATAATAGCATCCTGTTCCGCGTGAAGTCCGGTTGTTTCAAGGTCAAGCGCTACACGAATGGGAGGCTGTTTTGCCATAAATGTTTTTGTTCCTCGCGTTAATCGATTCATATTACCATATGCTACTTCTCTTGTCGAGTTTTTCTCGCGCCCGCGCTTTCCTACCCTTTCGGGCTATGCGAGTCTTTTTGTTACTAAATGACGTATATGTTATTACAATGAAATACTTTGCTTTATCATAAAACATTGCTATATAAAATGTCACCTACAGCGTCTATTAAAGAGAGAGTATCATGTCTCTCCTGATGCATCTGATCGAAAGAGGGTAAATACCTATGCTTATACAGGATACTATCAATGAGCAAGCTCACGCTCTGCTCGTCAAGCTTCCGCCCCCAATGCAGGTACGCTTCTTGCAGTTGTATAGCCATGCGCAGAAAACGTTTACCCTTACGCGGCGCATGGTACACCTGCTGCATCTATCCGAAGCCGAGCAAACGACCATCGCCCTCGGCGCGTTTTTTCATGATATTGGCAAACTCGCCATCGATGACAGCCTGCTTAATAAACCTGGGCCACTTACTCCGCAAGAATATGCCATAATCAAACATCATCCCGCTTATGGCGCAAGCATCCTTAATAGCTATGTATCGCTGCCAGAGGTGGCATTGCTGGCCTATCACCATCATGAGCGCTGGGACGGAGAAGGCTATCCAGACAGATTAGCGGGCGAAGCGATTCCTCTGGGAGCGCGTATGATCGCCATTGCTGATGCATTTGATGCCATGACCTCGGATCGCAGTTACCAGGTGCGGCGCTCTCCACAAGAGGCTTTGGACGAACTGCAACGCTGCGCGGGAACGCAATTCGATCCACTGCTGGTACAACTTTTCTGCGGAGGAAGACTGATCCCTATTCCACAGTCATCAGTTGCGCCATCATATCTAGCAAGTCGCTAAGCTCAAAAGGCTTTCTCAGGACATGGATGCCGCGTTCTCGCAACTTCTCAAACGGCAGGGTAGGACTTCCGCTGATGAGTATGACAGGTACATTGCGCATCGTCTCGACCCGTTGTAAGTGATCGTACAACTGTAAGCCATCCATAAAGGGCATAATGTAATCGAGCAATAGGATTGATGGATGCAGGTGCCGCGCCGTTTCCAACACCAGGTCGCTTTCCGCGATCCACACGGCGCGATGGTTGGTGTTCTGCGTGATGGTCTGCTTGAGCATCTCACCCATAGTACGATCATCATCCACTATTAAGATGGTCTTTTCCTGCGTAACCGGGACAGGTGATTCTGGCATGATAACACTCCCCTTTCAACTCCTTCTATAAAGACGTAGAAAGTGAAAGAATAAGAGATTTTGGAGTGTTAGTTAGTACTAACAGGTTCTCGCTTCTGGCGTTCCTGTGCAATCGAGCGGTAGCAACGGCGCAGGTCTTCTTCTAGTCTCGCCCAGTCCCCCTCAATATCAGTCGAGCTTTTGCTGGTGATACGGTCAACGGTGGTAGCCGCTTGCAGACGCCACTGCGCCGATGCGCGCGCCTGTTCAGGTGTTAGCCCGAAAATGGCGCTGTGCAGATCTACCAGCGATTGCAAAAATTCCTCCTTTTCTGGTTGGCCTGAGAGCCGCCGGTGTACCTCAAAGTAGCGCAGTTCGAGGGCCGCGACGCGCCGGGCATCGAATTGCAGGCCCGAATACTGCCGCGCTATGCTGTAGAACTTTCTCAGGTAATTCAACACCTTGCGCTCGTCGTGATCGACTGGCACCCACGCGACTGAAGCGCGTGCCGTGTAGTATGCCGCTAACAGCGACATCGGGAAAGGTATCCTGAACTGTTCCTGGCACAAACCCACGATTAACCACGCCATTTTGAACCACCTGCGATCATAGTAAGCGCGCCAGCCCGCAGCCTCAAAATAGGCCACCCGCTCAGGATTCATGCTAAATGTAGTTGCCATTTTCTCTGTCCATTCTTCCTGCCCGCCCGTGACGGTGAGGATTCAGAAAAATATACATTGCATCAGTTTAATTATAACAGGCATTCGCCGTATCCGAAAATAGCAAACAGGTATCCCTATATCATCGTTTGACGTTCAACAGCGCCTTATGCTACAGTGCGCATGGAAGAAAGCATCCTATTATACGCTAAAGAAGAGGAATAATCCGATGGACTGGTACAACGAACCGCCGCGCTGGACTGCTCACGGGGAGAGCGTAATGATACAGTCCGCGTCTCAGACGGACTTCTGGCGGCTCGCAGGTATTGCGCGGGATAACGGGCATTTCTATTACCAGCGCCACGCGGGCGATTTCCTGATGCAGTGCAAATTCAGCGGCGGTTATAATAGCCAGTACGATCAGGCCGGGCTGATGGTGCGCGTAGACGAAGCTCACTGGATCAAGTGCGGCATTGAATTTTTCGAGGGAGTGCAACAGGCCAGCGCCGTCGTGACGCGAGAGTATTCGGATTGGTCTATCACTCCTCTTGCCTCCAATCCTGAGTCATTCTGGCTGCGTATGAAACGGCAAGGGGCGGTGATCGAAGTCGAGTACGCTCTTGACGGTATGCAGTATCGCTTGCTCAGGCAGGCTTACTTCTCTCCTGCTGAAGCAATGGACGTGGGGCTTATGTGCGCCTCGCCCGAAGGACCGGGATTCTCTGTGACATTCGAGGACGTGACTATACAGAGCGTGTGATAGAATAGTTTTGGTGTCCGACATCAGCAAAGCAATGAGATGAAAAGAAAGGCAGAATCTGCATGACTCAAAGCAATTTCGATAACAATCAGGAACAAGGCTACCGTCAAGAGTATCATGTGCAAGGGACGAGCCTGGTGGATAAGGTCAAAGAATTGATCCACGAGGGCAATGTACGCGACATCATCATCACGCACGAGGGACACACGGTTATCCATTTCCCCGTCACAGTGGGAGTTGTCGGCACCGTACTCGCTCCGCAATTCGCCGCCCTTGCCGCCATCGGCGCTATCCTCACCCACTGCACCATTGAAGTAGTACGCACCGACCACCCGTAATAGAGATCGCCGGGCGCACGCGCCGGACGCCCGCAAGGGGCGTCCCTACATATCAAAAACACCCCCATTCCCACCCCTGGCTGCCTGACGTGGAGGAGGGTAGGGCCACTCCACATGTAGGGACGCCCCTTGCGGGCGGCCGG
>JBOGTO010000219.1:0-14885 GCA_050695155.1 Ktedonobacteraceae bacterium
GTAGTGGCGACCCTTGCGGTCGCCATGCGTCACGTTTTGGTCGCTTCGCGTCACCTACTTACTTCTCGTCACCGGGCGTTGCGCGGCTTGTACATGATGCGCCATTGATTGATGGTGATCGCCGCTCGCGCTGCTGGGGTCGGTGTGAATAATGGCTTCTGAAATGCCCTGGATGGAATGAAACAGGCGATGGCGCACCTCTTCCGCGATGGCGTGCGCCTTCACCAATGTTAGCTCAGGGTCTACCTCAATGTTCATAATCACATGCATAGTATGCCCGACCCAGCGAGCGTGTACATCCGTCACCGCCTCAACGCCGGAAACTTCCTGAGCCGCGTTGATGATGGCTGGCACAATGCGCGGGTCTACCGCATCGAGCAGGCGCTGGATGACGCTGCGCGAAGTCGAATAGACGACCGTGAGAATTACCAGCGTAATCACAATACCAGCAACGGGGTCGGCGATGGGCAGGCCAAGCCTGACGCCGATCAACCCCACGAAGGCCGCCAGCGAAGTCAGCCCGTCGATACGCGAATGTTGACCATCAGCAACCAGCGCCACACTATTGATGCGTTTGCCAACCGCAATCTTATATTGCGCCAGTGCCTCATTACCAATCACGCCAATCAGCGCCGCCGCCATGCTCAAATAAATCTGGGTCGGCACATTGCCGCTAGTCAACTTCTGAATGGACTCGACCGCGCCTGCCACCGCGCTGGCGATAATTATTAGCACAATAAAAATGCCCGCCAGGTCTTCCGAACGATAATAGCCGTAGGTATAACGCTGGTTGGCAGCGCGACTAGAGATTACAAAAGCGATCCACAGCGCGACGGTGGTAAAGACATCACCCAGGTTATGCAGCGCGTCCGCAAAGAGTCCCGCGCTTCCGCCGATAGTCGCAATAGCAAACTGGATCAGCGCGACCAGCAACATGCCCCCCGTCGAAATCTGCACGGCTCGCAGCCCCGCCTTGTTGCCGTACAGATCGGCATCTACTTTGCCATGCTCATGCCCATGTCCGCCTTTTCCATCACGCTCATGATGATCGTGTTCGTCATGTTCGTCATGGCCGTGTTCGTGATCGTGGTCATGCTCATGATCGTCATGCTCGTGGCTATGCTCATCGTGGTCGTGATGGTCTTCTGTCGATGGTTCGCGCATGGCATCGTCCTTTCTGGCTGCTGTTCTCTCATTATTATACAGCCTGCTTTCGCGCAATTTGCAACTTTTCGACTAATGACACGTCCAATATAAAGGCGTATAATGGGTTGACTAAAACATGTATATGGGAGAGACAAGCACATAATACAATAATGGAAACATTTACTGATTTTTACGCCGTGCTGGGCGTCGATGTTCATGCATCAAATGATATCATCAAAGCTGCATTTAAAAAACTTGCGCTCAAATATCACCCGGATGTGTATAAAGGCGAGGACGCGCAGGAGCGGATGCGCCTGATACTGCTGGCCTATCAAACGCTCAGCGATACAGACGAACGCAGGCTGTACGATAAGCAGCACGCGCAAGACCTGGGCCTCGAGCTGAATGGCACGGGCGCTGCCCGGCAATCCTCATCTACTCCTGTGGGTGGTACAACGGCACGCACAGGAGGTGATCGGCGTTTTGCTTTTCCCACGCTTGATACTACAGATGTATCCACCGTCGATTTTGCCATAGAGGGCTTTTCGTATAAGCTCTGGCCCGATGACGCCCTGCTATTGAAGCAAAAGGGCATACTACAGGGCATTGCTCCAGACAGAGAACAGGGCAATTCGCATTATTGCCATCGCTGTCATCATCGCTGGACAGCTACACCGTCAGCCACCATGCGCTGCCCCCAGTGTAAAGCCAGCGATTGGGCTGAGTACCTGCTCTTGCGCTGCTCCCATTGCCACGCCGTTTTTGAGAGCCGGGAGATACGCGACAAGATACGCGGCGATAAACCGTACTTTCCCTACGAGCTTTTCCCCCTGTGTCCAAACTGCCGCAGGTCGCAATGGTGCGCCACCGAAAACGAACGTGTTGCTATGTTACGCGCTGCCGAAGCGCGCCGCCGCGCACTATTCGCGCTAGGCACACTGGCGTTTTTAATCACTGTAGTGGCCGTCCTGTTCTTTATAACCTCGATGGCTCATTAATCAGATAAACGTGATACCTGGCGGCTCAAATGCTGCCAGCAATGCTGCGAACTACACAAAGTCCCGGCAAGAGCTTGAACATTCGCTGGCACACTTGTAATTACATTTCCATGTCACAACACGGAACTTGCAAGCATCAAAGTAACTGGAACGCAATCCACTTGAAAGAAAGAGGGCGAGATTCCATGCTTGCAAGAAAGCCCGTCATCATCATAGCATCTATCCTCTTCATCGTGATTATCGTTGGGGGAATACTCTTAAATTTCGCAAATGCCAGTACTGCGGGTATTAATCTCTCACCTCCGCATCAAAACCACCCATATATAAACTTCAGTGATGGAGCATCCGCTATTTCTGCGCATAAAGATAATACATTGTTGTCATTGGCAGATGTGAAAAACTATGTATTGACGCATCCGAGTCCCATTGGCCCTACTGTCTCAGACGGTCCGGTAAAAATCGTGGCTATTCAGCTTATGACGAGCCATAATGCCAGCAAGGTGATGCACGAAGAATACGTTGGTCTGCCCGATGATGCTCCGGTGTACTATGTGCTGCTAAAAGGGCCATTTATTCCAGTGGATATCATTACGGTCACAGGTATGCATATCTCAAGTGTTGATTTTATGGAAGAGGTATTTGATGCTTACACGGGAAATCAGCTTCTGTGGGGAACATAGAGGGACGAGGGCGCGCATATGCCGCCCTCGTCCCTTTTTCTATATCGCTCTATTGATTTGAGCTGTTGTTGCCAACCTGAATGACACTGCCGGTAGAACCGTTGAACTGTACCGTCACCTTGATGTTTGCGCCGTTCTGGATGGACTGCACATTGCCGTTGAAGTCGCCCAGGTCGGCATTGGAGGCGATTGAGAAGTTGAAGCTCCTGTTACCCACCGCGAAGTGAAGTACATGATCGGAGCCGACCGCCGCCGTCGTCACGCCGGTAAACTGCGCCTGAGTCGTATTGTTGCTGCTATCGACGTTGCCGATCTTGTTGGCGGTGAAGCTGCCATCCGTGTTAGCTGTCACTTCGACTTTGACCTGCGTGCCGACGCTCGGCAGCGCGTTGTTCCAATCTTTCAGATCGGTTGAAGCATTGGTAATAAACGAGAGCGTGCCACCGGCGGGCATTGTCACGACGAGGCTGTTATTGCCCACGCTCTGCACCGCACCATAGAACTGCATGGAGCCGGGCTCGTTGGCTGTTGGCGTCTCGTTGTTGGTGTTGGGCGTCTCATTCGTGTTGGGCGTACCCTCGTTATCCAGAACAGGATTGCTGCCGCCCACAATGGAGAACGAGCCATTGTTGCTTGTCACCTGAATGGTGTACGTTCTGCCCACCTGGTTCTGCAAGGACTGGATCACGCTGGCAGGAACGTTGTTAATAGTTTCCTGCTGGCCGTTGACGTTGACCACCACAGTCCCATTGCTGGCTGATACAATCGAGCCGGTTACGGTGGTCTGTCCATTATTGCCCAGGCCGGAGCAGGCACTGAACAAAACCATCATTACAAGAATTGACATACTCATTACGATATATCGCACAAAAGAAGTTTTCATAGTGTCTCTCCTCCATTTGTTGCCAGGATGGAATGATTATTGACATTCATCCCCATCCTGATTTCCTCTTGTTTGTATTCTCAACTAATTACTACAGTGTTCTCTTCTTATGTACGATGATACCCTCTTTTTTTGGGCTGTGCTATGCTCTATAGCACAGTTGTAATGTGAAGTGTTTCACGAGAAATTGATCTTTCATGGTGCGCATGTTATCATCTAAACTATAAAAGGAGGCACTGAGCAAACATGGCAGAGACACCTGAACTACGCAGCGGCATTTATCCCCCTTTGCCGACGTTTTTTACCAGCGACGACGAACTCGACCTGCATATGTTGCGGCAGCATATCCGGCGTATCGCGGATAGTGGCATAGTCGGATATGTGGTGATGGGAAGCAATGGCGAAGCAGTACATCTGAGCAGCGAAGAACGAGTGCGAGTAATCGAGACAACACGCGCTACTGCTGGCGAGCGGACACCAGTGCTGGCCGGATGCGGCGAACAATCGACGCGCGCTTCCATTGCGCTGTGCAGGCAGGCGGCGCAGGCTGGAGCCAACTTCGCGCTCATCCTGCCGCCATTTTATTTCAAAGGACGCATGGATAACAAAGCTCTGCTTGCTCACTATCGCGCCATTGCCGATAGCAGCCCCCTGCCCGTTGTGATCTATAATATGCCGGCCAGCGCCGCCGGTCTCGACCTGGACGCGGCCACCATTTGCGCGCTCGCGGAGCATCCCAATATCGTTGGTGTGAAGGATAGCGCGGGCAACATGGCGAAGTTGTCGCAGGTCGTCGCTTCGACGCCGGAGCATTTTCGCGCGTTTGCTGGCAGCGCGGGCTACTTGCTCCCCGCGCTCGCGGTTGGAGCAGTGGGCGCGGTGGCCGCGCTCGCCAACATTTTCCCGCGTGAAGTCTGTCGCCTGCAAGAACTCTTTGAAAGCGGGCAGATGCAGGAGGCGCGCGTGTTACAGGCGCGACTGGCTCCCTCCAATACCGCCGTGACCACGACCTACAGCGTGCCGGGCCTCAAAGCCGCGCTCAACATCCTGTTCGACTACGGCGGTTCCCCGCGTTCGCCCTTGCAGCCACTCACCGAACAAGAGCGCAGCAAGCTAACAGCCATTTTGCGCAGTGTATAATCCGCCCTGGCAACGGGCGAACAACCAGGGCGGGGCTTGCCCCCGCCCTGGCAATCATCCACGTTATACGGTTAGCCGGGAGGAGCGAACCTATGCCGCTCGACATCGAACTTTACCGCAGGACTCTGCTTGTGCCAGTTGGACGCGATAAACAGAAACTGCGCCGCATCAGCGTGATAGATATGCAGCCGGATGATGCAAAAGTAACGCTGGTGATGGTACACGGCTACGGTGGCGGCGTGACGCAGTGGCTCTACCAGTTGCAGCTTTTTGGGCAGACCATGCGCGTCATAGCCCCGGATATGCGCGGGCATGGCCTGAGCGATGACCCGCCAGAATTGCCCTGCACGATGGATGAACTGGTCAGTGACCTCGAGCTAACGCTTGATCGACTAAACGTAGCGCGTCCTTTTTACCTGCTCGCGCATTCGTTCGGCGGCGCGATAGCCACCGAATACATCTTGCGCCATCCCGATGATGTGCGCGGATTAGTGCTGATAGGTGTGCCATCGCGCTTCATCGTGCGCGAAATCGTGCGGCGTTTGATGATCGTGCCAGACCCCGTATTTAGCTGGATAGCGAAAACCATCAAAGTAGCTCTCTTTGCTCCACAGCGCACGCTCAAACGTATGCTTGCCAGCGTCTTATCGACATGGAACGGGCATGACCGAATGCAGCAATTGCGCGTGCCAGCACTGGTAATGCTTGGACACCGCGACAATGTATTTATGCGCGAATCCTACGAAGATGTGTCGCGCACCATCCCCGGAGCGCAGAAAGTCGTCATCCCCGTCTCGGCTCACCTCGTGCAGCTTGAACGCCCGGACGCCGTAAACCGCGCCATTCGCCGCTTTATTGATGCGCAGCAACAAAAGGCTACAAGCGCGCAACCAGCCCCTTCTCTCACTCCTGCCATCCCTGCTTCCCGATTGGCCGAGATGCCCTGGCTGCAATACTATGACAGAGGTGTGCCGGAATCATTGCCGTTACCCCGCCAACTGCTGCCCGATATGCTCAACAATTCCGCAATTGAATTTCCTGAGCGTCCCGCTCTTATCTTCTTCGGTCAGAAAATTGGCTACCGCGAACTGGACCGCGCCAGTAACCGCTTTGCCCACGCTCTACGCAATATGGGCGTGCGGAAAGGCGAGCGCGTCGCTATCATCCTGCCCAACGTGCCGCAATACGTGATGGGCGTCTATGGCGTACTCAAGGCTGGCGGTGTGGTCGTGCTGGGAAGTCCACTTTCCAACGAAGAGGAGATCGCCTACCAGCTACAACACTCAGAAGCGCAAATCTTGCTCACACTCACAGCCTATCGCGGGCTGGTTGAACGTATCTGCGCCAACACCGGCATTAAACAGATCATCTTTACTGGCGCAAACGAATACCTGCCCCTGCGCCAGCGTGTCAGGCTGGCAAACCTCATTGATAAAGAGATAGCGCCTTCAACTCAAGCTCAGGTTGCGCAAGGTCAAAATGGAGAACCCGAACGCCAGGTTCAGCCAGTTGCGGCTATCAGCGTGCCACGCAAGCACCAGTGGAAAGAGTACGAATTTCAGCAGTTGCTGCATAGTCAGCCAGCTAGCTCGATTGAAAGCGGGGCAAACTCGGACGACCTCGCCCTCGTGCAATACACCTCTGGCACGACTGATACGCCCAAAGGCGTTATGCTTTCGCACAAAAATCTGGTAGTCAATGTGTTGCAACAGCGCCACTGCATCACCGATGCTCGGCGCGGCAAAGAGATCATTCTGGGCGTACTGCCGCTCTCGCACTCGTATGGCATTACCAGTTGCATGAACCTCTCGATTGCTATGGCCGGCACGCTGGTCTTATTGCCCGTGCCGCGCATAGAACAGATCATGGAGGCCATCAAGCAGTATCATCCCAGCATTTTTCCGGGCGTTCCCGCGCTCTACCTGGCGATTGCCAACTATCCAAGAGTGCGCAGCTACGGCGTGGCCGCTATTCGCACCTGTGTTAGCGGCTCTGCGCCGTTGCCAGTCGAGGTGCAGGAGGCTTTCGAGAAGCTAACACGCGGGCGACTGGTAGAAGGCTATGGCCTGACGGAGGCTTCGCCATCCACGCATTCAAACCCGCTCAAGGGCGAAAGGCGCGTAGGCAGCATTGGCATTCCCCTGCCCGGCACGCAGGCGCGTATCGTGGATGTCAAGACGGGCGAAGCGTTACCACCCCATGAAGTGGGGGAACTGTTTGTGCGCGGGCCGCAGGTCATGCTGGGCTACTGGCATATGCCCGAAGAGACGCGCAACGCCCTCCAGGACGGCTGGCTACACACTGGCGACCTGGCGCGTATGGACGAAGATGGCTTCTTCACCATCGTTGATCGCAAAAAAGACCTGATCCTATCGGGGGCGTACAATGTCTACCCGCGCGATGTCGAAGAAGTCTTATACGAACACCCCAAAGTGCTGGAAGTAGCGGTCGTCAGTATGAAAAAGGCTTTGCAAACATCCGAAGCCAACGGTGCCAGCCAGAACGACGCTTCCCCATTCATCAAAGCAGTGGTTGTACTCAAACGTGGCGAAAAAGCCACCGCCGAGGAACTACTGGCCCTGTGCCGCGAACGCCTGGACGCCTACAAAGTTCCCAACAGCATCGAATTTCGCACCGAACTGCCCAAGAACTTCGTAGGCAAAGTGCTAAGGCGTCTCCTGGTAGATCAGAGCCTGTCATCCTGAGCGCAGCGAAGGATCTCTCGTCGGGCCAGCGCAGATCCTTCGCTGCGCTCAGGATGACAGGCCAAAGCAAAGGATGACAGTGCCATCTCGCTGGTTTCTTTCCTAAAAAACCTGCCCGTGTAAGGCGGCTCTACCTCCGCCCTGGCGCTTGCTACGATATAGTGAATGTGGCTACTGCCGCGAGTTTCTCGTCGCTGCAATCCTTTTGCAAACACCAGTAGAGCTCAAACGCACCCGTTCCCGCTTGTTTATAGGTGATATTGAAGTAGCCGTGATCGTATTTCCCTACTGTCACCTGCAATGAGGTCTGGGTGCCGAAAGCGCCATCAGCATAGACTTTGGCCTCCACATATCCCGACTGGGTCAAATTGAGATGGTAAGTGACATAGACCACGCTGCCAACAGTGAATTGATTGGTGACGTGTGTAGGCAGGTAATTTGCATCAATGGAACTGGTGGTTTGCACATTGGTAATGATAGCCGCCGCTCCGTTATCGATAGGAGAGCCGGAAGGTGAGGGCGTCGAATTGCTTGAAGCGGTTGGCGAGGCAGAGGTGGTAGTAGTAGCAGTCGTACCAGTGGTTGCGGTCACGCCCGGCGTACCCGTATTGGTCTGCCCGCCATTATGATTAAGCCCTTTGAGCGCGAGTACGCCTCCTACAACCACTACGACCAGCAGCACAATGATGCCGATAATCAGCCCAACATTCGGCCCCTTTTTCTTAGGCGGCTGGCCCGGTGGTATAAATGCGCCAGGTGCGTAAGGAGCGGGAGCGCCATACATGTTAGGCGGGGGCGGCGGTGTGCCATAGGCGTTCTGCGCGTTGTATGCGTTGGGAGATGGTGGTGGTGGTGTGCCATAGCTACCCGGCGCATTATACGAAGAGGGCGGCTGATAAGCTGGCGGGCTGTTATAATCGTTATACCCCGGTTGAGAAGGCGAGGAGCTAGCAGGAGGAAAAGCCTGACCAGCATTCCCAGGACTATAAGGGGGAGCTGCAACAGTTGGATCATAGGACGAAGACCCGGCATACTGCGTGGGCGGAACGGGCGCTGCTCCAGGCGCATTTTGAGCGGGAGAGTAGGGCGTTCCGCAATTGGGACAGAAAGCCATACCCTGTTGAACGGGCGCGCCACAACGACTACATTGCATAAAAACATTCCTCCTAATTTGACTGTCTTCTCGTTGCGCTAGCATTATGCGCCCTTTGAAGAGATTTAATAGGGACACAAAGACTCGCGCCCTACTATAACAGGCTCAAAAAATGTGATCTGGTTATTTACCTCGACAGGTACAGTATACAGTGTATTTAGCTTTAAGCCAATATGCAATTTTACCGAAAGTGCAGCTAGCGGCATTTAATGACACTGTCCAGCAGGACGCACAGGTCCACCATTGACGACATTGGGAGAGGTCGAAGAGATGGACACAGGGCGTGGAAAGCTGGTATGGTGCGATGAAACCTCGTCCAGCGTCACGGTAACAGTTCCTACGGTTTGTAAAGGTGCGAATACAATAGAAACGCTAGCATGACCAGGATTTGTACTCCATACTAATGAAACGGTGCCGGCATTGCTATCTGGGGCAATGATAACGGTCGCACTATACGTAATATTCACAAAAGCGCCGCAAGCTACAGCATCAACCGTGGAAGGATTTACCGACATGTTAATACTAACCACCTGGAATGGCCCCGGCAGACGACAAACGCCCGTCGGCACAACATTAGCCGAAACAGACGCACTTCCTGTGCTTCCCGCGTTAATCGAGGCGCTTACCGTCGAGGTCGAAGTCAACTGCATAGCTACATTGTTCAGCGTATATGTCACCGTTTGGACGGTTTGCCCCGTGCTAAAGGTAACATTGCCAGGTATGGAGGTATTATCGATATTCCAGGTGTACGCAACCGCGCCGTTGCCACCAGATGCCGCCGTTATCTGTGCGCTAAAGACGATATTCAGCGAGGTTCCGCAGGCAATCGTCCCGAAATTGCTCGGGTTCATAGAAATAGAAACGCCTGTCAGTTGCAACGGCGTGCTGGTCAAATTGGGGGTAAGAGAACCTGTAGGAGAGACGGCTGCCGGCGGCGTACTCGACGCATCAGACGCAATTGGCGTGAGAGCGCCGGAGCGTGTAGGCGTGGGGCCGCACGCGCTCACATTCAAGCCGATCAATGTTACTAATAAGAGTAGGAGTAGTGAACGTCGCAGCATAGCGCCTCCCTGGTTCAGAAGACTTTCTATATCAAAGAAGATGATGAAGACTAATGCTACATTATCTTGTTTCACTAGAAGTACCGGGGACTATCTTACCATAGTCTTGCAGAGTTTATCATAAAAGCATACTTCTGTACTAATTGCTCTTTTCCCGGAAAAGTGCTATAGTCGCATTCGTTCAATGCACATTTTGAAAGGTAATTGACCAATGAAATTTTCTACTCGCGCCATTCACGCCGGACAGGAGCCTGATCCCACGACCGGCTCCGTCATGACACCTGTCTACCAGACATCAACCTATGCCCAGGCAGGGCTGGGAGAAAATAAAGGCTTCGAATATTCGCGCACAGGCAACCCCACGCGCGCCGCGCTGGAATCCTGTATTGCCTCGCTTGAAGAAGGCACATACGGCCTGGCCTTCGCCTCCGGCATGGCGGCGGAAACCGCCATCCTCAGCTTGCTCAGCACGGGGGATCATATCGTTTCGTGCGATGATACCTACGGCGGCACCTATCGCATCTTTGAGCGCGTCATGCGCCGCTATGGCATGGAGGCAAGCTATGTCGCGGCCCGCAATCTGGCCGATTACGAGAAAGCCATTCGTCCCAATACAAAGATGATCTGGCTGGAAACCCCCACCAATCCATTGCTCGGCCTGATCGATATTCAGAAAGTCGCGGACATCGCGCATTCCAAAAAGCTGCTGCTCGTCGTCGATAACACCTTCGCCAGCCCCTATTTCCAGCAGCCGTTGAAACTGGGCGCGGACATCGTGGTGCACAGCACGACCAAGTACATCAACGGCCATAGCGACGTGATAGGCGGCGCGCTCGTCACCAGCAATGAAGAGGCTTACCAGTCGATCAAGTTCTATCAGAATGCCGCCGGTGGCGTACCCGGCCCATTCGATACCTGGCTCACGCTGCGCGGCATCAAAACGCTGGCCGTGCGAATGCGCCAGCACGAAGCAAACGCGCTGGCAGTGGCGCGTTTCTTACACGAACACCCGCGCGTCGAGAAAGTCTACTACCCTGGCCTGCCCTCGCATCCCGATTACGAGCTTGCGAAACGCCAGATGAGCGGCTTCGGCGGCATGGTCTCCTTCCAGTTCAAAGGAACCTACAACGATGTCGCGCAGATGGTGCGCGGCTTCCGCGTCTTCGCCCTGGCCGAAAGTCTGGGCGGGGTCGAATCGCTGGTGTGCCATCCCGCGTCCATGACGCACGGCTCCATCCCCAGAGATATTCGTGAGGCGCGCGGCCTCACCGATACCCTGCTGCGTCTCTCCGTCGGCATCGAAGACAGCGAAGATATTCTCAGCGACCTGGAACAAGCGCTGTCATTCAGGCGTTCTTAAAAAGACGTGGCCGAGGCTGAGGGCGGCGCAAGCGCCCCCCACCTTTCCCAACCTCACCCGCCCCTACTTGCGCTTAAAGATTTTTGTAGGGGCGGGGGTTGTGGAGAGGATGGGTGGGGGCGCTTGCGCCGCCCTGCGACTCCAGTGATAGGGCAGTAAGAAAACCTGCGTAGCGCGTTATTATTTAGTAGTGGTTTTGTTACATTTCAAGCGGGCAGACGATATAATAAGTAGTGGCGAATCTAATATCTATTTTATTGAATGTCTTATAAAGATATAGCCAGGAGGCACGTCCTATAATGGCACATTCCCCGGTTTCTCAATGGAACATGCGCAAGGGGGCGCTCGCGCTGTTTAGCGCACTGATGGTTATGCTCCTCTTGAGCGCCTGTGGCGGCGATCCCCAGGCGCAGCAACAAGCAAGTCAGAACAAAAACGCCTTTGATAATGAGATTGCTCATGCGCGAAGCATCGGTATTCCCGCCTACATGTTGACGCCGATTGCCAGCCAGGCCACACAACTGAACGCCACCAACGCGCCTGTAGGTCTGTTCAACGATCAATCCGTCACGAGCTATAATACCAATCTTGCGCAGCGCTATCAGATGCTCACCCTGGAAACACAAGGGCTGGAGACGCAGACCACACAGCAACTTGACTACCAGGCCAGCCAGGATTTACAAACGCTGGCAACCGCGCTCGCCGTGCGCCAGGGCCAGAACTTTATCGAGGCAAAAACCTTTGCCAAACAACTGACTACATACCAGGCACAACTGGCGAAGGCTACACTGCCTAAGGACTATATCCAGATCAGCGCGGAAGCGAAAAGTTCGACGCAGGCCCTGCACCTGATGGAACCGGCTTACAACGATCTGACTTCTTTGCAAGGGGTTATCAAGCAGTTGCAGGCTTCGCACCTGGATACCACCGGGCTTAATATGCAAGCGCAGGGCGATCTGCAAACGTTCCGCGTTGCCGCCGGGCCGGATGATTTCTTGCAACTGATTGACATGGTCAATACCCAGTTGCAAGAAACAACCGTCTATTCGATACAGGCCATTCCTTATGTGGGCGCGGCCAAAATCAAGCAGTTCAGCGACGACCTCAACCAGCTCAAAAGCTGGGGCATCAGCACCTCCGCCTACCAACCACGCCTGACTGCCGACCAGCAGGCGCTCACTAATGCGAAGGATATCAATGGCTTCCTGAAGGTTTCCGCGCAAATTGATAACGATATGGCCTCTATCCAACTTCCTATGGCACAGGGGCAGGCCACTTACCTGCTGAAACAGTTCCACCAGGAAGTCACCAACTGGGGCAACACGCACCAGTACCATGACAGTTACGACGGTGGTACCTATAATCTGGATTATGAATACGACTTGCAGGGCATCGGCTCCGACGCGGACGCAGCCGTACAGTCAGCGCAAACGATGGATGATTACCAGTCCGCCATCGACCTGCTCAACAGCGATTTCATGCACCTACACGCTATGGAAGCAGACTACAGCGACAAAACCCCCTGGAACCAGTCCCATGCTACCGACATCAGCCTGATGCAGCACTACAGCGTCGCTGGCTCTAATAGCGGTCAGGTGCTGGTTGTCTCGCTAATTGAACAGGTCGTGCGTTACTACAACAATGGCAAGCTGGTGCGCTCGTTCCAGGTCGTAACCGGCCAATACCTGAAACCATCCGTTCCAGGCTTCTGGAGCATATTCGTGCGCGAGCATCCCACCGAGTTCAAATCGAGCGAACCGCCCGGCTCGGCGTTCTGGTACCCGCCTACGCCGATCCAGTATGCTATGGAATATCACTCCGGTGGCTACTTCTTCCACGATAGCTGGTGGCGCGGTATCTATGGTCAGGGCATGAACTTCCCGCATAGCGACCCGTCCGGCACCACGTCGTTTAATGACAATGGCAGTCACGGCTGCATCAACATGAACCCCAACGATGTCGCGTGGCTATACTCGCAAATTCCGTGGGGTACACCCGTGATCGTGTACTAGGGTTTTTGCCTATGATTGTTTGACAGTTCGATAGGACTTCTGCTATAATCTTTAGGCACTCAAGTTACCAGGGCGACCATGTACGGTCGCCCTATCCTATACGCCACTCGCCACCCGCTTCATGGTATGGTAGGGGCGCGACGCGAAACTCTCGCGGGCGTCCGGGCGGTCGGCGTCTTTTGAATAAAGCCCATCCGTGTGAAAGGGCCAGATGTCTCGGGGAGGTTTATAACTTACATGCCCAATAATGCCGCTGCTGAAAAGCGTATGCGCCAGGAACAGAAGCGCCGCTTGCACAATCGCAGCATCAAATCGCTTGTTCGCACACAGGTAACAAAGGCTCGCACCGCCATCGCCACCGGAGAAGATTCCGAAGAAGCTGTACGCAAGGCCGTCAGTGAGCTGGACCGCGCCGCCAAAAAAGGCGTCATTCATCGAAATAATGCTGCTCGCCGCAAGTCGCGCCTCATGAAGCAGCTCAACGCAACAAAATAGGTTCGCGCGTCATGTGCTGCCCTGCCACTTTCACTTGACCCGCGCAGGTCGGCACAACACGCACAGGAGTATGAAGAAGCATGGCTGACAAACAATATATCACGAAGCCAGCAGGGCAGGCGTTGCTGAAGGCTGTTGAAAATGAGCATTTGCGCAAAGATATACCAGAGATTCTCTCTGGCGATACCGTTCGCCTGCAAGTCAAAGTCGTTGAGGGAACCCGCGAGCGCCTTCAGCCGTTCGAGGGCGTGGTCATGCGCCTGCGCGGCGGCGGCGTCAACCGCAACTTCACCGTGCGCCGCATCACACACGGCGTCGGCGTGGAGCGCACCTTCCTGGTCAACTCGCCCCGCCTCGAAAAAATCGAAATCGTGCGCCACGCCAGAGTGCGCCGCCAACAACTCTATTACCTGCGCGGCCTGACCGGTAAAGCCGCCCGCTTGAAAGAACTGCGTCCAATCACTGCCAAAGAGGCAGCAGCGAGGGAAGCCGCTAAAGCGGCAAAGGCGGCCAGTGTTGCAAGCACCACTACCACCAGCGCAGAAAGCGACAACGCTTAAAATTACCCCCACCATAGAGGAAGAAATGGCCCTGCTCAGTCAGGGCTATTCCTTTGTCGCGGGACTCGACGAAGCCGGACGCGGCTGCCTGGCCGGCCCGGTCGTAGCTGCGGCTGTCATTCTCCCGCTCGACGATGACGCCTGTGAAGCATCTTTAAGCGGCGTGCGCGACTCCAAACAACTCACCAGCCACGCCCGCGAAAGCCTGTACGATGTTATCATGCAGTACGCGCTGGCCGTCGGCGTCGGCATGGGTTCCGTTGAACTGATCGACGAACGCAACATCTTGCAGGCCACAAAGTATGCCATGCGTTCAGCCATCGAACAACTCTCTATCCCGCCACACGCGCTCCTGCTCGATGCCCTGCTGCTACACGACGTGCCACTTCCCCAACGCTCCATCATCAAGGGCGACGCCCGCTGCCTCTCCATCGCCGCCGCCTCCATCATCGCCAAAGTCACACGCGACCGCCTCATGCTCCAACTCGACAAACAATACCCCGCCTACGGCTTCGCGCAACACAAAGGCTACGGCACCGAAGCCCACCTGACCGCCCTGCGCGCGCACGGAGCCTCGCCCATCCACCGCCAGAGCTTCGCACCAGTACGCGAGTTGTACAGTTTGTTTGCGGACGCGCCTTAGCACTGGTCTACGGTTATCCAGCTTGCATCAAGATACGCTGTGCAATGTT
>JBOGTO010000220.1:0-5798 GCA_050695155.1 Ktedonobacteraceae bacterium
CATCAAGCGAGCGACGATGAACGCGCAGGTTCGTGTTGTCTGCGTCTGGTGGGAAGGCTCGTCCTCCTTCTCCCGCGGTGAACTCCGTTTTGCCTGCACCCTTGACAAACAACACAGTATCTACAGAAGGCGACGCCCTTTCTTAACCTCTATTCGGCCATCATAATTCATCAGATGTCCAATAAGCGTCAATTCTTGTAATATGGCGATATGCGCAGTATCCACCAGCGCGCGACTGGTCGTACTAGCGCAGTGAGTTTGCGCTTATAGCCAACAATGCGCGTCAGTTGCTGCATAATATCGTCGAAGGTATAGCGCTGGTAGTGCAGTAAATGCTGGCTTTCTCCTGTATCCAGCCAGTCGGTGCTATAGGGCGCGGTGCCGAAGGCGCGTTCTGGCAACATACCGACGCCCATCATCTCCAACATGCGCCCAAGATAGTCGCGGTAGAGAATCTGGCAGCCGGGGCCG
The DNA here is from genome assembly GCA_050695155.1 of Ktedonobacteraceae bacterium. Classification (GTDB taxonomy): domain Bacteria; phylum Chloroflexota; class Ktedonobacteria; order Ktedonobacterales; family Ktedonobacteraceae; genus CF-113. Next base: position 472 of record JBOGTO010000220.1, read on the forward strand.
CCGCCGATGAGCAACGTTTTGCCCCATACCTCTTGCGAACAGATGCCATTGGCTATTGCCAGTCCCGCGTCATAGGGATGGATGACCTCGAAGCGCGTGGCAAGCGGTATCTTGAACATGATGGGGTGCGGGCTGCGCAGACCCAGAGGCGGCACATCGGCAAAGCGAAAAATCGTCCATTGTAAACTCGATGCCCTGACCATCTCTTCACAGGCGATCTTATGCGCCGTGTAGTGGTCGGTAGCCTGCACCGGGTCGGTGACTTTGCGCGGCGGCGGTTGATCTTGCGTGTGACCAAAAACATCGAGGCTGGAAGCAAATAAAATGCGGGGCGGTACAGGCTGGCGAGCGGCTGCCTCAAGCAAATGGCGCGTGCCATCGACATTAATCGAACGGGCAAGTTCGGGGTGATCCTCGCTGCCCGGTGGAATCATGTAAGCCAGGTGAATGATGACATCCACATTCTGTACGGCTCGCGCCAGGTCTGCTGCTTGCCGCATATCGCCCTGTACGACTTCAATTCTTCCTCCAGAGCGCCCGGCGATACGCTCAAGACCCTGGGGTCGTCTTGCAAAGCAGCGCACCCGGTGTCCCTGGCGCAATAGCTCCGGCAGGGTGTTCTTCCCCAGATTACCGGTGGCACCGGTCAATAAGATATTCATGAATGCCCCGCTCCTGACGCCTACAAGGCCCCTGACGCCCACAAGGGGCGTCACTACATCTCTTGTGGCCCCCCTGCCACTCCAACTCGCCTTGTAAGTAACGTGGTGGGGATGGGTGGTTCTCCCACATGTAGGGATGCCCCTGGTGGGCATCCGGCCCCCGCTCTTGACTACTGACACGGCATTTGCGGCGTTACCCATCATCTCGACAGTCCTTACAACGCCCGAAGAGAGTGAGCGAGTGTCCTTCGATGGCAAAATCTGTCTGGTTGCCGATGGCGGTAAACTGATCTTCTGGCAGGCAGATGTCTACCTCTTCGACACGGTGGCAGCGCGTGCAGGTGAGATGATGGTGGTGACGATCTCCACAGACGCGATAGTGATGCGTGCCGTCGGCGAACTCAATACGATCCAGCAGACCCATACCGACCAGCTTCTCGACAGCGCGGTAGACGGTAGCGCGTCCCAGGCGCGGCTCCTCTGCTCGCATGTGCTGCCACAGATCATCAACCGTGAAATCGGCACCACTTTGTGCCAGAGCTACCAAGCGTTCCGCGATAAGCCGTCTAGGACGTGTATTACGCTGGCTTACTTCATCGAACGCTGCATAAATTCTCTCTGCTAACACCTTGATCTCACCTTTTCCGGGCATCACTCGGCTTTGAGTGTGCCGATAGGGGCTGTCTCTGTACAGTTAGTGTACCATGTTTCACGCCCGTTCAACAAATTTCACTGCTCGCACCCGTTGGTATACCAGCACAACCAGATAGACCACAAACCCAAACGCGCTAATGTCAAAGCTTACTGGATACGACAGGTAGAAAGCCATCGTCAGCCCAGCCCATGTAATTCCCAGCGCTAACGCAGCTGAGAGAAAGAGCGCCACATATGGGCGCGTCACCAGCCGGCGCGCGCTGGCGGCGGGCGTGACGATCAAGGCGAACACCAGCAGCGCTCCCACCGCCGGAACCGCCTCGGCCACCGTTACCGCCAATAACGTAAGAAACAGGGCATCGAGCAGGCGTATTGGCAGGCCGCGCGCCCTTGCTACTTCGGGATCGAGCGAGGCAAAGAGCAGTGGACGAGCCATCGCCAGCAGAGCCAGACTGGTTGCCGCGCCTACCGCGCTGATGACCAACGCGGTTTGCGCATCGACGCCAAAGATCGAGCCGAAAAGCACGCCCACGCCGACGGCAATGTTAGTATTGGCGATAGGATGGGCAAGGTAGAGGCCCAGGAACAAGGCTCCAAGACCGAGAATCCAGGCTAATACCGTCCCAACCGCCACGTCACGCGAACGGGCGCTAGTTCTGCCAAGCTGTCCCATGCCTACCCCAACAATGATGGAGCCGCCGAAGAGTCCTACGAAAGGGTTCCATCCCAGGAACGCGGCAGCCATCGCCCCGGCGAAGCCTACATGCGAGAGCGCATCGCTGGCGAAGATCAGGCGACGCAGCAGCACATAATACCCTACCAGCCCGCATGTAACCGCGATGACCGAGCCAGACAGGAACGCCGCGCGCATGAAATCAACCGCCAGCATCTGCTGGACATCCGCCACCAGGTTCCAGGAAAACGACGGCGCGGAAGCGAACGCTATGGTATGTATCATTCCATTCATAACACGCCGCCTTTCGACATATCCCGCGCGGCCAGCCTCCCATGCTTCATATTCCACGGACCGTCCTTCACGAGACGCACGATGAGATAAGTTCCAAAGGTCAGCGTTGTAATGAAAAATCCCAGCGGGTAGGGCTGATAATAAGCGATGACAAGTCCTCCCCAGGTGAAGAGCAGCGCCAGTATTACCGAAAGCAGCAGGGTTATGGATGGGCGAGATGCCAGCCGCTCAGCGATGGCCGCCGGAGTTACGAGCAGCGCGAAGATCAGCAGCACCCCCACGATCTGCACCGCCTCGGCAACAGCAAGGGCGAGGATGAGCAGGAACGCCACGCTAATCATGCGCACGGGTACGCCCTTCGCCTCCGCAGCCTCTTCATCCAGCGAGGCAAAGAGGAGCGGGCGATACATTATTCCAAACGCCAGCAGCACTACGGCTCCCACAGCCAGCGCGATCAACACATCCTGCTGGCTGATGCCCACCACCTCGCCAAACAGCACGGCATAGGCATCTGTACTATACCCGTGATAGAGGGAGATGAAGAGAAAGCCCAGCCCCAGGGCGAGCGACAGGATAATGCCGACCGCGACATCGCGCTGGGAGAGTCGCTTACCGAACGCGCCCATGCCAAGCCCGCCAACCAGCGTGAACGCCAGCAGTCCATAGACAGGAGCAAGGCCAACGAGTACCGCTCCGGCGGCTCCGGCGAAGCCGATGTTAGCCAGCGTGTGACTGGCAAAAGTGAGGCCGCGCAGCACAACGAAATAGCCCACTACCCCTGCCAGCACGGCGATGATGGTACCCGCCAGGAATGCGTGGCGCATGAAATCGTACTGGAAGATGTCCTGCCAGTCCGCTATTAGGTTCCAGGAGAAGACGGGCGGGCCGAGTTGCGCGGCCTGCGCGGTCATGTGTTGTAGCAGTCCGACCGGGAAAAGCAAGACGAGCTTGAGGGACCATACGAAGCTCATGCCGGATGTCCCTCCATCTCTTCGAGGCCCACCACAAAGACCCGACCCAGGCTATCACGCACCACTTCAACTGGAGCGTCATACAGGCTGCTCAGCTTCTGCGTCGTAATGATTTCGTCAAGTGTGCCGATTGCTACCTTCCCGCGCGCGACATACAACACGCGATCAACGACGGGCAGGACGGGGTTCACATCGTGGGTTACGAGCAATACAGTGAAGCCTTGTTCGCGCGCGAGGCGAGCGACGAGACGGGCAATACCCACCTGGCTGCGCAGGTCAAGGCTGGCAAGCGGTTCATCGAGCAGCAACAGGCGCGGTTTCCCAACCAGAGCCTGCGCCAGAAACAAGCGTTGCTGCTCGCCGCCTGATAACTGCCCGATGGGACGGTCAGCATATGCCGTCGCCTCCACCGCTTCGAGTACCTCCGCTACGCGAGCCTGCTTTTGCCGCCGCGTGTTTCCGGGGAGCGAGAAGCCCCAGCGTAGGCCGTCCAGTCCCAGCATCACAAGGTCACGCCCCCGCACAGGCAGGTCCGCGTCGAGGAGCCGTCGCTGCGGCACATAGCCAATGGCGGCATTGCCCCGACGTGGGGCGCGTCCCAGCACAGATACACTGCCCTCACCGGGGCGCAACAGTCCGAGCAACAGGCGCAGCAAGGTTGATTTCCCGGCTCCGTTGGGACCCAGAATCGCCACGAACTCCCCCGGCACAATCTGGAACGTGGCATGACGCCAGATGATGCGCTTCCCCAACTGTGCCGCTACGTCTTGAAAGGCTACGATGTCCGCGCTCTGCTCATTCTTCCGCAAATCGGCGCTATTGCCGGACTGCGAGGTAACAGGCAATATATTAGAGGGAATTGGCGACATCTCGCTTATTTCATTCTCGCGCTGCATAACATTCTCCTGAGAGAAAGGTTCCAGGTACTTTCTCATGACATTACTGACCGGGCGCATGGGCGTTGAGCGCATTCTGTAGCGCCTGCAATTGAGCCGTCTGCCAGTCCTGGAAGCTGGCAGAGGCAGGCTGGATGGTCTCCGATATGCCTACAATCGGGATATTCTGTTGAGACGCGAGCTGCTTCATCATAGTGGTGATATTGGTAATCGTCTGTACGTTATAGACCAGCACGCTGATCTGCTTCTGGCGCACTTGCTGCTGGAACGCAACTACGCTGCTCGCGGGCGGATCGTTGCCTTCGGATACCGCGCTCATAAACTCCGGTAGCGAGATCAGGTCCAGCCCCAGCGCGTTCGCCATGTAGACAAAAATACTCTCCGTCGCGCCAACTTTTTGCCCGGCGAACTTCGTCTTGATTTCAGCAATGCGGCTGTGATAACCGTCCAACGCTGTCTCGAAAGCAGCGTGTTGTCGTGTGAAATAGGCGGCATCGGCGGGATCAAGCGCCTGGTAATCTTTCGTGATCTGGCTTGACACTTGCTCAACATAGGTAGGATTATACCAGAAATGCGGGTTATCGCCCTCGTGTTTGCCCAGCAAGTTCGCAACCGTGAATACCTTGCGCCCGCTCTGCGGGTTGGCATCCAGCAACTTCTGCCCCCAGCTATCGTAGCCGGCCCCATTGAGGATCACATAACTGGCCTGAGCGAAGGAACGCGCAATGTTCGTGTTGCTCTGATACTGGTGGGGATCAGCATTGGGATCGCTCACAACGCTGGTCACATTAACACGGCTACCACCAAGCTGCGTGGCAATACTGCCCCAGAAGTTCTCCCCTGCAACTACATTGAGAACCGTCGAGGATGGCGTGGCCGTAGAGCTACCTGTTGTGCTATCAGTACACGCATTCAGCGCCATAACAAGCAGCAACCCACAGGAAAACAGCAACGATGCTCTGCGGAAATGAGACATAAAGCAATCTTCCTCCTAAAGAGACATCGTATCAAATACTGTTTTCTCACTATAACATAGGAGAAAGTATGCTGTCAATGATATTATATCTCATTAACAGGATTTTCCTGGTCGCGTGCTTAAAGCATGGCGACCGCATCGTGGAGCATGGCGACCGCATCGTGGAGCATGGCGACCGCATCGTGGAGCATGGCGACCGCA
>JBOGTO010000221.1:0-4953 GCA_050695155.1 Ktedonobacteraceae bacterium
CTGTTTCACTACCCGCAAAGGTATGTTTCCACAGGATGCTATGGGTCTGGCTATCCAGGCGGTACACTGTCTTGTTCAGATAGGCATAGAGTCCACTCGCGCCCGCGATGCCGAGAGAAGTAGATGGTTGCCCGCGCTGCGAAAGAGTGGTGACGAGTACAAAGCTGCCCACGATCACTATAAGGCAGAGGACGGCGGCCAGTTGCGCGAATAGCACGCGAGTGCGGCGCGGGCGCGATTTGCGTTGCCCATGTGGGCCTGGGTGCGACATGACGCCACCTCGCTGTGCCTCTTCTGGCTGATCTGCCATCGCGGGGGCAGCAACTATCGCTGAAGGCGTCGCGCTTTCCTGAGCATCGGTAGCCAGCACGCGCTGCCACACACGCTCAAGGGAGGGGGTATGCTCAGCGCTTTTTAGCTGGTAGATGCGTTGTAATCGCTGAACGGCCTGTTGCGCGGCCTGCTTGTCGGGAGCGCTATGCGAGCCGGACAAATGATGATCAATTTGCTCATCCACCGTTGTTGGCGTAAATTTTGTATTGTCAGAGTGAAACATCTAGCCTGCTCCTTTCCCCCGGTGTTCGTAGTACTTGCGCAGTTCGTTCAGGGCGCGCGAGAGGATGCTGCGAATTGCGCCCTCGCGTTTCTTGAGAAGCACCGCGATCTCGGTGCAGCGCAGCCCGCCGATGAAGCGCAGTTGGAGTACTTCCTGCTGCGTCGCTGAGAGGCGTTGCAAATACCTGTACAGGTAGGCCATTTCTTCCTGTTGGAGGGCGAGTTTCTCCGGGGTCGTGGCATCTTCCAATATCTCCCCTGTCTCTCCGATGCTCTCCAGCGAGATATGTTGGCGGCGCTGCCCCTGGCGATAATGATCGTTGACCTTGTTACGCGCCACCGTCCAGAGCCAGGCCCGCTGCTCGTCAGCGTTCATGGCGGTCAGGTCCTGCCGTAACGCGCCAGTGAAGACCTCGGCCAGCATGTCTTCCGCATCATTGAGGTCTGCGGTATGACGACGGATATACGCGAAGAGCGCCGGGGCATAGAGTTGATAAAGGTTGGCTGTACAGGCATGACGTGTTTCTACCGGAGTATTACCCCCCTGCTCCTGTACTATGGGACGGCGACGTTGTTGCATCAATTCCTCCGCGCCTGTAACAATTGAGATCTCACTATCTACATCGTATTTCCCCCAAAAACGTCACGCTCTTTGTAGGGAGGTTCTTTTACGCCTTTATGAACACAGGTGCCAGATATTTTTAGAGATAGACATTAACCTCTTCATGCCTTATACTGCTGAACAGCCGATCCTCATCAACAGGTAGAAAAGGAGGTATCGTATGGGATACAAAGACAAATGGCAGGCAAGCGAGGGGGATTTCTCTCGCTTTTGAGCAGATGAGCAAACACCAACTAGAATTAAAGTACGCAAAACTTGTCCAGATGTACCCAGTCATGTATACTGTACAGCACAGGACCTGATTACGTCTGGAGGATTGTATAGATGCTTAATTCTTTATTTCAATCTGAGTCTACTTTTCATCCCATCCATATCATGGACCACTATGACGATACGCACACTGTCACACTCCATCATGGGGATTCGCACACATTCCTGAAAACCATACCCGATGGGAGCATTTCTCTGGTTGTCACTTCCCCTCCCTACAACATTGGTAAATCATATGAAAATAAACAGTCGATTACTACCTACCTCAATGAACAAGAGGCTCTTATTCGTGAATTAGTGCGAACACTTGGTAATCAAGGCAGTATTTGCTGGCAGACGGGAAATTATATTGATGAAGGAGAAGTTTTTCCTCTTGACGTATTTTACTACCATATGTTTAAAAAACTGGGTTTAAAGTTACGTAACAGGATAATCTGGCATTTCGAGCATGGCTTACATGCTTCAAACAGGTTTTCTGGACGCTACGAAACCATATTATGGTTCACAAAAAGCAACGATTATACATTTAATCTTGACCCTGTCCGCATTCCTGCCAAGTATCCTGGTAAAACGCATTTCAAGGGACCCAATAGAGGACAACCTTCTGGCAATCCCCTGGGCAAAAATCCCTCGGATATTTGGGAATTTCTTTGTGAGGAATGGGAAACAGGTCTTTGGAATATACCTAATGTCAAAGCAAACCATATTGAAAAGACTATTCACCCTTGCCAGTTCCCCGTTGAGTTAGTTGAACGCTGCGTTCTGGCCCTTACTAATGAGAATGATCGGGTGTTAGACCCCTATGCTGGTGTTGGATCTACTCTTATTGCCGCTTTGATGCATGGAAGAAAAGCTATTGGAGTGGAAAAAGAGGAAGAGTATGCTTCCATCAGCAAAGAACGTATTCTTCAACTCTATAATGGTGTACTAAAGACCCGCCCATTAGGTAAACCTGTTCATAAGCCATCTGGACGCGAGAAGGTCTCACAAGTTCCGCTCGAATGGAAACGTCAGCATTATAGCGAGGCAGAGTAGTTATGCGTATTGCAGGAGTATATTCCTTCAACAATGGCAAAGAAATCATTACACAGCAGCATCGCCCTGAACTAGACGAAGTGTTACAGATTATCGAGCAGTTGATGCAGAAATTTCCAAGACGAAAGTCAGCAAAGAAAAAACCATGCGGGACAGAGTATTATATAGTCCGCCCGCGCTCAATAAAGCCTTCAAAGAAGAATTTACCGGTAGAGGTTGGATGAACCACAAAGTGATTGCTGAATACTCCCATGAATACTATGTCCCTGGTTATATGCCAAAAACTCGTAGTGGCAGAGAACCGTCTCCTTTCAGGGACATGGATTTTGTAAAAAATCAGTTAGGTGTGGAAGTACAATTTGGTAAATACTCATTCATGGTTTATAACGTCTGCGCTAAAATGACGATCTTTGCCAAACTGGGCGTGATCGACTGTGGTATAGAAATAGTGCCTGTTAAAGGGCTGGCAGATGAGATGTCTACCGGAGTATCTTACTTTGAACAGTTTGTCTGGGATTTAGAACATCGTGGAATATCGGATATAGATATACCGATTTTGATTATTGGCATCGATACTGATGGGATTAAACCCAGGGATCTGAAAATAGCCGAAACCAGACAAAGCTACCTTTTCTAAACTCAAGATAGCCCACAGCAATAAACGGATCCCATTATTCACTGCCTGTGCATGTTCGGGAGAAGCATATCCACTTCAATAACCTTTTACTTGGGGAAGCGCAGTGTGAGAGTTTCACGTCGGTAGCTACCAGGTGTGCCAGAAGTGGTTGAAGGATCGCAAGGGACGCGAGTTGAAGAATAGTGATATAAGGCATTATCAGAGAATCGTAGCGGCGCTGGACGAGACGATTACCTTGATGGAGCAGGTTGACGCGGCAATTGATGAGCGCGGCGGGTGGCCGGTGGGGTAGGGAATAGACGCAACCCCTTTTCATGCATTATACTATTGAACAGTTATTTCTCACTGCCAGACAGGATTAGAAAACGATGCCGATTCGATTCAAAAGTCTCGCCAACTGGCTCATCACTGCCTGTTGCTGCGCGATGCTTGTCGCAACGCTGGCCGCTTGCGATAGTGGAAGCACCACGCAGGTAACGCCGGCACCAAAGCCATCGCCGGAGCCGACTTTGTTACCGACGCCATCGCCATCGCCATCACCAACACCAACACAGGCAGTACAGGCTGCGGACGTCTATACAGGGAATGGCTTCTCAATTCGCTATCCACAGGGTTGGATTACCAGCAAAAGCGGCAACGGTACGGCTGTGACCATTTCCGATCCCTCGAAGCTCGATACGATGACCATTGTGGTGACGCCCAACCCCAACGGGCTTATCAGCGCAGATAGCACGTCCACGATGGCGACAAACAATATCAAAGCGACGATGACCAACCCGCAAACGCTGCCTGTGCCGACTACCGTTACCATAGGTGGTGATAAGTGGATACAGAAAGCTGTTTCCGGTACAGTCGCGGTGGCGGCGGTGCAACTGGTGATCCTTGCCGACAACCACCCGGCCAACACGCTCAATACGTTGAACTTCACTATCGTGTATGGCACGAATCAAGCGGCGTTTGATGAAGCTGTAACGAGCTATTTCCAACCCATGCTGAACTCGTTCAAGTTTAGCAGTTAAGTGACGAGGGTTTCCCATCATTCCGTGTAGTTGTTGCATCAAAACTGCTCATCTTTTACCCGGTGCCATAACCATTCCTCAAAGTTCCAGGGCAATTGGAAAAGGCCATACTCGTCGTTATTTTCAAGAGGTACAACAATAAACATGCGCTCCTGATTATCTACACACGCTTCCTCACAACAGCCAGGATCACAGAGACGAAGCAGGTGTTGAAGCCATTGTCCACGCGGCACTGCCATGTGTGAGCGTTCACCGCGCGCAACTGCTTGTGAGGCATGTTCCTGATAGGTTGAATAATCGAAAGTTCCTTTTGGATGCTGTTCGGGGATTGTGCTATCCGAATTGAGATAGGCCCCTTTGTAGCCATTAAGTACGCCGTACAAACCCAATCCAGGCCCGAATCCTCCATTCGCAACATTGGCATACATGGCTCTGAGCAATAGAGGTAAGGGAAAACCGATACGCGCTTCGGTCTCCTGCAACTGTTCTTCGCTGGCGGGAGGAAAGACAAAACCGAAGCGTTTGGGATCATCTGCTGGAGCGAGTTCTACCTCTAATGTATGCCGATCAAAATTAGGGTCGTAGGCCAGCATATCTTCGTATTGTTTCGGGTTGGAGCAATCAGGGCCATACCAGTGTTCTCGCTGGCATTTGATCCGCATCGCTTCAAAGAGAGCTTCATAAGCGTCATCCTGTAGGGACAAGGGGTGGGGTGGGGTGGATGCGGGGGCCTTGTGCTTGTCCTGGTGGAAGTGCGACCATCATGCCTCACGCAACCCAGGCGTATCGCGTTGCCAACAGGACAAGCACAAGGC
>JBOGTO010000222.1:0-2420 GCA_050695155.1 Ktedonobacteraceae bacterium
ATGTCATCCTGAGCGAAGCGAAGGATCTCTCGCCGGGGACCGAGATCCTTCGCCTCGCTCAGGATGACAGGCCAGATGAGTGCCTTCCAAAAAACCCACCAGTGAAAGACGCCCCTGGTGGGCGTCCGGCCCCATTATTACTCGCTCTCAGGCATGAAGCGGATAAATGGCAAATTGGGAGAACTGTACCTGCGCTCCTGGTTTCGCCTGCGGAAGATTTGAGACGAAGAGAGCGATGGTTCCGCTCGCATAGCTATCATCTGTAATGGTCTTGAGAAGTTGACCATTGACAATAAAAGACAGGGTCGCGCCTTTTGCGATAATCATGATCTTATTGAGGCCACCCTGTTTTTTAATGGCAGGGTTCAACGTGTAATCCACGAGTTTTGTCGCGGTGGCTGCGCCACTTGCATCGATAGCGCCCTTAAATATGGCGTAGGAGCCATCGCCGTACAATTCAAAGCGATAATAATTAGCCAGGTCGGTTCTTGAATTTGCAGTGCCTCGAATATACATGCCATACCCGTTATTCGGATCACTCCGGGAAAGCGTGGCATTTACTAGCAATGTGAAGTTATTATACGTCCTTTCGCCTGGCAAAAGCTCCCAGAGTAACTGATTTTTGTTCACCTGCATGGTCAATGTTCCATTGTTTAATGTAACCGCGTAATTGCCGGGAGAACTCTGGAGATTCCATCCATTGGTATCGCTGGAAAAGTTGTCTGAAAAGAGGGGAGCGCCTTTGGGCAAAGGATAGGGTATTGCTGTAGGATGAGGAGTTCCTTTTGAAAAAATGGCCGAAAGCGATATGCCTGCTGAATGAAAGAAAAAGGCCGCGAATAGCACACAGACTAGAACGATGCAGACGAAGTAGATCAGCAATGCTTTGCGCTTCTGCTTATAGGATGGGTCTTTAGTCATCCGTAAACCACAGTTATAGCAGCTGGTCTCGCCCGCTGGAAGTTTCGTCTTGCAGCGAGGACAACTCATGAGTAGCTTGCCATGATAATGTGTGGACATTAAGTATCTCTTTTCCGGTAGAAATAAATATATGATATACTGAGCTGTATCAACCCTATTTATCCTATATCATTTACTACCACAGTGTCCAATGCGTATTACCAATTGGTAGGGGCATTCACGCCCCTTCATACCGGTTTTCTGGAATTCAAAGAGATGAGCTGCCTTTTTGTTTGATAAGGTGGCTTCCTCGGATTTCAATAATGCTGATCCAGGAGAGGCAATTTATTTTATATGGCTAATAACAAAAGGACTATGATAGGTATCATACTGGTGCTGATTGCCGTTATTCTTGTGGGTGTAGGCGCTTTCTTGCTCTACGGCTCCTTCTCCGCATATACTCAAACGGCGCAGCCAGCAGTGGTTACCCAGACGCCTTACGTTGTGCATCGCTCAGAAGAAGTAGCCCTTTCTACGCATCGCGCGTTATCACTGGTAGAAAGTCATGTGGCGACCTCGTTATTGCCCTGGGGCATTGCGCTTGATGCTCCACACGGGTTTATCTGGGTTGCTGAGCCGGGGTGCGAAGCTAAACCCAAATGCCCATCAACTACGCAGGGCGTCCTCGGTCAGTACGCGCTGTCTGACAGCACCTTCATACAAAATTTCAACGAACCGAACGGGTACTCAAGCCCGCTTTTTGTCGTCGTCGATAAAGACGGCAATGTCTGGTTTACTCAGCCCACTACTGATGCTATTGGCGAATTTGATATGCAGAACCAGACCTGGAATGAATGGCCCTTGAAGAAAGGTAGCGCGCCTTTCGATCTGCTCTTCGATAAGCAGGGCAACCTCTGGTTCACCGAATTTGGCACTGGCGAGATTGGCTTCTTCAATACAAGCACCCATGCAGTAGTGGAAACTCCTATTCCAACACCAAATAGCAATCCATACGGTATTGCGATTGATCCAGCAGGAACCATCTGGTTCTCAGAGAATGCGACAGGTGTAGACCAGATTGGCAGCTTTGCCTCGACACCGTCTGGATCGATTAAGATCACAGAACACGCTGTCGGCACGGTACGCCCGCACCTGATTGCTACGGACTCGTCGGGCAATGTCTGGTATAGCGGCGGGTTTGATGGCGATATTGGTGAGTTCAACCCCCGATCTGGCAACACAGCCCTTTTTGTCATCTATCGAGGCGCTTGCTTAAACCCGGCAACCTGCACCGGCACACACATCTCTGGCCTCGATGTCGATGGTAAGGGCAACGTCTGGTTTACCGACTCACTCAGCCAGAGTGTGGGTTATCTCATACCATCTACCGGGCAGGTCGTGGCACGAACAATTCACATCAGCAATTCACATCCGTATGATGGGCTGCTTGTAGATGGCAGCGAAAGGGTATGGTTCACAGAGGAGTTTGGGCTAACTCTCAACATGTGGCCTATCAGCGC
>JBOGTO010000223.1:0-11530 GCA_050695155.1 Ktedonobacteraceae bacterium
GTCTGTGGGCGATTCGCTTGCAGGCGAATCGCCCACAGACACCTTCTTTTCTTGCGAACCGCGCAGCGGTGAGGAGGATACCTGAAGCAATATGAGGATTTATAACACCCTGACGCGCCGCATTGAAGAGATTATCCCACGCGAAGCGGGCAAGATTGGCATGTATTCGTGCGGCCCGACGGTCTATCGCTACATCCATATTGGCAATTTGCGCACCTTTACGATGGCCGACTGGATTCGGCGCGCCTTTGAATATCGTGGCTATGATGTGCTGCATGTTAAAAATATTACGGACGTGGGCCATATGCGACAGGAGATGGTGGATCGCGGCGAGGATAAGATACTGGCCCAGGCGCGTAAAGAGGGCAAAACCTCGCTGCAAATTGCGCAATATTATACCGATGCCTTCCACGAGGACGAGGCGAAACTAAATATTGAACCGGCAAAGGTCTTTCCACGCGCCACCGAGCATATCGCGGAAATGATTGCTATTATCAAGGGGTTGCAGGCAAAGGGCGTGGCCTATGAGGTCAATGGCAACTTGTATTTTGACATCAAACGCTTCCCTGGCTATGGGAAGCTTTCCGGCAACCAGCTTGAAAACATGCTGGCGGGTGTGCGCGAGGGCGTGGTTGAGGATCGCCATAACCCGGAGGACTTCCCATTGTGGAAAGTGGCCGAGCCTGGTCGTGAGATGGCGTGGGATAGTCCCTGGGGGCGCGGCTTCCCCGGCTGGCATATCGAGTGCAGCGCCATGTCAATGAAATACCTGGGCGAGCATTTCGACCTGCACACAGGCGGCGTCGATAATATCTTTCCTCATCATGAAGACGAGATCGCGCAGAGCGAAGCCTTCACGGGCGAGCGGTTCGCTAACTACTGGGTACACGCCCAGCATTTGCTGGCCGATGGACAGAAGATGGCGAAATCGACCGGCAATGCCTATACCTGTTCAGAGATCGAGGCGCGCGGCTTCGATGCTATGTCCCTGCGCTACTTTTATACCACCGCGCTCTATCGTAGTCGCCTGAATTTCACCTTCCGCGCATTGCAGGCGGCTCAGACTTCGCTCGAACGGCTACGCGACCGGGCTTACCAGTTGTACCAGCAATCCGATAAAGCTCTGATCTTGAGAGATGAGCCGCTCGAGGTCAACTACTGGCAGGAACGTTTCCTGGCTGAGGTCGAAAATGACTTGAATATGCCCCGCGCTATGTCGGTTGTATGGGCTATGCTGAGAGCGGATGATTACGATACTACCTCGCGCGTGCGCCTGTTGCTCGATTTTGACCGCATCCTCGGCTTTGGCCTCAAAGACTACTTATTGAGCGATCTGCCACGTAAGAAGACTGATCCGCTTACCTATCTTGCACGGTTGCCAGTAGCAGTTGTGCAAAAAGTGGAGCGACGTTCGGCGCTACGGCAGCAGGAACGCTACCCCCAGGCTGATAGTGTGCGCGAAAAGCTGGCTGAGGAGGGCTATACGCTGCGGGATACCACGCGAGGCTCGCTCGTACTGCCGCGCCGCCTGGAAGACGAATTTACCGTGCTGTCCAGTTCCAGCGATGCGCCAGATACTACAAAAGCAGCAGATGCCTACGAATTTTCGGTTAACCTGCTGGCGCACAATAGCCGCGCCGACCTGGAACGCGCTATACAGAGTGTTGTGCGTTATGCCGGCGACCACTCAATTGAACTGGTCATCGTAGAGAACGGCTCGACCGATGACACGCTGACCTATCTTCAACAACTGGCACGCGGCGGTGATTTGTTGGCGGACGACAATGGGCAGCGTGTCGCGCTACAGGTGTTATTCGCGGATCATAATATGGGTTTCGCAGCCGGGCGCAACGCTACCATGCGCGCCAGCCGGGGCCGCTACATTGTGCTGATGGATACCTCCATCGAAATTGCTGGCGATATCTGGGAGCCGTTAGCGCAAACGCTGGCCGATGCCAATATGGGCGTGGTTGGTCCCTATGGGTTGGTGACGGATGATCTGCGCGAATTTAGGGAGGCAACCGGACCCGATGTAGATGCTATCGAAGGCTATCTGATGGCCTTTCGCAGAGACTTGTTGCCCGAAGTTGGTTTTATCGATGAGCGTTTCCGCTTCTATCGCCTGATGGACATCTACTACAGCTTTTTCTTCAAAGCCTCTGGCTGTCGCGTGTTGACCACGCCACAGGTAGCTGAGCGCATCATAAAGCATCCACACCGTGAATGGTATAGCTTGAGTGAAGAAGAGCAAACCACAAAAAGTAAGAAGAACTATGACATTTTCCGTGATCGCTGGCATCATGGCGAGAGCCTGCTGGTTGCCAACTATCGCGCGGAAAATTTATGGCGCGGCCACGATCATCCCCATCACCTTGAGGGTACGCATACTCATACGCAAGAAGAGTTGCCGCCGGATGGTACCGGACATACACATATGCACCAGCACTGGCCCGACCATTCCCACGACCACCTCCATTATCACGAGGTTTGATAGAACTGACATCGCGCCTCACATAAAAGACAGGAGTTCCCATGCACGAAAAAATCGGCACGATCAGCGCGCGAGATTTCATCACGCGGTGCAAGCGGACAGGTGGCGTTCATGCTGCTGAGCAGGTTGTCATCATCGATGGTGATATTGGGTCGCTTGATATGGAGGAGGAAGAGTTGCTGCGCGAGTTTGTCGAGCGCGGCGGTGGCCTGCTCTGTATTGGTGACGCGGTTGAAGCCTATCACGAACTTCCCATCCTGGGCGAAGTACTGGGCAATGTGCATGGTTTCTGCGCACCACGCAGCGAGATCATCGCGCGCGTTGTCAGCGCCGATCATTATATGACGCGCCGCGTTGATCCTTCCTTTGCCATGCTGGAAGCAGTGTACATACTGGATGTCGTTCCTTCAGATGCGGAGGCGCTGTGGAAAACATCCTGGCGCTACGCATCGTATACGCTGGCTTTTGCGCGTGGCTATGGTGAGGGGCGTGTCTTTTGCGCTACGCCGGGCAGCGATGCGCAAACACGACAACATCCAGTTTACCGCCAGATGATCGAACGCGCTATACGCTACGCGACAGGTGTGGACACACGCGAAAAGACGAAGCGCGTGGCGATGATCGGCTATGGCGCGATTGGCTTTGAGCATGGTACAGCCATCAGCAACGTGGCAGGGTTGGAGTACGCGCTGGTGTGCGACCGCAGCGAAGAACGCTTAGCCATTGCCCGCAAAGCTTTCCCTGGCATCGAGACCTGCACCGACCTGGAGCAGGTGGCGCGTGACCCTGCTATTGATGTGGCGATTGTATCGACGCCGCCCAATACACATGCCGCTATATCCTTGCGCATGTTACGCGCCGGCAAGCATGTAGTATCGGAAAAGCCATTTTGCCTGACCAGCGTCGAGGCCGACGAGATGATCGCCCTGGCGCAGGAGCAGCAACTGACCCTGACGGTCTACCAGTGCCGGCGCTGGGACCCCGATTTTCTGGCGATCCAGCGTGTGCTGAAAGAGCAAACGATTGGCGATGTTTTTTACATCGAGACATTCATTGGTGGTTTCGCGCACCCCTGCGACTACTGGCATTCGCACGAGCCGATCTCCGGCGGCGTGTTCTATGACTGGGGTTCGCACTACCTGGACTGGATTTTGCAGCTCATCCCCGATACAGTGGTCAGTGTGCGCGGCGTGGAACACAAGCGCGTCTGGCATGATGTCACCAATGCGGATCACTCGGCGGTCTACCTGCGTTTCGCGGGAGGGCAGGAAGCCGAATTTATGCATTCGGATATTGCAGCCGCGCCAAAACCGAAATGGTACATCCTGGGAACGCGCGGTGCCATTGTGGGACACTGGCGACAGGAAACGGTCAAAACGCGCCGCTGGTCGGGCGACCTGATCGAGGAACGACTGGCGCTCTCGGAAGCGTTACCGGAACTCTCTGTGTATACACGCGACATCAGTGGCGCAATCCACGAACAACACCTCATGCTGCCCGAAGCGCCCCCTTACGCCTTCCACCGCAACCTGGCAAACCACCTGCACAATGGCGAGGCGCTGGCCGTCTCGCCCGCCGAGTCCAGGCGCAATATCGCGGTCATGGAAGCCGCGAAACGTTCGGCGGAGCATGACGGTGAAGTGATAATGGTGGAGTGTTAGCGCAGCGCGTCTGCCATTAAGAGAAGATCGCTACTCGCGCGCGTATCTAAGGTGCAGGGCGATTGAAAAGTCACGCTAGAGAGTTTAAGCAAGGCGACCCTTGCGGTCGCCTTGCCTCTTTCCTCGCCTTTTCAACCACCCTGTCTAAGGTAGTATACTACTTGCTCTCTTCCCCTCAAATTGTGTAAGCTATTACTATACAACTGTTATCGCAGAGAGAAAAGGGGCTAGCTGCCAGAGGAGCATGATATGGCAATTGAATTACCGCTCTTTCCATTGAATGTCGTATTATTTCCGGGGGCTGATCTGCCTCTGCACATATTTGAAACCCGTTATCGCGTGATGATTAAGGAATGTTACGAGCTGGAAAAACCTTTCGGGGTCGTGCTGGCGCGTCCTGGAAGTCAGCAAATGCACGAAGAACCCTATCCTGTTGGCACGATGGCGGATATACTGGCACTGTCGCGTATGGACGATGGGCGCATGAATTTGATTGCCAGGGGCGGCCAGCGCTTCCGCATCCTTGAGCAGCACCGCGAGAAACCCTATCTTACCGGCATCGTAGAAGTCTATCACGATTTGCCTGAACCGGAGCAGGCGCTGCGCGAAGAGGCTGACAAAGCGCAAGAACTCTTTAATACCTATCTGGAAATCTTGTTGGAAGTGGTGGGCAAGCCGGAGACACAATTCAATTTGCCCGATGATCCCGAAGAACTATCGCACTTCATCGCCTATTTTCTGGATATTGAGGATGAAGAGAAACAGCAATTGCTCGAAATGACCTTTACTACACAGAGGCTCGAAAGCATCATAGAAACGTTGCGACGCGAAGTGCCTTTTGTCCGCCAGATGCTCTCTATGAGCAGTATTTACCGCGCTGGCGGTCCCGACCGTAGTAAGTTGAATTAAAGCTGGAAGCAGTTTTCCAGAGAGACCCGGCAGGTTGGGTCTCTCTGAAAACCAAAGTCGAGCGTTAAGACAATGCCTGGAATGAGGTAATAGTTGCGATAGCGCCATTTTGCATCTGGATGCGTAAGCCACATTGACCCGATGTAAGTGAGCTATCGGTCGTCGTTACCATCCAGCCGGATGGCTCCGTGGTACCGGTTTGCCACACATTAGCAGTAAGCGTCGTACCCACGATACGGAAATCAATGGTGTACGATTGACCGGCGGTGGCAACAAATGGAACGCTTTTCAGGATGGTAGCCGTCCCGTTGACCTTTTTCTGTACGATCAGGCTAGCTCCATCGATATAGGCCTTATACCAGTTATTGGTATCCTTCCAGTGTAATACGGCTCCCAGGTTGGTAAACTTAAAGGTGTTCAGCGATCCACTGAAAATCACCTCTGAATCGGTAGCGACCGGACCGAGTATCGCATTAAAAGCGGCCCCGCCATTTGAGATTTGCCCGGCATTATTCACAATGGAGAATGCATTGGCGGTATTCGCATCACCGCCCCACGTCTGCCCATCGCTGGCCTTGCCCCAGTGCTTCTGATTGGTACGCTGGAAGGTATCCTGGGCTATGGTTGTACCCGGTGACGGTGTAATAGTAGGCGATGGTGTAATAGTAGGCGACGGCGATACCGTTGGTGATGGTGACACAGTGGGAGACGGCGTCACTGTCAAAGTCGATGTTGGAGATGGCGGTGGTGAATTGGTCTGGATGGCTTCAGCAAGCTTGTTGGCAAACTCCTCCGTAAACCAGATGCGATTTTGGCTATCGACATTTATGCCATCGTGAGGATGCTGTGGTGTGGGCGCTGCATACATGGAAAACGCGCCTTTGCCGCTATCCGGGAAAGAGCCAAATATGCCTTGCAGCGAATCGTCGAACCAGATCAGACCATTGCTATCAAAGGTGATACCAGAAGCATGTGTCCCGCCACAGGTGGTGCAAGTGGCCGGATAGGTATACTCGGTGACGCCGTTCGTCGTTCCCGGAACTGCTTGCGCTACATTGAGTTCGCCAATCATGCCAACCCATCCCTCCGTCCACCAGATGTTGCCGTCAGGTGTAACTGTAAGCATGTGAGGCGTCAGGCCGCCGGGTAGAGTGTTGCGGATTTTATATTCATTCATTTGTCCGGCGGCAGTGTATTCGCCGATTTGCGCGACCGCCGAGTTATTTTCGGTGAACCAGACATTATTTGAAGCATCAACTACGATGCCATAGGGCTGACTATTGGCCGCAGGTGTCGTAAATTCGGTCATTTGTTGGGTAGAGGCATTAAACTCGCCGATTTTGTTCGTATAATGTTCGGTAAACCAGATATTGCCGCTATGATCGATAGCGATGTCCCAGGGGCCTGATGCAGCGGTCGGCACGGCGAATTGTTGGAAGGTATTTGTCTGAGGATTCAACATGCCGATTGAATTCGACATTGGCATCGGGAACCAGACATTACCACTGGCGTCAAAGGCCAGGAACAGGGGTTGTCCGAAACCGGCAGGCAGTTGATAGGTGGTGACCCAGCTTGAAGCGGCAGGGTTATATACTTCGATTTTGCCAGGAGGGGTTGTACTGCCGCAGGTGGGCGAGGGGTCGCAACCAGGAACGGCTACCCAAACATTGCCCTTGCTATCAAATGTGACTCCCCAGGGTTCCTGTCCTCCATTCAACCAGAAGTCGGTAACGGTCACGCCAGATGATTGAGCGTGACTGGCTAAAATTCCTTTGCCAAACATAGTAAATGCCAGCGCCATGCTTGCCAGCACTGATGCCAGCACAACGAGATTAAGTACAATTTTTCTTTTATCCATATTTCGCTTTCCCTTCAATCTAAGTAAACGAAAACACATCCATGATTCTGCCACTACTACCGGAAATATCGCTTCAAAGGTAAGGCAAAATAAGCATTCCAGAAAATAATAAGCCCGACAGGAAGAGATGGCGGTAGGAAGCGGGTTAAGATGGGGTTATGTTACGCGATAAGTGGTTATGATTGTGTTAAATTACGCAAAAAGCGGTTAAGGTTTATAATAAATCTATGTAATGAAAAGGTGAGGTGACAAATATGACAGACTACGCAACTTTTCGACAGCGCCTGGATGCTGTTCTGCGCACACTTGACGTGAAACAGGTGAGCGCATTTCTTATAGCCGAAAACCAATGGGACGAAGGCACCCCCACTGACCCGGAGTACGCGATGTGGATGATGATTGCTGGTAGCAAGACGCTGCGTGATCTTCACGAACAGGCGCGTCGATGGCTGGTAAGCCACGGACACGAGGAAGAGGCCGACGCTGTTTTGCACAGGGATACAGGTAAAGGCGCGGGTGGCGGCAACCAGGCAAAAAAGAATCGTCAGCAACATCAGAAAGGGAAAGGAAAGCAGGGGTGAAACCGGATAATCTGTAAATGTGTGAATTCCGTGAGGTAATTTTTTGACAATTATCTGAGGTAATACCTGAGAGGAAATAACTCGCTTGGTTGAGTATAATCTTTCCTTCAGTTCACGAGTCCGAGGCTTGTAGGGTCGCCTCTTTGACATACCGATACAACGTTGAACGAGAGATTCCAAGCGTCGAGCAAATCTCTGGAATGGAATGATTCGGATCGGCAAACAGACGGCGAGCAAGGGCTATCTTTCCGTTGGTCGCTAATCTTTTTGGCCTCCCTCCAATACGTCCTCTTGCACGAGCAGCAGCGAGTCCGGCATTGGTGCGCTCACGAATAAGATCGCGCTCAAACTCAGCTAGTGCTCCCATCAGATGGAAGATCAGCTTTCCACCAGGCGTAGTCGTGTCAATCTTTTCCGTTAAGCTAATAAAGTCCACACCACGATCTTTGAGCATGTTGAGCGTTTCGATGAGATCTTTGAGTGAGCGCCCTAGCCGATCCAGTTTCCACACGATCACGGTATCACCTGGTCGCACAAACGCCAGCAGTTCCTCCAATCCTTTCCGCTCAAATTTCGATCCGGTGATCTTGTCGCTCAAATACTTCTCACAGCCCGCTTCCTTTAACGCATCTCTCTGTAATGCTTCGTTTTGCTCCTGCTTGGAGACGCGAATATAGCCAACTTTCATAGAACCTCTTCCGTTTGTGTCAGTTACTCATCTCGGTTTGCATAAAATGAGATTCTGATTTTGACACATTTTTTGAGACAGGTCAAACCTCTGCATCACGCTCACAGAAATGGCGCGCTGCCCTGTTGGAAAAGCTGAGCAAGATGTGTCAGAAAACGGACGATTATGAAATGCTGCAACAACTCTACCATGTGAAATACCTTGTTGCCTACATTCTCGAAAAACTGCCGATTCTGAGATAGAAACTCTGCGTTCGGGAAGGAACATTGGAATCGCAAAGAAGATAAGTGCGTCACGGTTTCGGAGATCAGAGAACGCACCCACAACTTTGTGACTGTTCAAGCAGGATGAAAAGCGGGTATTCTTACAGAGGAAAGGAGAAGCAAATCTATGGCTACGTACGACATGCCACAGGGAGGCTGGAATTTGTTTGCCAGCGTCCTCCAGGAGATCCTTGCCGCATATGGGCTGGGCCTGGGCCATCTCGATGATCGCACGCATATTCATCGCGAGAAGGTGCGCCGCCTGCAACTCTCTCTCAAGATACCCAAGAGCTTTCCGGTGCTGAATATCGATGAAATGGAGCAAGTCATCACGGTTTTTCAACTGAACCGCAATGAGAAGATGCGCCTGCGAGCGGCTCTCCTTGCGACCTCGATTGAAGAAACCCTCATGGATCGCATCAATCCAGACGACGCGCTCAAAGCTGCTCAGCACATTTTTGGCATTATTGAGCAAGCTCTCCAGGAACATACGCATGACCTGGTAGGCATTGGTGCTATCAAGGGAGGAGGCGCTATGGCGTCTGACGAGAGTGAGATTGATCGCAAGCTGGGAAACGCGCTCACCGCTATCGATCATGCCACGCTTGCGCTCCATCTGAGCCGCAACGCCGATTCTCAAGTAGAACGAGTCGAGCGCGCGCAACAGGCGCGCGATAGCTTCATATCGGCGCTCACTGAACTCGACAAAGCAGCCCCTCTCCTCAAGATGCATGATGCCTGGCAGGCCTGGCATGATGAGGCGCAAAACGGGCTGACTGCCGCGCAGAGCCGCCTGGCTTCACTAGGCGCCTAGATCCTGTCTTGACTCACTTCTCATGAAGCTTTCCTCAAGGGTAAGCTTCTCCATCGAAGAATTGGCTATCCAAGAAAGATGGCAAGCTTCTTGCGCCTCTTTATCGTACATGTATTGCTGTTCATAGAAGAATGATGTATAAACACATCTTGTTTTCTACAATAACGGAGAAATCGCCATGTCTCACACAAACCCCCATCACTCGCTGACCTTTTTTTCACGTTCCAGGCTCTCATTGAGCATTTGCGGCCTCCTGCTTGCATTCTTGTTGACCGCTTGCAGTTTGGGGAGCGGAAGTACCGGACCCGTTTCAAGCACGACAAGCGCCAATACGCCCGCGACTTCTCAGGGTACCGCTGTTCCAGCCCAGCCCACGTCTGCACCTGCCGCTGGTCTGACCACCTATACCGGCAACGGCTTTACCATCGGCTATCCAGCGGGATGGACCGTGATGCAGGAGGGTCATGGACAGGTGATGATTGTTAATAAACAGGCTGATGCTGCCCAGGGGAGCGTCTTCATGATTGGGCTCAACCCTGCGGGAGGAGGCATTCCACCTGCCGTGCTGCTCCAGTTTGAACTGAACCAATTCACGAGTCAACCACATTACCAGAAGGTCGCTATCGCGCCAAAGGCTACCGTTGGGGGAGATTCCTGGGACCAGTTTGCTGCGACAGACGATGTCCAGATCCCAGGTCAGGCTCAGCCAGAGACCATAGAAACCGTCGTGATGGCTGACGACCATCCAGCGGTCTCACCCACAGCCAGGGGTTTTGTCATGCGTTATTCAGCCGATGCGAGCCGCTTTGCTCACATAAACGCGACCATCTTCCAGGCGATGTTACAGTCATTCACGTTTGTGTAGGCGAGTTGTATCAGATTGCATTGACTCCATCAGCAGAGAGTATTGAAAGGAAAATAGGATGGCACAATCCATCACTCATGCTTGCCCCAACTGCGGCACCTCTGTCCCTGCCGACATGCGTTTTTGCCCCAACTGCGGAACGCCTGTGAGTACGGGATCTGGGAATGGTAATCCTGCCAGCTACGCTCCAACCCAGATCGCGCCGCCGCCACCATACATGGCGTATCCACAGCAACAACAGTCCCAGCCAGTCTCTCAACCAGCACCTCCTGGTCAACAGGGATATCAAGCGCCATTCCACAGTTCTCAGCCACCGCCAGCCTATGCGCGGCCACAGAAAAACTCGTCGGGAGGGAGACTGAAAGTGGGGGTGATCCTCCTGCTGCTCTTGCTCGGTGCAGGTGGGTTCTTTGCCTTTCGCTTTGTGACCAGCAGAGGTAGCAACATAGCGACTACCGGCGCGAATAGTGAGATTACCCCAACCCAGGCTCCGTTGACCACGACGCCGATCAATGCCACGGTCACCTATGCGAGCGTCGATATTACGATTGTCAACGCGCAGCAGGCGACGAGCTTTGCCGATGACACGGGGACACCCGCACATGGGGTGATGCGCCTCAATCTGCACGCAGTCCAATCGGATGTGAATAACGTGTACTTTGCGAGCGCTCCCCCTTTTGCCTATCCTGAGTGTTTTACCCTCCTCTTACCTGGGGGAAGCAAGGTTACCATGGCCCCTAACGGGTATAAAGACCTCAGCGGCCCTCCTCGGAAGGGAGACCAGACAACCTGGATCGATTTTCCCGCTTCCACCAGTTTGAAAGTGAATCAGATGATCCTGCACATTGGCAAAGATACGGAAGAGCAACTCCAGGTTCCCTTAACTGGTCATGCCGACCTGAGCCAGTATCAACCGAAACAGAGTACGCCCAATCTGAGTGTGCCATTTGGAAGCATGTTTTGGACCCTGAAAACGGCCACGTCGAAACTCAGCGATAGCGGGACGCAGGTCGCTAAAGGCATGCTCTTCCTGGTTCTCAGCTTCTCCATTGATAATCCCGGCACGGAAGGGTATAACGCGTTTCCTCCTGATTTCATGCGCTTGCAGTATGGTGGGACAACCATTCAGCTCGAACAAGCGGTCATTGGCGATGCTGCTGCTGGTACCACAAATGTTCCGGGGATGGTTTCCTTTCTGGTACCACAGGATACCACCACGGCGACCTTCATCCTGCTACCAGGGCACACTCCTGGCGCAACCAGCCAAGCTACCATCCCCTTTCAGATCCCGTAGAGAAAGAGATATTCCTCTACGGCTTTGTTAAAAAAAAGAAAGGAACTCTCATGGTCATCTTGCAAATCGAACACCCAGTCCCCAACTTCGATGCCTGGAAGAAGGC
>JBOGTO010000224.1:0-5601 GCA_050695155.1 Ktedonobacteraceae bacterium
CAACCCTCCCTGCCCCTTGCCTGGTTTTTCCTCAGACTAAGATGTTTAGAAACGCCGAGAAATGTTTTAAGACGATTTGGATAAAGAAGAAATATCTATGATATTCACAAAATGTTCACATGAATGGAGGGCTTTTTAGCGAAAAATTAATATGGAAGCAGTATAGTTGAGAGTGCAGGTCTCTCTGTCAGTGATCGGGTTGTACGTGAGAATTGGAGGAGCGAACATGACCGTTGTACAGTCGGCTTATACGCCTTTCGCCTACGTGGAGTTAGCGCATCCGGGCGCTTCAGCTATTTTTCGCGCGCTAGCGTTCGCGTCCGCGAAGCGCATTATGATGAACCAGATGCAGAGGCGCGAGCGGCTGGTGTACATGTTGTTGGATGGCAGGCGCACAGTGACGGAGGTCGCCCGGTTACTGCATCTAAGCGAAGTGCAAGTAGCGCATATTATGGTGTACCTGCTCAAGTTCGGCTATATCGAATATGTGCGCGGATGATGAGTTTTTGGGACAAGACGAAATTTGCCCCGAAAAGTGATAACTATTTGGCTTCCTGTACGTTATAATGTATAGGCCTGGGATGGAAGGCGGGATGTACGCGGGCAAGCAGATCCACCTCGACGAGCAAGCTTGTAACGTATATCTGGTAATCGCGCAACCTTTTCCCCATGGGGTTTGCGCGCGCGCCTCCTGGAGCTTCGCGTTGCTCCATGCATACGCGTGGTAAGGGGAGGACGAGCTGGCACCCCGTCCTCTCCTTACTTTTGTGTTTGGAACCAGAAGGGTTGGTATGCGATTTACTGTTCGGTCTCTGGGTGGAAAATTAATTGTTAGCGCGGCCCTGACGCTTTTGCTGTGTTTACTATGCTTCTCCGCGACATCGTGGTATTTGTTGAAGATATTTTACGAACACGAAGCGAAAAGTGATGCCACAACGCACCTTGCGCTGATGAAACGCGCTTATCAGGCCCAGACGGCGCTGCTGACCGGGGAGCTTTCCGCGACGGCAAACAACCAAACGCTAGTAATGGCGCTTTCACAATCCCCTAAGACGGCAGCGAGCGAGGAAATTGCGAACATATTCTCATCTACGCTCAATCCACCCGACCGTTTTACCGGCATCGCATTTATTTCCAGGAGTCATACTCTCGTTGAACCCGTTGGTAGTATCACCTCTGCTAATGGTCTCTCTAAGGACATCTTATCCCTGGCTGATGCCAGTTTGCAGGGGGGAACGGCTACGCTGGTAATGCCATCGCCTGGAGCGAATACAAATTCAACATGGGATATGGGTTTCTCGATGCCTGTGTTACGCAATGGTACAACGCTGGGGGCGTTGATCGGGTTGCAGCTTATTGATTATAATTTTGCCCTGAATCTCTTGAACACAAGCGGCAATTTCGGTCTGAACGTGGTTTTATGCGAGGCGCAACAGATCGAGGGAAACACGCTCCACAACATCACGCTTGACAATCGCCTGATCTCGGATGGTATTTGCCAACCTGATAGCGTGAATATGATCGATGCCGGTCAGCATTACCTCACGAAGTCCGCGATGGTTAGCTCTCCTGATGCGCTGGCCGTTTCGCCTGGTTTGCTGATCGTAGACATTGAGCCTTTATATAGCCTGAGTGCGCATAGCGAACGAGCCATTGAAATTCTCGTCCTGATGGGCGTCTTTATGATAACGTTGGGCGTTGCTATCTATACTCTCATTGCGCGTACCTTCTTCATCCAGCCTATTCGTCGTTTGCAGTCGAGTATTGCCGCGCTGGTGACGGATAGCAGCGAGGTGCCAGCGCAACACGCGATGCCAGACGAACTGAGCATGTTGGTGCGCTCGTTCAATCTGCTTTCGGAGTCATTAAACACGCAGGAAAACGAGAGCCATGTCATCACCAGTCGCATGACCGATCTACTTGCTATGAGCGACATCTTGATCTCGACGCTGAACCTGGAAGATTTGCTGAAAGAAATTGTGTCGCGCCTGGGCAAGATCATGCAGGCCAAAAGCGTCTCGCTGCTGCTCTATGGACGCGAGATGACTTCGCCCTGGGCTGTGGCGCAATGGTCGGATATGCAGCAATCGAGCGGACATCTACCCGCCGCCGGACCGGTGAAGCCTGACACAGTAACAGTCCACGCGGACCCTGCCGGTGACATTACCATGACAGCCACCACCAAGTTAGCAGCCATTCCCGTCAGCGGCAACCGCGCCGCCGCTACGCCTGGCATGAATGGGAGCGGAAAACGGCGGGCCATACGCGCGCCCAAACTGACACCGCCGCCAGAGCCATACGGGCAGCGCCGCCCGCGCATTCCGCGTCCAGCGCTGCGCGATCTTGATATGTTGCTGGCGCGCATGGCGATGCAGAAACAAAAAATCGCCTATGGCGAGGATGTCAACGCTATTTACCGCGAACGCAGAGAAAACTGGGCGCGATTGGCGTTGGAAGCCGGGTATCAATCGGTGCTGGCGGTACCTTTATTTTTGCAGGACAGAGCTATTGGCGCGGTCATGCTGTATGGCGACAGCCCACGCCAGGTGGGCGGGCCTGACACGTTCTTGCTAAGCACAGCAGCTATCCAGGCAGCGATGGCGATACAAAACGCGCTGCTCTTCGTCGAGGTCAAGGATAAAAACGCCGCGCTCGAACGGGTCAACCACCTGAAATCACAATTCCTGGCGACGGTGACGCATGAATTACGTACTCCTTTACACAGTATTATCAGTTATGGTTCGTTGATACTAGAAGGATACGTTGATGGCGACCTGTCCGAGGAGCAGCAAGAGCATATTCAATTTATGGTGCGCCGCGCGGAAGACCTGTCGCGCCTGGTGGATGACATGCTTGATCTGTCCAAGATCGAAGCAGACCGATTAGAGGTCAAAGTTGAACCGCTGCACCTGGATCAAAGTTTGCAGGATGTGCTGAGCGAACTCAGGCAAATGGCGGGCAATAAGGGACTTGCGCTGACGTTGGAAATGGACGCGGAGCTGCCGATGGCGCTGGCCGATAGTCACAGAATCCGCCAGGTGCTAATTAATCTGGTATCGAACGCGCTGAAGTTCACAGAAAAAGGGGGCGTGACTATTCGCTGCACATTGCTGGAACGCTATGATATGCTGCGTATCTCCGTCAGCGATACGGGGATAGGCATTTCGCCTGCCGCGCTCGACTACATCTTTGAGGCGTTCCGGCAGGCCGATGGCAGCACGACGCGCCGCTTCGGTGGCACGGGTCTGGGCCTGACCATCGCGCGCAAACTGATCGAATTGCAAGGTGGCGAGGTGGCCGTAGAGAGCATTGTGGGACAGGGGTCGATGTTCTCATTTACATTGCCAGTGGCAGCGCCCGCCAGAGTACGCGCCAGTTAAAAACACAAAAATCAGGGAAGAGGCTATTTCTCATGAATTCACTCGATACATCTCATGCGCAACAGAGAGCGCAGTCACTCACCATTCTGATTGTTGAAAATGAGGTATCCAACCGCATCTTGATCGAGCGCGTCTTATCTACACGCGGCTATCGCTGCCTGCTGGCCTCCAATGGGCGGGAAGCCTTAAATACGCTGGACCGTGAACACGTCGATCTGATTCTGACCGATCTTTCGATGCCCGTGCTGGATGGTTTTCGCACAACGCAATTGATTCGCGCGCGTCCAGGTATGGCGCAAATCCCCATTGTAGCAGTCACCGCCTACGCGCTGAACGACGAGAGCGAAGCGGCCATGCATATCGGCTGCAATGAATATCTCACCAAGCCGTTCAAGCCGCGCCAGTTGTTAGAGGTAGTTGATCGCCTGCTGCCCCAGGCACAATAAAAACCCGCAAAAAGTCATACATGGCGCGAAAATCGTAGCACATTCATTGAGAATTTGTTATGATTTAAGCAACAACGTGTGATACCCGTGACCCCAACACGATCGCGAGCATCTCCCCCTGTTCTGATGATTTTTGACAACCGAATAACGTTGTTCTCGGTCACAAAGGATCACACATGTAAAATAACTTCCAGGAGTATGGCATATGGACATCAATTTTTCTGACGCGGCAATGCGAGACGTTGCCTGTGATGGATTGGTAGTTGGCGTGGCATACCAGCAAGCGGGGCAGCGAGCGCCTGTGCTATCAAAAGCTGCGCAGGCAGTGGATGATGCGCTTGGTGGACTGCTGCAAGAACTTTTCGCCTCTGGTGAGTTCAAGGGCGATGTGGGCGAGATGACGACGGTGCATACAATGGACAAGCTGGCGACGCGGCGGGTGGTATTTGTTGGACTGGGCAAGCAGGAGAAGCTACAAACGCTGGCTATCCTGCGAGCCTGCGGCGCGGCGGCGCGGCATTTGCAACAGTCGGGAGCGCACACGATCGCCCTGGCTTGTCTGTTGGAAGGCGCGCCACTGGACGCGGAGACGCAGGCGCAGGCGGCAATTGAGGGCGCATTGCTGGGCGTGTACACGTTTAAGAAGTACCGGCAAACGGACACGTATGGCAACGGGCGCGGCATTAACAAGATCACCCTGATAGCAGACGCTACTGACCATACGCGGCTCCAGGCAGCGTTAAAACGCGCTGTTGCGCTTGCCGAAGCAGCTAACTTCACGCGCGACCTGGTGAATGAACCACCCAATGTGCTGACGCCTACCGAACTGGCAAACCGCGCCAGCATGGTTGCAAAGCGTTTCGAGCTGGATTGCGAGGTGCTGGATCGCCCGCAGATGCAGGAACTAGGCATGGGCGGTCTGCTGGGCGTTTCGCAGGGCAGCCAGGAGGAACCGGCAAAGTTCATCATTATGCACTATCGCGGCGCGGCGGCTCGCAGCGAGAAGGACTTGACGCTAGTTGGCAAGGGCATCACCTTTGATACCGGGGGTATTTCGATTAAGCCTGCCGAAAATATGTATAAGATGAAGGGCGATATGGCGGGCGCGGCGGCGGTTATCGGCGCGATGCACGCAATTGCCGCTTTGAAGCCTGCCATTAATGTTACGGTGCTAGTACCTACGACCGAGAATATGCCGGGCGGCAACGCCTATCGACCAGGCGACATTTTGCGTATCATGAACGGCAAAACCATCGAGATCGTGAACACGGATGCCGAGGGACGCCTGGTGCTGGCGGATGCGCTGTCGTATGCCATCATAAAGGAGCAGGCCACCACGATTATCGATGTGGCAACGCTGACGGGCGGCAAAGTGATTGCACTCGGCTCAGTGATGTCGGCCCTGTTCTGCAATGATGATAAGTTAAGCGCAGAGATTATCGATGCGGGACAGGTAGCAGGCGAGAAATTCTGGCGAATGCCGCTAGACGACGAATATGCTGAAGCCATCTCCAGCGATGTGGCGGATATTAAGCAGACGGGCGGGCGACCGGCATCTGCTGTGACAGCGGCGAAAATCCTGGAGCATTTCGTTGGAGACGCGCACTGGGCGCACCTGGATATTGCGGGAACCGATTTTGGCGATGCCAAAAAGCCCTATCAGGAGAAAGGCGCGACAGGCTTTGCCGCGCGCACGCTGGCGGAACTGGCGCTCAAACGAGCCGAAACGAGATAACATCTGTAGGGGCGGGAGCGGCGGATGGGCGGGGTGGGGA
>JBOGTO010000225.1:0-2739 GCA_050695155.1 Ktedonobacteraceae bacterium
GGCGCTTATTTCACCTGGTCACTTACCGGCGCGGCTTACGCTCTAACGAGCATATGCGGCTACTGGCTGATAAAGGTCACTCCCGGACCAGGAGCAAACTCAACATAGGTGACTTGCCACGGATAGAGTCCCCAATTCATGTTACTGGCGATCACATGGCCGTTACTTAAAACTTGTTCTACCACCCCAACATGTCCTAAACCATAGGCACCTTGTACCCAGGGCTGGAGATCGATGATAGAACCTACTGATGGGCTACCGGATACGCGCCAGCCAAATTGATAGGCGCGCGCCGTCCACTGCCAGGCGTCTGACTGTGTTGTCCACGGCACATAGACGCCGTGCAACTGGTAGTACCGTTGATCCGCCCACCAGGTACACTGTCCATATGGGAAGGGATTGCCATTCCCGACAGCCGATGCAGGGCTATGATAAGACAATGTACTGTTCACTGGCGCGCTTTGTACCGGCGAACTACTGTTGCTCACCGTCCCGCGCCCTGGAATGCAGATTACCTGGTTGACCGAGATAAAGTTGGGGTTTGCGATGTGGTTGTAAGATGCGAGACTCCCCCAGTTCGTACCATAGCGGGCAGCTATGCCGTCAAGCGTATCACCCCGAACGACTACATACGCGCTGGCACCGTTTGAGCAGGAAGCGAACGATTGCGCATGTGCATTCCCGGCATTTAAGCCGAAGCTCACACTCACAAAGAACACTCCCAGCAGCGCTGCCATACTAAGCTTCACTACAAAATGTACCCTACTAAATTGCTGGAATCGCTTCCAGACTTGTTGATATATTCGCAAATTACCTTCCTCTAGTTAAGACTTGCAGCACCCGCAAGTCTTTGTTGCTGCGTTTTTCCCACGAGAATGCATTCTTTGCGAAATCATGGGGAAGTAAAACAGACAACGTTGCATATAGTAGCACACAAAAAAGATACAAATTGACATATTTTGAAACAAAAACATGGCACGAGGAGGCTTTATAGCTGGAAATACAATGATTTTGGGGAACAATATTGCTTATGTAAAGTAGTAAGGAAAGATAGGAGAAATGTGCTAGTCAGATTTATGTTTACGTTACCAATCAGCAAAAATCAAAAGTCAGTATGGAGATACTGCATTGTATCAACTGTTGCAAACATGCGTTCATATGTGCTATAATCCGCATGGTATAATGACGAGAGAAAACAGATGAGAAATTGCGGATGAAAAAGAAACCACCGCCCTCTGTTTGGGGTTCTCTGGCGTTAATGGGCCAACTCGGTTTTATCATCGCCGTTCCCTTAGCTCTGGGAGCCTGGGGAGGAAGCTATCTCGATGGCATTACTCATACGAAATCTTTGTATTTATTACTCGGGCTGCTGCTTGGCCTGATTGTTGGCGTCTATGGGGCGTACCGTTTATTTTCCCGCTTCTTTTGACTAGATAGGGGAGACGGAGCGAGCACTCAACTTCAAACAGACCTGGCAGAGCGCGGTAAGTAGGGAGGATACCGCGTGTTCTTGCAATGGAGACTTCAAAGTTTTAACATCCCACCGGATGTGATATTCACTCCGTTTGGTTTTTCCATCACCAACACCTTGTTTTGCACCTGGATAACCCTTGTCTTGCTGGTCATCGTTATTTACTTTGGCACACGCAAACGCAATCTGATCCCCTCCGGTTTTCAGAATTTCGTTGAATGGGGCTATGAGGGCATCCTCAACCTGGTTGTGGGAGTTGTGGGGAGGGAGAAAGCGAGAAGGTTTTTTCCGCTGGTCGGCACCTTCTTTTTCTTCGCGCTGTTCGCCAATCTACTCGATATTCTGCCCGGCATTGATACCATTGGCTGGGTAGATCAGAGCAAAGTGCTGGCGGCGCATATCAGCCCGCCGAGCAGCTTTATATTGTCCGGTGTGTATACCAGCATGATCGTTCCCTGGTTCCGCCCTCCGACTACCGACCTGAACGTGACGTTTGCGATGGCTTTGATCTCTGTGATAATCACGCAGGTCTTTGGCTTTGCAGCGCTGGGCGCGGGCCAACATCTGCGTAAGTACTTCAAATTCAAAGAGTTGTTCACGAATGGCATTCAGGGACCAATCGAGTTCTTCACCGGTATAATAGAACTGATTACCGAAGTTTCGCGCGTACTCTCGTTCGCTTTCCGTCTTTTCGGCAACATCTTCGCTGGCAGCGCGGTGCTGGCCGTCTTTGCTTTCCTGGTTCCCGCTTTTGGCAATATCATTTTTATCCCGTTTGAGATTTTTGTGGCTCTGGTGCAGGCCCTGATCTTCGCCCTGCTGACGCTGGTCTTCATGGAAATGGCGACCACCTCTTATGAACATGCCGAGGATGAAAGCGAGCATGAGGCCGAAGAAGATTACGCGCGTAACGAGGAAAAGGAACTGGCAACCAGCCACTAACACACATTTCACTATTTTTCATTGTGCTTGCTACTCGTGGCAAATTGCGCCGCGATTGCATAAATTAACAATCAATTAAGGATTTGTCCTTTAAGGAGGTTCATCATCATGACAGGTTCAGTTGCAACACTCGCAGTAGCGCTCGCTATCGGCCTGGGAGCCATCGGCCCTGGCATTGGTATCGGTATCGCAGCAGGTCAGGCATTCAGCGCCATCGGTCGCAATCCTGAAGCAGAGCCGTTGATCCGTATCAATATGTTCATTGGTCTGGCATTCGCCGAAGCTATCGCTATCTATGCCCTGGTTATCGCCTTCGTACTCAGCGG
>JBOGTO010000226.1:0-29775 GCA_050695155.1 Ktedonobacteraceae bacterium
CCCTTGCGGTCGCCCTGGCTGGCAGCCCCTCGCTGCATTTCTCAACCTCATGCTAAGACATTCTGGCTAATTTCAAACCAAACGTGCATAAAGCGTCATGGGAAGAGATACAATATCGAAGTATCACGATGTGTCTAAACGTATCACATGTTTAAGCACATCACGGCTTATAGATAGGGAATCAGGTGGAAGACACAAGTTCCAGTTTTATAGCGCCACTTCTCCCGCGCATGGCCGCCGCCATCTGCGTAATCTTACTGATTGGCAGCATCGGACTGGCAAGCATTGGCGCGGTTGCGCTGTTTGGTCCCATGCTGACACATGGAGAGAACACTGAACACGCGGCGGGTCTCATCGTTACTATCGGTCCAGGAGAAGACTTTACGTTGAAAACGGCCACCGGAAAGAGCATGTCATTCGAGTGCGCAGCTCAGTGCCGCGCTTCCCTGGGGCATATGCAACGACACTTACGCGAACACGCCCATACCGATGTGTACTACATCGAGGGGCCGGGCAATACTTTGATGGTGGTGGATGTCGATTAAATGCGCGCCGGAGTGCGTCGCATCGAGTCCACTAGAAACAATGGTGAGATGACAGAACTAGTAGCAAAGAGCGTTGATAGTGCAGACCTTGTAATTATCGGCAACGGCATTGCCGGGTTGACCGCCGCCGTAGAAGCGCGGCGTCTGGCACCTGACAGGCGCGTTGTCATTATTACGGAGCAAAGCCACCCGACTATCAATACACCTGCGCTGAAACAGTTTGCTATTGGAAAACTCAGCCGCGAGCAGCTACTGGCCTACCCGGCAGGCACCGAGCAAGCCCAGTTTATTCACGTAATCAATGCGCGAGCCGAGGAGATTCACGCGCAAGACAGGTATATTACGCTCAAAGGCGGGCGCGGCTTCGGCTATAGCGAACTGCTGATCGCCACCGGCAGCGCGCCCACCGGACTCCCGCCTACGCTACCCGGAGCGGATTTTGACGGCGTACTCACACTGCATCGCCTGTACGACTATCTCGATCTGCGGCGGCGGCTGGGAGAAGTGGAGGAGGCGGTCGTGATTGGCGGTGGAGCGCACGCCATTGAAACCGTAATGAGCCTGCTGTACTGGGGCGTTCGCGTACACTGGCTGCTGCGCGGCGATACCTTCCTCTCGCGTATGCTCGACCGTCCGGCTTCCGATATGGTACTAGATGCGATCCAACGCTCCGGCGCGCGCATCTACACCGAAACCGAGGCGCTGGGCATCGTCGGCAGAGTGGGTACGGTGGCCGGAGTCGTCACCAATCAGCAGCAATTGATCCCCTGCCAGCTTGTGCTGGTCTGCACCGGTACAAGTGCGGTAACATCCCTTGCCAGGCGCTGCGACCTGAAG
Organism: Ktedonobacteraceae bacterium; assembly: GCA_050695155.1. Lineage (GTDB taxonomy): Bacteria > Chloroflexota > Ktedonobacteria > Ktedonobacterales > Ktedonobacteraceae > CF-113. Next base: position 1,383 of record JBOGTO010000226.1, read on the forward strand.
ATGAAGCATAAGCAGGGCATCCTGGTTGACGACCAGTTGCGCACCAGCGTTCCGCATATTTATGCTGCCGGTGATGTGGCGGCCATCAGAGACCCGCAGACGGGCCTGTATGCACCGCGCGCGCAATGGTATGCCGCCGTTTCGCAGGGACGCATGGCAGCATCTTCGATGACAGGCTCATCGCCTGCTGAAGAACTCGGCGTACCCTGGCACGCTACACGCCTGGGCAATCTTTCCATGCTCACAGTCGGCAATGTCTTGCAATGGCAGGACACCGCTACCACCCTGACTGATAGCAGCAGAAGCAGTTATCGGCGTATAGCCGTGATAGACAACCGGCTGGTCGGCTACCTGTCGCTCGGCCCCTCGCAGCCCGATAGCCTGGCGATCAAACGTATTATCGAAGAGGGTCTTCCCATCCGCGATATTAAGAAGTCTTTGCTTAAAGGCACCTTCGATGCGCGTCGCTATCTCTCGCACAGGCGCACACACAGCGCTCAACGTATGGTGACAACCGGAAAGCTGCCCGTCGCCGAAGAGCTTGAGAAACGTATGCAGGCTATAAGAAATCAAGCATTACTGCCCCAGGGGAACCGGCAGGAGGAGCAAATGCACCTGGCGCGCGCGCTGCCTGCTCCCGTCGCTACCGACCCGCTGGTGACAACAGATTTCTTCGAGCGCCATACAGACGAAGATTTGCAGCTTTTTGCCGATCCATTTGTGTCCGCGCCTCTCGAACTAGATCACGTTCGCGGACAGCGCGAAAGCATCCCTGTCAATATGGGTGCGAGCGAGCGAGAGGAAACGAATACGGACTGGCTAACAGCAGGTGGACCTGCCTCTGAGAGTAAGCGCCCGGTAAAAACTTCGCACATCGTAGAGTCCACGCTAATCAAAGCGCCTGAGACGGCGCGAACTGGCCGCAGTCCATCGGGCAGTCTGTGGTCATACAGCAGCCCTCTACCGACGGTCAAGGTCAATAAGCCAGAAACGCCGGGCGCACATAGCAGCGACGTTCCCAATATACGCCAGCGCGGGCGCAAAGGTCAATTTAAGGCGCCTCCTCCGCCGGAGAACGGCAAACAACGCCCACCTTATGCCCGTCCATCGAGCAGCCTGTGGTCGTATAGCGAGAAAAAACGCATGAAGGGTCACTAAATGTTACGAACAGGATTATCAAAACGCGGCAACAAAACTGTTTCTTTACATAAAACTGGCCCGCAGGTAGCGCAGGAACTGGTGGCCTGTATCGGCTGCAATGAATGCCTGCTGGCCTGTCCCGCGCTGGATGAAGCCATCACTATCGACGTACTCAACCGGGAAACGTTGTCAGGGCCAATCTCAACACCGGTGGCGCGTTTCGCGCGTTCGTGTTTCCAGTGTGGCGCGTGTGTCGCCCCTTGTCCGGTAGGACTGAGCCGCGAAGCCATGATGATGTGGCTCAAAGTGCGCCTGTTGCGCTCTGGATGGGAAAGAACGTGAGGAACACATATCAGTACGAAGACACAACTGAAGAAACCGGCTACTCCTGGCTACGTTTCGCGCCGGGCAAAGGTCAGGCACTGCGCGTATTTATTACGCTCTTGCTGATGGGAGGGGGTATCGCATTCTTTGTCTGGTATACGCGCCATTCCCTCGATGCGTCACCCGATAGCGTGGCAGGTTATGCCTTCGCCATTACCGGCACACTCTTCGTTATCCTGGCCGGCATACTCTATAGCCGCCGCCGCCGCGCGCACAAGAAGCGCGTTGTTGGTAAGCTCCATGCTTCGCTGCAATGGCACATGTGCTTCGCCATTGTAGGACTGACGTTCCTCTTCCTGCATTCATTCGGCAATTTCAACCCGCGCACAGGCACATACGCGCTCTATGGCATGATTGCGCTGGCAATTAGTGGCGTGATAGGTCGCCTGCTGGATCGCCTGGGGCCGCGTTTAATCGCCGGGGAGGCGCATAAGTCGCTAACAGCACGCGGCGAAGACCGCGTGGAATCTATCTCGCAGAAGTTGCAAGCGATAGTGGCACACAATAGCGAACGAGTGCAGGGCTTCGCCACTACAGGGGAGAGCAAGGCTCTCACATCCGCGCCGATCTCGCTCTCTGGCGGGCCACTCTCGAATCATTTCCCATTTGAATACCGCAATCAACCCCTGCATACGCCCTGGGATTTAGCCTATATCTCGCTTGAAGCCACGCCACAGGAGCTGGGCCGCGAAGCCGGGCAATATCGCTTCGTACCCGATAAAAAGAGCGAGCTGGTTCGTCCGGGCGCGCTCATGCCCGGAGCCAGAGAGCATATCGCCGAGTTACAGGAAGTCGAAAAGGCCATGCAGCGCGAAAGCTTCTACCGCTATGTCATTCGTTACTGGCGTAAGTTGCACATCCTGCTGGTTTTTGTCACCCTGGGACTCACCCTCTGGCATATCATCTTTGCCGCGCAACTGCTCTTACCTACTATCATCCACAAATAAAAAGAGGGATATGCGGGCAAACGGCCCGCATATCCCTCTTTTTATTTGTAATTAGGGAGTGCTACACGCGACAAACTTGGTTCCATCGTTGCAGAAGATGAACTCACGGTCCTGGATATGGATAACCATATCCGGCTTGCCATTATGATGTATGTCATTGAATGTAAGCGTGATCGGTATGAGGTCATCCCCACTGGCAATCATGCTGGGACCAACGTAATCGAAAGATTTGGTGGGGTTGCCGCCGGGCAGCTCGATCACAATCACCTGTCCATGCAGGTTCAGCGCCACAAAGTGGCTGGGATGCGCCGCACTATCACTGTGTCCAACAACCGCGTCCGTCTGGTAATAGCGTGGATAGCCATACGTAATGTCGTTGTATTTGCTGACGCCCCACGCCAGGAGCGAGGAAAACACTACCCACAGAGCCAGCGCGGCTACCATGCCCACGCCCACATACAACAACCAGTGCATGGAACGACTCGCCGGAGCTTTGCGGGGTTGCGGCATATCGAGCGTGGTGTTGCGTCCGGCGCGCGCCCGCATCTGACCAGGAAGGCCATTATATGCCTGGCTGGTGCGGCGTGACGGAGCCTGAATGTGCTGGCGCGTTGTTTCGGGATCAGCATCTCGCTCGCGCATTCCACGCAGTCCCCCCGTCGGCTGCTGGTAGCGGATAGCGCTGGTAGGCGGGCGTGGCGGGTCCGCTGGCAGGTCCTCACTCTCAAAGGGATCATCCATCTCTGTCCATCCATCCTGTCGCTTGCGCGTATCAGGCGGCAGTTTCAGCGGATTGAGATCGGTGTTTCTGGTATCGCCACTCTGTTTCCGCTGAGGCTGCCTTCTGTTCGTCGCCATTGGCGCGTCCTTTCTATCCTATCTCAGCACTTTTTCACAGGCCCCGCGTAGTTGCGAGCGTAATGATGTTATTGTAGCATAGTATATATCAAAATGTATCATTTTGTCTCATATACTTGACTTCTGTACTATGTACCACATCTATCAATTACTTTCCCGGCGTTTCTCCAGCCACTTCTTGATGCTGGCCTCTTTGCCCTGGTGTCCAGGTTCGTAGTAGCGATGCCCTTTCAGGCTTTCCGGTAGATACTCCTGGAGCTGCAAAGCTGGCGGTCTTTCAGGGTCTTCGATCTGCATTTCCTTGTAGTAATCGTGGGCGTACTTGTAATCTTTGCCGTAGTCCAGGTCTTTCATCAACTGTGTGGGCGAATTGCGAATCTGTAGTGGGACGGGGTCGTTGCGAGTTTGCTGCACATCCTCCTGTACGCGGCTGTAGGCTTCGTACAATGCGTTGCTTTTGGGCGCGGTCGCCAGGTGGACGACGGCTTGCGCGAGCGCGAGATTAGCTTCCGGCAAACCCACGAAATGCACAGCCTGCTGGGCTGCTACACACACTAGTAACGCCTGTGGGTCGGCCATGAAGCAATACTCCTTTTTCAGACGGACATTGTAGTACTATCATCAGTATGATAATCCATGGGCGTGGAATTATCAACGGGGCGTACTCGTATTGACGCGGGTACGCTCTACAAAACTGGGGGCGTTTAGTCATGCTCAACATGTGGAGTACAAATAAGAAATGTGATACGCTGTAGGATACAGAGATAAAACACCTTTTTACCCAGGAAATAGAAGGCATGGCAGATCAAACATCGCTCTTCGGGTCGGAGAACACTCTATCCACACAAAAGAATACGCCGCTATCCAACGCCACCGATGAACCACTAGCAGCAAGGATGCGGCCTCGCACTCTGGACGAGATTGTCGGACAGGAGCACCTCCTTGCGCCTGGCAAGGTGTTACGTCGCAGTATAGAAGCAGATACCATTTCCTCGATGATCCTTTGGGGGCCACCAGGGAGCGGCAAGACTACCCTGGCTGAGGTGATCGCGCATCAGACCCACGCGCATTTTGTCAGGCTCAGTGCTGTCTCTGCCGGTGTTGCTGATTTGAGAAAAGTGGTGGAGGATGCAAGGAAACTGAAACAATTCTCCAGGCAACCCACCATCATGTTTATCGATGAAATCCATCGCTTTAACAAAGCGCAGCAGGATGCGGTACTTCCTCATGTTGAGCATGGCGTCGTCACCCTCATTGGAGCTACGACTGAGAACCCTAGCTTCGAGGTTATCGCCGCGCTGTTGTCACGCTCACGGGTTTTTGTCCTTCGAGGGTTGAATGAAGGACAAATTCTCACCATTCTCAACCGTGCCTTAGAGGATAAAGAGCGTGGTTTAGGTACATTGAATATCATCATTGACGAGGGGGCATTACAACAGATCGCTGTGTTTGCTAATGGTGATGCTCGTATCGCACTCAATGTTTTGGAACTGGCGGTGCAGGGAAGTAAGAAAACCTCTGGTGAAAATGGAACAATCCACATTACGCTTGTCACCATTGAAGATGTAATGCAGCATCGCGCCTTACTCTATGACAAAGGTGGCGATCAGCATTATGATACAATCTCAGCATTGCATAAGGCACTCAGAGGGTCTGATCCTGATGCTAGTTTATATTGGTTGGGAAGAATGCTTGAAGCAGGTGAAGACCCCTTATATATTGTGCGCCGACTCATCCGCTTTGCCTCTGAAGATATTGGGATAGCGGATTCTCAAGCATTAGTTGTTTGTGTTGCAGCGCAGCAGGCGGTACATTTTGTCGGTCTACCAGAAGCAAATCTGGCCCTTGCCCAAGCAGTGGTTTACTTAGCAACAGCACCGAAGAGCAACGCTCTCTACGAAGCCTATAGCCGCGTGCAGGAAGATGTGCAGCAAACCCGCAATGATCCAGTGCCTCTCCAGATTCGCAACGCGCCAACACAGCTGATGAAAGACCTCGACTACGGTAAAGACTATAAATACGCCCACGACTATTATAAGGACATGCAGATAGATGACCCTGATCGGCCTCCTGCCACAAAAGTGCAGGAATACCTGCCCGAAAGTCTGCAAGGCAAGAAATACTACGAACCAGGTCAGCAAGGCAAAGAGGCCAGCATTAAGAAATGGCTGGAGAAGCGGCGAGGGCAGAAACCGTAGGGCTTTGCAAGAGTAGTTAAGAGTAGCATGCTGTACTCAGAAGTGCCATAAAATCAAGCTGCGTATGAATCTGTCTGTCATCCCATGCACCGCTACTAAACTATGAACCATCTGCTCAGTTTCACAAGTGATGGAGAATACCGAAAGTACCCTCCGCCAATACGCCTTACGCGACCGAGCGCGAGTACTGGGGTGGACAGAGGAGCGCATTGTGGTAATCGATCAAGATCTGGGCCACTCAGGAGCCCCCACGGTTGACCGACTCGGCTTCCAACGGCTGGTGGCCGAGGTGGGGCTGGGACACGTGGGCTTGGTTTTGAGCCTGGAGGTCTCGCGGCTCGCTCGCAACTCCAGCGATTGGCATCAGCTTCTGGAAATCTGTGCCCTCACTCGTACCTTATGTCCATGCCTCTCTCTCTACTTGGGAGATGAATCCAGGCCACCGCCAGGGCGCGGTGATCGGGTGAAGAGCCTCTGTCGTGGATCAGCCGAAGGTGAACACAAAGGCCTCCACGCCGGCATCGAGAAACTCGATCTCGAACTGGCGCTCAGCAATGGGCTTCGGCTGCCGGATCAGTTGATACAGCCGCTGGTCGGTCACCGTGCCATTGCCCTGCTCGTCAACGTCACTGCCATGAGCAGCACCCGGCACCTGTCCATCGATGAGCACGCGAAAATGCACGGACGTTCCTCGCGCTGCCGGTCCCATGACCAGATGCAGATCGCGGGCGTGAAAGCGGTACGCGATGCGCCCGTTGGCTGTGTTCAGCACCATGGCCTCTCTCTCCACCGTCCACTCACCGGCAAGGGCCCACTGATTGAGCGAGAAGCGTGCGGGGAAAGTATAGACACGAGGCTTGTCCACGACTGCTCCACCGGGAGACGCAAAGTTCTCGGTGCGCGCGTCCCCAACATAGTTTTCTGGAGATCTCAAGTCGCCCCAATCGGCGGCAGCTTCGGCGCCCCGGGCATCGAGCGAGACCAGTTCATGAGCGATGCCGCCGATGCCGGCCTCGGCCAGCAACTGCTGAATCATCATTTCCGACTGTTCGTACCCGCCCTCGCCGAAGTGATGATGTCGAATACGCCCCTGTACATCGACGAGATAGAGGGCCGGCCAATAGTGGTTATCGAAAGCACTCCAGATCGCATAGTCATTATCGATCGCGATCGGATAGGAGACCTTCATGTCCTTCGCGGCTCGGCGCACGTTCTCGAGGTCGTGCTCAAAGGGGAACTCGGGCGTATGCACGCCGATCACCAACACGCCGTGATCCCGGTATTTCTCGGCCCAGGCGCGGACGTAGGGCAGCGTGCGCAGCCAGTTGATGCAGGTGTAGGTCCAGAAGTCGATGAGCACGACGTTTCCGCGCAGGTCGGCCGCCGAGAGGGGCGACGAATTGAGCCACGCGGTCGCGCCACCCAGAGAAGGCAACTCCCCTTCAATGGGTAATGGAACCGCTGCGGGGTGTCTCGCGGCGAGCAAGAGCTTGTTTATTTTCATCATGAATGAACCATCTCTCAAGATGCAAATCCGCACCAGAAGGGCTGTGACACACACGCTTCCTGTCAATTCGCGGGAGAACAGACAGCCATTTTTAGCTCCTCATTTTTTACTGAACTATTTCTCCTGATGCTCGACCCACTGAGTTCGCCAAGCAGGTGGCTCGAACGGATCAGCAAAGTACTGTGTCTCGTGGGCAACTTTGCCATCGCAAAACTCCATAATGCTGACTGTTTGCGTTGGCTGCTCGTTATAGCTGAGCACGTACTCGGTGATCCAGAGATCGCCGCTGCCAAGGATGCGCCGGATGGTGAAGCCCAGCTTCGCCGGGTGGTGTGCGCGAAGGGCCTGAATGTTGTGGCGACCGCGGATTCGCTCGCCCGACTGAGGATACTCGACTAAAACGTCGTCGTGATAGATCTCATGTTCCGCTTCGCTGTCACCAGCTGCGGAGGCCGCCCAGTGCCGATCCAGGGCGGTCCGAATTTCTGGGTTTTCCATGGTTTCTCCCCCTTTGGCTCGTACAGAGCAACATATATCTCCTGTGAAGATGCCACAGCGCCATATTCGTATGAAGGCGAGAGATAGGTATCGACATGCTTTCTTGTTTGCGTAGTTCAATGATTGTTCAACAGAGGTGGTGGCGAATACCTTGAGAAGGCAAGCGCCAGAGCTATTGAAGTACATCGGTGATTGTTGTCTCAAAAGAAGGCCAACCAAGCTAATCCGCTGACCTCTTTAAGCTATTTCCTCACCCAAAATCGACGTAGTGCCTACCCGAATTTACGTCTATTGAGAGTGAGAGGTCGCCAAGCGAGCCGTTTCTCAGAAATCCAATGGCTATGCTGCTCAACCTTCGCGCCGATTTCCCAGGTTTCACCCTAAAAATCGTCGAACATTCGGACCTGGCTCACATTTGGTGATTCGACCTCACCAGCAGAGTATCTTCAAAAAGTTCATCCGCTCCCAAAGCGATTTCCGGATGTCTCTTCGTCACTCTGCACTCCCTGAATCACCAAATGTGAGACAGACTCATCGTGTTTATCCCCTCTACAGGCTGGTCGAAAGCATTTCGATGAAAAGTTATGGAACGGAAAAAACGAAACAAAATTCGACAATCAACATTTCGTTTAGTCCACCACACGCAGGACAATCTTGCCTCGCGTGTGCCCTCTTGCCCCTTGCTCGTAGGCCTGGCGGGCCTGAGAGAGAGGAAGGACCGTGTCGATGATGGGACGCACCTTTCCCTCATCAATCAATGCGCCAATTGTGACCAGTTGCTCGCGGTTGGGTTGCACAATGAACCAGACCGGACGCACGTCATATCCCTTTGCCTCTGCAAAGGAGGGGCGCGGGCTGACAATAGAGAGCAGCACCCCTCCTGGTTTGACCACCTGCCAGGAACGTTGCAAGGTGTCCCCGCCTACGGTATCGAAGACGAAATCGACGCCGTGAACCGCTTCTTCAAAGCGCGTGGTGGTGTAGTCGATGATCTCGTTGGCTCCCAGGTCGCGCAGGAAGTCACGATTGCGCGCCGAGGCGGTGGCGATGACGTGCGCGCCGACCCAGCGAGCCAGTTGCACGGCAAAGACCCCCACGCCCCCTGCTGCCCCGTGGATCAGGATGGTTTGTCCTGCCGCGAGGCGCGCATGGACGAAGAGCGCCTGCCAGGCCGTCAACGCTGTCAGCGGAACGGCTGCGGCCTGCACGTGGTCGAGCGTGCGTGGTTTGGGAGCCAGCTCGCCCGGCAGGGCAATGGTAAACTCTGCCTCGGCCCCATCGCGGCCGTAGCCGAGCATGGCATAGACCTCGTCGCCTCTGGCGAGCGCCGTGATGCCAGAACCGATCTCCTCCACCACTCCTGAGAGATCGGGTCCGGGGATCGGCAACGCGCGCGGGCTCCCCGCTGTGGTTTGATAGGTCTCGTCCCATTGCAGCTCGGTGGCAATGACCCCCGCCGCGTAGACGCGCACCAGCACCTCTCCTGGATCTGGATGGGGTGGTGGGACGTCTTCATACACGAGGTGATCGGGACCGCCACGGCCGTGGATACGGATCGCTTTCATGGTGTTGTCTCGTTCCTTTCGTTTCGGCCTCTCGGTGATACAGCTGGTTCGACATCAGCATATACTCGCCCAAGTGCAAAAGGCAAGCTCTGCCCAAGTGCAAAGTGGCTCCGCTCACCAGCTTGACCTTACTCCCAACCCATGAGGAGGGTCCCTCCCCTCTGCGCCGTCATTGATCGAGCAACGGGTACTCAACACAAGCCTCATCTGCATCTTCCCAGAGGACATCCTCTCAAGAGGAAGCTCACCGAAAGCCCGCTTGATGGGAAAGGAGAAAGAGGTGAAGCCACGCCAACACATCACCCCAGTGGGAGCGCAAACCACCTTTGTTGACGTCTGGCAGTGGGGACAGGAACTCGAAAAGATCATTCCAAAACAGGGGCGCTTTGCTTGCTTGAAAGAACATTGGTATGTTTTTCTAGAAGGGATACAACAAGGATTCGTGCAAAATCGGGCCATTTGACAGCACGTTCTTTCTCATACAATGTACGCCTGAACCGAAATGGCCTCGCTGGTTTTAGTAAGGAACCCCTTCTTTGCCGATGCTCCTGCCACCTCTTTGCTACCGCAGTGCGCGGGAGGGTGCCAGAGCGTACAGGCACCACACCCCTATGGCGGTACCGACAACTTCCACGAGAGCGAGCAGGATGCTGGTGATCAGAAACGGGAGGCGCCACGAACCGGGAGGCACCTGCGCTACATTATCTGCGCCAGGGACAAGAAAATGATTCCAGAGTCCAAAGATCAACGCGCTCAGCAAAGAAAGAGCCAGCAGCAGCGCACCTGACCAAAGCCATCGCGAATGCAGGAACAGGAGGGCTAGCAGCGGCGCAAGCACGATGACCACAGAGACAAAGGCATCCCCGAAGAAGGAGAGCCAGATGCCATTCTCAACGTGCGATAGCCCATGCAAAACCATAATGATCGCATGCAACCAGACGATCACCGTTGCATACCTGAGAGATGTGTGCGCGTGCTTTCTCTTCATCATTTTCATCTTTTCTTTCGTTCACCGGATCGGTAGAAACAGAGATGGACCAGGAAAGCGACATGGGAGCTTTCGGCGGTCACCTTGCTTGCTCGATGTGTTCTCCATCGAGCAAGCAAGGTGACGCTTAACTCTGGTCAATGTTCAGCTCGTGTCGTAACGCCGTCTTCCTTTTCGCACGCTCTGAACGCGACGCTGCCACTGCGGCGACGAAGAGCATCAGACAGGTAGGTGTGTAGACGAGCAGGTTCAGCTTATAGAACGTCGTGCCAGGATTTGCTCCCAGTCCCACTACCCAGCCAATGCCCGCTAGACCGCGAAGCAGCAATCCAACGGCAACCACCACGATAACCACCTGGAGCAAGGTATCGGGGATAAGCCGACCAAGCACGCCGAGGCGATGCACTCGCGCTAACACCAGCAGCGCGGCGCACAAGAGCAAGCCTGCCAGTGGGCCGACATTCAGCGGACCAAACACGATGTTCACATTGAGGACCGCTTCCGAAAGGGACTTCGGGTCCGAGGCGGGCCAGGTTCTGCCCGTCGCCCAGTAGGCGTGCAGCAAACCATCCGCTGCGAGGACTGCTGCTACCACCATACCGGCGCGTTGTTTGGTTGGTTCGTTCATTTCGTTCTCCTCTCATCTCTTATGCCGCTAAAAAGCTCAGCAGCAACTGGCTCACCTGCTCCGGCTGATCCTCATGGACAAGATGTCCGGCGTGATCGATCTCCACAATCCTGGCCTGGGGGTCCAATTGGTGCCAGCGCGGGAGATAGGCGTTTGGATCTAAAAGCGTGTCTTGCTTTCCCCAGATGATCAGCGTCGGCGTCTTCAACTGCGGGATAAGGCGCTCCGTCACCTTCCAGTCGAGGTTGCGTTCAAGGACCCACTGCGAAATGAGATTGCAGTGAAAGGTGTAGGGAATAAAAAACTCCTGAACCATGTCATCTGTCACCTTCCGATGAATGAAGAGACCTTCCAGGTACTGCCTGACAGACTCTGGAGTAGCGCTCACCTTCATCTCTACCTCACCCAACACAGGCCACTTCGCCAACTGCCAGATCAGTTGACCTCCTGTGTCGTCCAGGTTCAGGCCGGTGCCATCCAGCGACACATACTTGATCACACGTTCGGGATGTGTCTCGGTAAAGTACAAAGCATAGCCGCCTCCCCAGGAATTCCCAATGAATGCGGCCCTCTTAATATGCAGCACATTCATAAAAGCCAGCAGCGACTGGTCAATCGAATCTAAGGTATAGATACGGGTATAATCGGGATTCTGCGCGATGGGGGTGGTATAGCCATCACCTGGCGGATCAATCGCATAAACCGAATAGTGTGGTGCCAGAGCAGTGATGATGTCCCGAAAGTCATAGATCCAGGCCCCACCACCAGGTAACAGCACAATCGGCTCTCCGGTTCCCGCATGCAGGTAGTGCAGACGAAAGTTGCCAGCATCGATGGAATGATCAAGATGCTGTGCCTGCATCCATTGGAGATAAGCAGGGGTGTTCGCCCGATCTTCGGGGGGCATATACCCGTAGGCCACGTAAAGCAGTGCAACCAGGCACACTGCCAGCAACACCGCGAACGCGGCGAGTGTGCGGCACAGCCATGTGTGCTTCAACCGGAAATGTTTCATAAGAGGTCTCTTTCTTGTAGAACGTCATTACTTGCTGTACGTATAACAATTTACAGGCAAACAAACGGCTCTCCTTCTCACCAAAGGGTCTCACCATGGTTCATCACGCGGGAAAATCATTGGCTATGGGAGAGGAGCTTTCTGGTCCTCACCCAACAATTGGCGGATTACATGCTGTTTGCGCTGAGCAAGAAAATGCGGATCATGTGCATCGAAGTCCAGCGACTTGAGGGTTTGCGTATAGGCCAGAGGAAAATAACAAAGCGCGATCAAGTCAAGGACAAACTGCCGGGCATCTCCTGTCCATCCCAATTCTTCACTCAAGGACGCCAGTAGATTCTGAAGCAAGGAGAGCAAGCCGGGTAAGTCACCCAGGTAGCGCCCGCCATTCAACTCTTCCCACCCAATGATGCGAATAATCTGTGGATGGGCAGCCAGCCAGTCAATGTAGCCGCCAATAGCTTCACCCATCACCTCGCGCGCCGTCACTCCCGGTTGCACACCTCGCTCTCTCACACGCACCACCAGATCGGTTGGGATTTGGAGCGCGCGTTCCAGCACTGCCTGGTAGAGTTTCTCCTTTGAGCCAAAGAAATAGCCTGGCGTACCGCGCGAGACAGCCGCGCGCGTGCTGATTTCCTGGATGCTGGCAGCTTCAAAGCCTTTCTCAGCAAACAGTTCCTCGGCTGCATCGAGGATGGCTTTTTTGCTGGCCTCGGGATGATAGGTCTTGCGCGTTCTCTCCCTTTCCCCCATGTTGGTATACCTTCCTTCACCAATCACTCTCGTCTATCAGCAAAATCCTTGCTGTACGTATCACAATTATAGCACAAAGAGAAGAAGCATATCAAGAGGGAGGAGCAGCCCGATCAGAGAGTGAGCCTTTTTGAGGTCTGTACAAGGAGAATGACGCATGGAGGAGCTGTTTTCTCTGCTAGAAGTGCAAAGACGCCGCGTGGCCTGAGACCCCGGTCATTTGTGTAAACGTCAAGTAGCAGCTGTGCAAACTGCGGCAGAGCCTTCCACAGGGGGTACTCGTCTTGCAGTTCCATAAATGCCCGAGGGCCACCACAATCCTCGATTGGCCCGCGTCGTTTCCCTGCTACGTAGAGGGGATACCGCTTCGCCGGGTCAAGAGGAAGAATCTGTTCCAGACGAATCTCATGTTGCCACCAGTCGGTCAGGTCATATTCGTAGACCCACGTTTCCTTCCAGCGGAAGTGGAAGTCCTGCAGCTGGACCTGGTGCGGATTGTCATCAAAGCTCATCCCCCCGGATCTCCCGATCCCATATGGTTTCCCACGAATGAGGAATTGATGCAAATGTTCATCCATCCAGCCGAACGCAATTTGCAGCATGTCATGAAGCTGGGCAATCGTGCTGTCGCTGCGCACGAGCAAGCGACGCCAAATCTGGGGACTGATGTGGCGTATCCAGATACGCAGTTGATACCCCTGCACTCTCTGATTTGCGCTGCTCATGCTCTTCCTCTGTTGAAATCATCTCTCAGCAGAGTATATCGGCATCGGTTGAGGAAGGAAAGTCAGATGGTACTTTCATAGCAAGCAGGCAGTTTGCCCCTGTTCTGGAATGGTCTCCTTTACCAAGTGCTTGTCCTTTCTGTCAGACAGCAGATGCTGATCGCCTTTGGAGATCAGCATCTGCTTCAAGTGAGGAACAGTGTCCTCAGCTCCAAAGATCGCGAGTTCATGAAACATACTCTCATCCATCACCACATTACATGCCTGCGGCGTTCAATGGGAGTGCAGGGGACACGACGATCACACGCGCGCCGTAGAGGATCAGGGCCAGGGCTGCGCATTGGGCGATGCGTGCTTCCATAGAATCCTGGCATTTACAAGTGATATGGAACACCAGTAGCTCTGATTTTATACGTCCTAATGATTTACCATGCCGGCGGTCAGGCTGACTGTCGTTCCAGTCGTTGCGCCTGCTAGATCGGATGCCAAAAAGGCCGCCATATTCCCAACTTCTTCCAATGTAGGACCTCTGCCCAAAAGATTGCGGCTCATCCAGCGTTGGCCCCATCCTTCAGCGCGTTTATCAAGCTCAGGGTTAGTCTGAGCGAGCGTCTTGTCGGCCGCGCCTTCCGAACCAGCCGAGTGAAGGCAGACGGTACGAACGCCATGTGGCCCCAATTCTGCTGCCAACAAGCGAAGCATCGCTTCAACCGCTGCCCATGCTGGACCAAAGCCTGCCGTGTAGGGCAAAGGCATTTGAGAAACAACTGCCGTCATGCCCATAATGACGCCCGAGTGCTGCTTTACCATGTACGGATAGACCGCATTTGCAGTATTAAATGTGGCTTTCGTGTAGTCGATCATTGGCATCGAAAAATCTTCATAGCTTAACTCAGTCAGCGCTGCGCCTTGCTCGCCCCCCGGTTTGTGAGTCGAGGTGGCACAAAATGAGATGTCAACATGGCTGGTCTTTTCGACGACTGATTTTACAAAAGCAGCCACTGCATCCTTGTCAAGCACATCCAATCGCTCTGTCTGTATATTTTTGTCAGCCAGTTTTTTGAGTGCGTCCTCATTGTGATCGGCTACAAATACCGTAGCGCCAGCCTTCGCAAATGCCACAGCTACAGCGCCGCCTATGGAACCTGCTCCGTACACCACTGCTGTTTTATTTTTTAGGATATCCTGCATATCGATGATTCCTTTCGCTATCGTTGGGCGACGACCAAATCTCAGGCTTTCGTCGCGAACGCGTTTGGCTGATTTTTACCGTATTGGCTTAGTCAAGGGTGAGCACAAGCTTGCCTCGTACATGTCCGCCCTCGCTCAGCTTGTGGGCCTGAGCCACATCTTTGAGTGGGAAAACGGCATCGAGATATGTTTTGAGCTGACCTGCATCGGCCAGTTTCGCCATTTCGGCCATCTGCTCGCCTGACGGATGAACCCCGACGACTGCAAAGGCCACGCCATACTGGGGGGCAAGTTGGTCACCAAGATCCTTCACCCCCAGGGGGACAGGCAGAGAGACAATTGAGCCGCCGCGTTTGACTCCCTTGAACGAGTCCCTGAGTACATCCCCGCCGATAGTATCCAGTACAACATCAACATCCTTTACAACATCTGTCAACGCTTGCTGCGTATAGTCGATGATGACATCAGCCCCCAGATCACGTACAAACTCCACGTTGCGGGTAGAAGTAGTCGTAATGACCTGCGCACCCCTCCATTTGGCGAGTTGGATTGCATAATGACCGACGCCACCCGCTCCACCGGAAATGAAAACGGTCTGTCCCGCTTGCAGATGGGCGGTATCAAACAGCGCTTGCCAGGACACCAGCCCGGACATCGGCACACCAGCCGCTTCCTGATGCGTCAGTCTTTGTGGTTTGAGCGCGAGATCCGCTACGGGCGAGGTGATATATTCACTGTATGCCTTTGCTTCGCCAGGAAAACGTGGCATCCCATACACCTCATCACCAACCGCTAACTGCGTCACCCCTTCGCCCAGCGCGACGACCGAGCCTGCAATGTCCCAGCCCAGGATATACGGGAGGTGCCCTGCTGTCATGCCAGCATTGGTTTTCTCTTCCCTTGACGAAAGAGGGAGCTTCACAGGCTGGTTCAGCTACTTCTCCTTGGAGACGCATATGCCCAGGATCTCTTTGAGCATGAGACATCGTATCTCCTTCGGGCTAAGGTATCATCCGTCTGATTCCAATCGTCACGAGTAAGTATGCCCGAAAAGGGCTGATTTTCCATTAGGGAAAACCGAAGTTTTTTTGTGCAAACACCACGTAGATTTGCACACAAAAAAGGGAATGGTACGGAAATTTACATGAAGCAATGCGAGAGGTATCTGGTAAAGAACACACTAATCATCGGGGAATGTAAGAGAGATTGATAGACAAGACGCTCAGCCCTCAGCGATCTTCTCCGAACAAGTCCTAATTCACCGTGTTGGTCAGGCCCTTTTCATAAGCCCATACCGCAATCTGCGCACGCGAAGTAAAGCCTAACTTAGATAAGATGTTGCTAACATGCACCTCGACGGTGCGAATGCCAACCACCAACCGTTCCGCAATCTCCCGATTCGATTTGCCTTCCGCAAGCAGGAGGGCGACTTCGCGTTCGCGCTCGGTTAAGCCACCAAAAGCCTGACTGGTAGCACGGCGCGGCGTGAGAGAACGAGGTCGAGGTAGCCGCAGCAATGCGGCTGATAGGAACGATGCACGTAGGGTCTCATCCAGTATAGGCGCAGCAAGCTCCTCGATGATTGTCCGTGCAATGGCGAATGCCTGCCTGCTCTCTTCCAGGCGTCCCTGAGTTTGATAGAGTCTACCCTGGGCAACGCAAATGCGCCAGAGCCATGGTCGCAGCCCTGCGAGCCGCGCAGCTTCCTTTGCGGCTCGCAGCGTCGTTTCGGCTTCCGCTGTCTGACCAAGTGCAGCCAGGGCCTCACCGCGCAGTTTCCAGAGGCGAGGTATGACACGCTCGTCAGAAAGATTGGTCGCAGAGGTGATCAGCCGATCAGTAATATCCAATGTACGACCAGGATCACCACAGGCAAGGGCGAGGTCGGCTCGTGCAGCCCAGACGAGCCGCTGCCCAATGGTTTGCATGGAGGCGCCAGGTTCAAGTGCGGCGTTGAGGATCGACTCGGCCAATGCCTCGTCCTGTTGAAGGAGAAGCACCGGGGCAAGAAATCCCGAGACGATGCGGACCCAGTGCCTCGAGCTGATCTCCTGCGCCAGGGCTAATGCCTGCTCGAGATGTTGCTGTGCCTCTGACAAAGCAAACAGATCGAAATAGAGTACGCCTGATACAAAGTACCCAAAGGTCATCCACTGGCGATGCTCGATCTGCTTGGAGATAGCAAGACTCGTTTGCACCAACTCCAACGCTCGTGCGTATTCCCCTCGCGGGCCAAGGAATTGTCCCAAGGCAAGGAGTGCGTAGGCTTCGGCAGAGCGCTGTCCAATCTCACGAGCGATCTGGAGGGCCTGCTCACCAAAGTAGAGAGAATCGGTGAAACTGATCGTGGCCGGCACCATCATTTCGCTCTGATGAATCCCCCCCAAATTGCCCAACGATGCCAGGCTAGAAGTCAACCCCTGGCGGTCGTCGAGCTGCTGGAAGAGTACGACAACTTGTTGATAAAAGTTGGCCGCTTGAATCAAATCACCAACGATAAAACTCGTCATGCCCAGCAGGTCGTATGTTTCAGCGATTCCATGCTGATCCTGTGCCGGCTGAAACAGTGCGAGCGCCTCCTCGTGGTAGCGCAGTGCTTCGCCGGGCTGATCGATATTCATCACGTGCCAGTTGCCCAGGCGATTGAGGCTGTGAGCCAGAATGAGCGGATCATCCATGTGACGAGCCAGTGCGAGTGCCGGCTGAAAATAAGTCCCTGCCTGGGTGTAATCGCGTCCTGTCCATAGGAAGCCTAAGTCGCACAAGGCCTGCCATTCCGCCCGGCGATTTCCAGATCTCTGCGCCATTTGCAGCGTGGTCTCATAATCCAGGCGCGCATGCTCAAAATCACCCAGTGTTTCGTAGGATCGTCCACGCAGGCGATAGAGCGGGGCCGGGGGTGGAATCGATCCGCGCTCGGCAGCATCCAGGGCTCGCGTTACCTGTTCGATGGCGGTATGTGGGGCGTACAGGCGCTCTGCCTGTTCTCCCGCCCACTGCCCATACGCCAGCGCCTTCTCCCATGCGCCCGCCTCGTAAAAGTGGTAAGCCAGGTCCGCCAGGTGTGCTTCAAGTGTAGGGGTATAGAGGCGCTCCATCGTGTCGGCAATGCGACGGTGCAGCGCTTTGCGTTCGCGGACCAGTAGGTCGGCGTAGATGGCCTGGCGTGTCAGTGCATGGCGGAAGGCGAACTGTTCGGCCGATTCCTCAACGACCAGCTGGGCAGCTATCATCTCCTTGATCAACAGGAGCAGGTGCTGTTCGTCATGGTCGGTGAGTTCCTGCAGCAGGACAAAATCGAAGCGGCGTCCAGCGACAGCCGCCATGGTCAAGATCTGCCTGGCGGGCTCACTGAGCCGATCCGTGCGCTGCTGCACGGCATCCTGTACGCTGCGCGGGATGTGCAACTCGCCCAGCGGTTTGCCCTCCCAGCGGTCATTAGCGTAATAAATCTCCCCAGACGCGATGAGTGAGGTAAGGATTTCCTCAACGAAAAAAGGATTACCATCTGTAAGTGTATAGACAGGATCAAGTAGCTCAAAGCGTGTTGTGTGGGGCAGCGCGAAGATGGCTCGTAGCATTGCCTCGACTCCCTCTCGCCTGAGG
The DNA here is from genome assembly GCA_050695155.1 of Ktedonobacteraceae bacterium. Taxonomy (GTDB): domain Bacteria; phylum Chloroflexota; class Ktedonobacteria; order Ktedonobacterales; family Ktedonobacteraceae; genus CF-113. The sequence continues at coordinate 19,389 of JBOGTO010000226.1, forward strand.
CGAGCGAGCGAGACTTCCTGAGCCAGTCGTTCCCGATCCAATTGCGCCAGGAAATGGCTCAGGCTGGGACGCACCTCGTCGTTGCGGTAGGTTAGCAGGAGCAGGAGCGAATAGGCAGAGCAGCGTCGCGCCAAGTAATGGAGAAATTCCAGGCTGGTGTCGTCACTCCAATGCAGGTCCTCCACGATCAAGAAGACAGGCTGCTCGACCGCCTGCAACGTAAGGAAGTCTGCTAGAATCTCAAAGCGGCGGCGCTTTTCCTGTTCAGGATCGAGTGATGGCAGCAGAGACATAGGAGGGAAACCCGGCAGCAAGTGACCGGCATAGGGCATCAACGGCAGGAAGGCCTGCATGACCTTCTGAACCGCTGGTGCAGGCATGGCAAGCGAGTGACCGACCAGGTAGGAGCGCAAAAAATCCAGGAGAGGTGCGTAGGGGATGGCGTGATCAGTCGGAAAGCAACTGCCTTGCACAAGCAGAAAGTCGTGAGCGGCAGCAGAGGTTTTGATCTCAGCCACCAGGCGCGATTTGCCAATCCCAGCTTCGCCAGACAGCAAGACGACCTGCCCTATGCCACTTTTTGCCTGATCGATCAGCGCCTGGAGCGTGGCGAGGTCGTTGATGCGGTCAATAAGGACCGGGCAGACCACTGACTTCTGAAAGGGTGCCGTCATGGTGTTCGCTACCTACTGATGAAGTCTTGGACTACACTGTAGAGTACTTTGTCAGTCTAACAGGTGACTTCAGGTGTTGTTGTTCATCTTTTTACAAGATCACAGCCTGTATTATAGCATCTACAAAGGACTGTCTCGCGATGCAGAACGCAATGTACACTGTTCAGTCTTCACCTCCTCCTCCTCTCAACGACTAACGCTTTGGCACACTGAAACAGCGCCGCGCTGGCTCATTGCCGTCACAACACTCCTTCATCTGTAGGCCAACTAGCTCTGAGATCAACGTCTCGGAGAGACGGCAGACTTCTGGATGGCTCGGTACCACTGCTGCAAGCAGACAACTATAGCCTTGAATGTAGAACGTACCATTACGCTGTTCAAGTTCTGCCAGACCTCCGAGTTCATTCTGGAACTGACGGAACAGGATTATGAGAATGTCTTTGCGACCAACGTCTATAGTGGCCCCCACAGGATCATAGATGAGGTAGCATCGCCCTCGATACTGCGGCGCAAAATCCTGCCCGGCCCCAGCAGGTGTTCCTGCCCCACAATTTCGTCCAGCGTGCGCGGGCGCATACGCGCTGCCAGCGGTTCGTGCGCTGCGCCATTTGGGGATGTATTTTTGCGGGTCAATGCGGAGTTATCCGACCCGAAGAGCGATGTCTGGTCTGCCATGTACTTCGCTTACTATTAGATGATGCCACTCAGAGATATACATTACAGGATACCACATCTAATCAACGTGATGTGCAAGTTTTTTCCGAATGCTCAAGGCGATATAAAAGGCGAGCTAGAGCATGGCGACCGCAAGGAGGGGAAGGGCAAGGCGACCGCAAGGGTCGCCTCTACAATGATGACGCATGTCGCCCACGGACGGTAACTTCCCCATTCCAGGACCATCATGCCTGTCATTCTGAGCGCAGCGAAGAATCTCCCTCGCCACGCTGAGATTCTTCGCTGCGCTCAGAATGACAGGCGAGGAGTCAGTATGACAGGTGAGGAGTCAGTATGACAGGCGAAGAGTCCGTGCCAGGTGCTAAGTTCACTTCTCTGGGCGACCCTTGCGGTCGCCATGTTGCTCGTAGGCGGCAAGGGAATATAAGCATTGAGTTCGTTAATAAATGACGATATGGGTGTACACTTGCACGAAGTTGTAGAGCCACCCGGCATCATCCTTCGACATGTTTACGCAGCCATGCGAGCCATGAATGGAGTATTGCGTGCCACCTGGATCAAGATGGGGAAAGTTTGTGCCGGGGCCGTACTCGCTGCGCCACCAGCTATCGTGCATGAAGTAGCCGTTGCTATGGAATTGCATGGCAAAGTTAATGGGCGTCGGCGGGTACCAGTTGGGTGAAGACTGGGGTTCAGTCGATTTGAACTCGGTAGGCGATTTTTTGCCCTCGACCCACCAGGTGCCAGGAGGCGTGGGCAGGTCTGGCTGCCCCGTCGTCACCTGGAATGCATTGACCAGCTTCCCGTTATCGTAGATACGCGCAGCCTGCTCGGCCAGCGAAATCACGACCACTTTCGTATTCATATACTGGTAATGCTGCAACAGTTGGATGTCAGTTTGATGCACCTGGTTATACGGCGTTTTGTCGGTAAAATCCGTTGTCATAGCCTGAAAATTGGTTAAATCCATATTCAAGTCTTCGATCAATTGCTGGTAATCGGCGAGGGTTTGCGCAGAATCAAGCTCGCCCTTCAGCCACAATGGGCTGGTGGCTCCATTTGGTCCGTATTCATAGCCGAGTGGGTAGGTCGTATTGTTGTACGAGTCCTGATAGGTATGCTGACTGCCAAAGTTAGCCGCATCCTGTTGCAATTGCTGGAACAGGGAATTGCTTTCTGTTTTCAAAGCAGGAATCTGGATGGCCGAAACATGCGTATCCAACGTATGCAGCGCCTTTTGGTAGGCTGCATCGTTGTTAGCAGAGTGGAGGGCCTGTTGGTCGCCTGTGTACTGCTGCTGGTAGGTGGTTACGTCGCCCTGGTATTGCTGCATCAAAGCAATCCATTGCTGGTAGGTCTGCAACTGCGTGTCTCCCTGCTTTTGCAGCGTAGGAGACACCGTCGGCGTCGCCAGAGGTGTTGCTGTAGTAGTCGCGGAATTTGAGGACGTTGATCCACCGCCGCTACACGCGCTAAGCAGTAGGAGGCAGAGCAGAAGTATGCTCGCTATTATGGTGCCAGTGCGACCGCGAGATGAGCTATATATACGATTTCGGTTAGAAATTTTATGCATAAAGCCAGTCCTTATCTAATATTGCCTGTTATTTCTCATTATACTCTCTACTCTTGTGACGTTTTGCCGTTGGAAATAGTGACACCCGCTCATAATTTATGAAACCTACCGCGAGCTTGATGCCAAAAATGTCTGAACCTCTTCCTGCGTTGGCAGAGATGGGAACGCGCCCCGGCGCGTCACAGCCAGCGCGCCAGCCACGCTAGCCTGGTGTAATGCTTCTTCTATTGGCAGCCCCTGCGCAAGTTGCGCGGCCAGTGCGCCGCAGAAGGCATCTCCGGCAGCGGTGGCATCCACCTGAGTAACCGGAATTGCGGGTATCCACTTGTGATTTAGCTCTTCCTCTCCTACCTTTCTGCTGCTCCAGATGCTACCCTGCTTGCCCAGCGTGACAATCACATGCGCTGGTCCGCGTGCTATCAAGCGGCGAGCCGCTTCCATAGCACTCTCAGGGGTATCAACCGTCAGATTGCTAAGCGTACCGGCTTCGGACTCATTGACCACCAGTATATCTATCAGAGCGAAAAGCTCTTGCGAGAATGGTTCGCGCGGGGCGGGCGCGGCGTTCAGTACGGTAGTCATGCCCGCGTTGCGCGCGCAGCGCAGCCCGGCGGTGATGGTCGCCAGGCGCATCTCGCATTGCGCCATAAAGATAGTACGCTCGCCTGCTACACCTTGCAGTGCAGATTGCATCGCCTCTTCCACCATGCCAGCGGTCAGAGTGAGATTGGCCTGTGGTAGCACGATAATCGCGTTCTGTCCGCGATCCGTGCCGATCATGACACAGGCGGTTCCCGTGCCAATTGTGGCATCTCGCGTAAGGTGTGTATGGTCTATACCCTCCTTGTCAAGCGTGGCAGAGAAGGCATCGCCATAGGCATCAACGCCGACGCGCCCGATAAATGTCACATCCGCTCCCATACGAGCCGCCGCAACCGCCTGGTTGAAGCCCTTGCCACCCAGATAGGTCGTGAAATCATCGCCGATAAGTGCCTCTCCAGGCAAAGGCAGGCGGTGCGCGCGTGCCACAAGGTCAGTAATGGTGCTGCCCAGAACGATCACTCTACCCATTTCGCATACTCCCGACCATAAAGGAATAGAGTCTCTACCACTATTGTATTATAAGGTGTTGAGGAATCAAAAACTCTCTTCTCGCTACCTTGTGGTAGCCTACCCTGATGAACTTTAACGAACAAGTTCGGGCCTGTCATTGGTAAGGTGGATTTGCTTGAAATGGAGAATAACATGTCGCTTGACCTATCTAAGCCGAAAGATGCTCATATAGACGAACGATTGCGCACAGAGCCGATTATCTGGCTGAGTACAGTGCGCCCGGATGGACGCCCGCACCTGGTACCCGTCTGGTTTTTCTGGGATGGAGCAACCATCACTATTTATAGCCAGCCAGGCAACCGCAAGATGCGCAACTTACAGCGCAATACGAATGTGTCTCTGGCCCTCAATACCGCCGATGACGGAGATGATGTGGTCATTATTGAGGGCAAAGCCGAACTACTCGGCAAGTCAGAGCAGACCATGGATGACCCGATCTACGTGGCAAAGTATGCGAAGCTTATCGAGAATATGCAATCTAACCCCGAAGAGTTGGCGGCAGAATATTCGGAAGTTATCCGTGTGACTCCCACCAGATTTATTAGCTGGAGCTAGCAATGTCGCTCGAAAGCTATGTACAAGCCGCGCCAAAGGCCGAATTGCATGTTCACCTTGAGGGAGCCATTCGGCCAGCAACGGCGCTCGCTATTGCCAGGCGCAACGCTATCGCTTTGCCCGTAGAGAACGAGGCGGAGTTGCGACAACGCTTCGCCTATCGTGACTTCGATCATTTCATCGAAACCTTCATCATGGTGACTGGTTGTTTGAGGACGAGCGAAGATTATGAGCAGATCGTCTACGAGTTTGGCGCGGAGATGGCGCGCCAGCATGTCCGTTACGCCGAAGTGACAGTTACACCCGCCACGCATCATCTGCTGGGTGTGCCGCACGATGTTTATTTCTCCGGTATGCAGCGTGGTAGAGCGCGAGCGCAGGCCGACTTCAACGTAGAGATCAACTGGATCTTCAATATTGTGCGGCGCTGGCTGGATGCGACGCGCGCACGCCCCATGGCCGACTATGTTACCAGTGTGGCGATTGAAGGGAAGGATGACGGCGTGGTAGCGCTCGGATTGGCAGGCTCGGAAGCAGGCGCGCCGCCGGAGCCTTTCGCTCCCTGGTTCGAGCACGCCCGCGCCGCCGGTTTGCACAGCGCACCGCACGCGGGCGAAATGGCGGGACCAGACAGCATCCGGGGCGCGATTACCGCTCTAGGGGCGGAACGCATCGCGCATGGAGTGCGCGCCATCGAAGACCCGGCGCTGGTAGATTATCTCGCACAGCAGCACATCCCCTTAGATATTACGCCAACCAGCAATATTTACCTCGGAGTCTACCCCTCTTACGCAGCCCATCCACTACCGCAATTCTACGCAAAAGGCGTTACTATCACCGTCAGCACCGATGATCCGCCCCTTTTCAATACTACGATGAATCAGGAAGTAACCCTGCTGGCAACCCAATTTGGGCTAGATGTGCCAGCTATCGACGAAATTCTGTTGAATAGCATTCGATATAGCTTCTTGCCAGCGAATCGCCGCCGCGAATTGGAGATGGCATTCCGCTCAGAACTGGCTGATCTGAAGGCGCGGGCAAAACATTAGCCTGCTACATCGTGCTTACGGGATCAATATCAACTTCCCAGTCGGGTGTATCGATCACGCGCAGGAGGGGATGCAAGTCGGGGCCGCGCGCGATCATCTGCCAGCGATACTTGCCGTTGACGCGCTCCATCAGCGCGGGCGCGGGGCCGACGATGTCGGTCTGCGCCAGGCCCAGGCGCGCGATCCAGCCATCAAGCTTTTCGCGCAGCAGCAGAGCTTCGTTTTGGGAACGGCGGCGCGTCTCGTGGCTATAGGTGAATTTGACGAACTGGCGAAAGGGGGGATAGCCATAGCGACGGCGCGCCTCGATCTCGGCGGCGTAAAATTCGTGGTAATCGTGGCGCGAGGCGGCGTCGATACAAAAATGCTGCGGATTGAAGGTCTGGATAATGACCTGCCCGGCCTCCTCGCCGCGTCCGGCGCGCCCCGCCACCTGTGTGAGCAAGGTGAAGGCGCGTTCCGAAGCTGAAAAATCAGGCAGCATCAGGGCAATATCGGCGGAGATGACGCCGACCAGCGTTACGCCGGGCAGGTCAAGCCCTTTGGCAATCATCTGTGTGCCAACCAGGATGTCGGCCTCGCGGTTGGCGAAACGGTCTAATAATTGCTCATGGGCGCGGCGATTTTTGGCCGTATCGCGGTCCCAGCGCAACAGACGCGCGGCGGGAAAACTGCGCTGGATGGTATCAACCACTTTCTCGGTACCCAGCCCAAAATAGCGCATACTTTCGCTGCCACATTGCGGGCAGAGGCGCAAAACTTTGCTCTGGCTGTTGCAGTAGTGACAGAGCAATATGCGCTCGGTGGCATGATAGGTGAGCGGCACATCGCATTTATCACACATCGCCACGAAGCCACACTCGCGGCATAGCACGCAACTCGCCGCGCCGCGCCGGTTAAGATAGAGAATGGCCTGCTGTCCCCGGCTCATCACTTGCTCAATCTCGCTGTACAAACGACGGCTGATAATGCTGGTATTGCCCGCGTGCAACTCATCGCGCAGATCGATGATCTCGACGGGTGGCAGAGTCGCGCCAATGCGATCTGGTAACTCGATCAAGCGATATGCCTGCCGGTCAGCGCGGTAAAACGACTCGACCGAGGGCGTCGCGCTGCCCAATACGACTGGAATATCGAGCATACGCCCCAGCGTGATAGCAGCCTCGCGCGCGTGATACGTCGGCCTGCGCTCGCTCTGCTTATAGGCCGGTTCGTGTTCCTCGTCCAGTATCAGCATACCTAAATCTGGCACAGGCGCGAAGAGGGCGGAACGCGAACCGATCACCACGTCCACTTTGCCAGCACGAATACGCCGCCACTCGTCGTAACGTTCTCCAGCAGACAGGGCGCTGTGAATGATCGCCACGCGCCCCGGAAAACGCCCCACGAACCGGTAGACAGCCTGCGCCGTCAAAGCGATCTCCGGCACTAACATGATGCCACGCTTGCCCCGCGCAATAATGGCCGCCAGCGCCTGTAGGTACACCTCCGTCTTGCCACTGCCCGTAACGCCATGCAATAAAATGGGCTTTTTTGAGTCCATCCCTACAATTTGCGCGAGGGCCGCTTGTTGACCGGGCGTTAAGGGCAAGGGATGGCTGGCCGGGATGTTGCGCCCCATCAAGGGGTCGCGCCACGTCTCAATTTCTTCAAAGGCAATAAGGCCTTCGCGCTGTAGCACTTGCAGTTGCGCAGCGGTCAGTCCGCTGGCTTTGCAGAGCGCGTGGGCGGTCCAGTGCGCGTCGGCGCTGGCATCTGGCCGGTCATGTTCCAGCAGGTCAATGGCTGCCAACTGGTGTTGCGCCAGTAACCCTTCTTTGTTCTCGCGCGTGAGAGTAAAGGCAGTAGAGGAACCTGGAATGGCCCAGGGGTCGGGCTTTGCAGGGCGTCTCCTGACGTTATCTGGCGCGAGAGGCACCGCCGTTGGTTCGGGCAGGCTGGCCTGTACGCGCGCCTCTGTACGCTGCTTCCACGCCGCCAGAGCCTCACCACGCATGAGCAGGCGCGCGATACGTTTGCGACGCGCATGGGTGCGGGGCATGTGCAACTGGGCCTCGCGCGCGATCAATCCGCTCTCCAGAGCTTCTTTCAGCACCTCTTTCGAGCGTTTCGGCCCCAACATCTCCTTCAAACGCTCCACGTCCAGTTCGCCGTCCGCCAGCAGCAGACCGATCAAGGCGCGCGTGCTGGTCAATGGCTGTGGCTGCTCCTGCGCATCTATGGCTGAATGGTCATCGATAATCAAGCGCAGGGCTACTTTTGAACGCTGCATTAAGCCAGGGGGCAGCATAATTTGCGCGACAAAGGCCAACGGCGCTACGTAATACATCGCCATCCACTCTGCCAGTTGACGTTGATGCGGCAACAGAGCCGGTTCGAGATCAAGAATAGTGGAGATGGGACGAATCTCGATGTCTTCGGCATCACTGGTAATATTCCATACAATCCCCTCGACCAGGCGTTCTCCGTAGGGTATGGCAACCAGTTGCCCGGCCTGTAGCTCTTGTTCAAGCGCGGGTGGCACACTATAGGTCAGCAGAGGTTCTTCGGTGTTCCAACTGGCGGCGGAGGTCAGTACTTCGGCAAACACTAGCGTCTCCCAAACTCGCGCTCCAGGGCGGACAGGCTAAACTGCACCATCGTCGGGCGTCCATGACAGCAGCTATAGGGCGCATTGGTGCATCCCAGTTGCTCGATCATCTCGCGCATCTCGCTCACCGTCAGGAAATAGTTGGCTTTGATGGCCGCTTTGCAGGCTACGTTTGCCAGCGCGTGTTCCTCCCATGTCTCGTTATGACCCAGGTTCTCCGGCGCGGTCAGCTCGGCCAGCAGTTCGCGCAATGAACGCGCATTCATCTGCTTGATAAGCACATCCGGCACCGCGCTCACTTCGAGCAAAGCATTATCGCGCAATTGCAGCGTAAAACCGATATGCGTCAATTGCTCAAGATGTTCTTCGATAGCCTCCAGTTCAGAGGGAGCCAGTTCAAGCTTGATGGGTGTCAACAATAATTGCGACAGGGCGGAACGCGCCTGCAACGCCGCCACCATGCGCTCCAACAGGATGCGCTCGTGCGCCGCGTGCTGATCGACAAGATACATACCCTCTGGCCCCTCGGTCACGATGTAGCTCTGCGACAATTGGCCTATAACGCGCAACACTGGCAGACGCGACATTTTAGATACGCTGGCAATCTCGTCAGCGCCAGGCGAAGCAGGGCGGGCGACCACAAGGGTCGCCCCTACATCGTTCCCGCGTACATGGCTCTGCCACAAGCGCGAAAGCATGGGGGGCCTGCTACCCGTCTCCTCTTCGGTAACGGTCAGCCAGGGATTGTCCTGGGGGAACGCAACACCATTTTCGTCTTCTGTAGGAACGCGATTCACCGTTTTTACATCCGCGCTCTCATTGATACCCGATTGACGATAAAGCGCATCTTCGTCGGGCAGGTCAAAATCATCCTCATGTCCGTTCTGCATCCTTGATGGATTGTCGCTCCCCATCTGGACCATTTCGGCGTGTAGGGACACCCCTGGTGGGCGTCCGGCTTCGTCATCGATTGAACCTTGATGGTCTCCTACAGAATCGTTGTCCCATTGAGGCATCCCTGCCTCTTGCAATACGGCCTGGCGCACGGCGCGTAGGATGGCGGCGTAGACGCGCCGTTCCCGTAAAAAGCGGATTTCGGTTTTGGCCGGGTGAACGTTGACATCAATCTGGGAGGGATCAATGGCGATATTGATGACCGCGATGGGATGCCGGCCAGCCAGCAAGAGCGAGTGATAAGCTTCCTCGACGGCATAACTGAGCATATGGCTCATTACCCAGCGGCGATTGACGAAGAATGACATGTGCTGGCGCGTGCTTTTATAACAGGTCGGCAGGCTGGTATAGCCACTCACAACGGGACGCGCGGGGTCGTCGTCGCGTAACCCATCCAGGCTGCTGATAGGCGTCATCTGCTCGGCGACTTGCAGGCCATAAATATCGATCAATACGCTGGAAAGTTGCCCATCGCCGGGCGTGGCGAAAATCTGTCGTCCGTCGCTCGTCACGCTAAAACGGATTTCAGGGTAGGCCAGCGCGTACTGTTCCAGCAGGTGATGGCAGTGGCTGACCTCCACATTGCGACTTTTCAGGAATTTGAGACGCGCCGGAACCGCGCTAAACAGGTTGCGCACAGTGACGGTCGTACCAATAGGCGATGCTGCTGCCGTCACCTCGGAGATTTGCCCGTTCTGCGCCTGTATCTGCGCTCCCTGCCCGGCCTCATGGTAGCGACTGAGCAGCGTCACTTCGGCAACGGCGGCGATGCTGGCAAGCGCCTCGCCGCGAAACCCCAGCGAGCGAATGCGTTCCAGGTCATCGATGCTGGCAACCTTGCTGGTCGCATGTCGTGACAAAGCCAGGGGCAATTCATCGACTGCGATACCGCAACCATTATCGGTAATGCGTATCAACTGGAGTCCGCCATTCGCCAGGTCAACGCGAATCTGCGTCGCCCCCGCGTCGATGCTATTCTCAATCAATTCCTTGACAACGGAGGCGGGCCGCTCGACGACTTCCCCCGCCGCAATCTTGGCGGCCACATCGGGCGCGAGTTGGCGTATGGGCATGTTTATCACTACTCCGAACAGCTAAAGGTTGCCTACATGTATTAAGAACGAGTGTTCGGAGAGTATTATAACATAGTTATCTAATGAACTGTGCCTATCGAATGCAACGTTGCATTCGATAGGCACAGTTC
>JBOGTO010000227.1:0-5849 GCA_050695155.1 Ktedonobacteraceae bacterium
GACAAGCACAAGGCCCCCGCATCCACCCAACCCCGCCCCGTGTCCCTACAGGTCGGAGTTACGTCTATTACCGGTTTTGGGCGGCAAAAATCATTGGGGACAAGGGGCGGCAAACAACCATCCAATCTAATAATCGAGGTGCAAACTACATATGACAAACGTGAGAGAACATTTGGGACCTTTATTGAGAGAACAGGTCGGCGATGAGAAGCATGATGAAAGCTCATATTCGACGCTGGATGTGCTGTGGGTGCTGTATGATCGCGTCATGCGCTACGATGCGCGCAACCCGCGCAGCGAGGAGCGCGACCGCTTTGTGCTGAGCAAAGGACATGGCCCGGTAGCGTACTATGCAATCCTGGCGGATAAGGGCTTTTTCCCGGTCGCCGAACTCAAGAAATTCCGGCAGTGGGATGGCATTCTGGGGGCGCATCCTGATCGCAACCAGGTACCGGGCGTCGAGGCATCGACCGGCTCGCTGGGACATGGCCTGCCGATGGCCGTTGGTATGGCGCTGGCTTTGCGCCTCAAGCAAAGTGACCGCCGCGTCTTCGCGCTGATTGGAGACGGCGAATGCAACGAGGGCAGCACCTGGGAAGCCATCTTACAGGCAGGCCATCGCCATCTCTCCAACCTCACCTGTATCGCCATCAACAATCACTCAAGCTCGGTGGAACTGGGCGACCTGGCGGCTAAATTCGCTGCCTTTGGCTGGGCTGCCACTACTATCAATGGCCGCGACCATGACCAGATTTACGACGCGCTTACGCATGTGGACGATGAGCGCCCTACGGCTATCGTGGCCGAGATTGGTTAGAAGGAGCTATAGTTATGCAAACGATGATGCGCCAACAAATGGTTGAAACGCTGGAAGATATGCTGCTGCACGATAAAAGAATGGTGATTGTGCTGGCTGATATTAGCGATGAACTGTTTCACAGCCAGCAGCAGGAGGTGCGCGAACGCCTGTTTAATCTGGGCATTATGGAGCAAACCATGATAAGCGTGGGAGCCGGTTTCGCGCTCGAAGGGTTCATACCGGTGATGCATTCCTTTATCCCTTTCCTGGTCGAGCGGCCATTTGAGCAGATCAAGGACGATTTTTGCTACCAGCAGCTTAGCGGCAAGTTTATCAGTACCGGGGCATCTTACGATTACAGTACGGAGGGCATGACGCACCAGGGACCGGGCGATGTGCATATCATGCATGGACTACCCGGTATGCAAATTGTCGTGCCAGGCACGCCTGCCGAATTTGACGCGCTATTCCGAGAGTCATATGGCAACGGCGCAAACACCTACTATCGTCTCAGTCTCAGCAAAAATCCCTTTGAAACACCCACGCAATTTGGCAAGCTGACGGTAGTGAGACGGGGGACGCAGGCTACCGTGATAGCCGTCGGGCCGATGCTCGCTCCAACGCTGGCAGCCGTCGAGGATATGGACGTGACCGTGCTTTACTGCACCACCGTCGCGCCATTCGATGGCAAGACGCTACGCGAAGTCGGGCGCAGCAGCAATATCGTGGTGGTGGAACCTTACTACGAGGGTGTGCTGGCGCGTGACATCTGCGCTGCTATGCAGAACACACCCGTGCGCCTTGAAAGTATCGGTGTGCCATACCGCGTATTAGAACATTATGGCACGCCGCAAGATCACGACGCTGATGTTGGGCTAACCCCGCGTGGGATACGCGGGCGGATTGCGAGGTTCTTGCAGGTCTGATGTAGTGATGGGCTACCTGCCTGGATACGGATTTCTGGTGGTTGTAATATCAACGGGGCGCGGGTGCCAGGATACGCGTATCTGGCGCAGGTAGTTGGCAAGGTGGGCATTAAAAGTCAGCCCTTCATACCATTCGGGGTATACAGAGTGGAGGGAGCGATATGCCAGCGCGATTACGTGCTGAGCAAACAGGTTCACGTCCATATCGGTAAGCAGGGTGCGCAGGGTAGCCGGTGAAGGCGGTTGCCATATCACCGGCATCTCATCTGTTGCTCCAGGCTCATCAATGGATAGGGAGGTCTCTGCTGCTACACGGATATAGCCCAATGCGCATAGAGTATCCTCTGCTACAGCGGGATATTGCCCGGATATGTTTTTCCCATCTACCCACTGATGAATGGTGCGATAGAGGTCAGCATCGCTAAGTGCCAGCAAATCCTGTTGGACTTGCTTGACAAAGGTTCGGGATTGGCCGTTCATTTTCAACGCAAAACCTTCCTGATACCATGTGAAAATAGCGATAAGAAGACCTGCTCAATGAACGCGCCGACGCCTCCGACGTTGCGCCTCTGCTTTGCGTTTCCGGCGGGCTTGTGGACTCTCGAAATGTCTCCGACGCCGCGCCTCCGACAGAATGCCGGCTTCCTGCACCTTACGCTTGAACCGCTTGAGCACGAACTCAAAAGAATCGCCGGGATGCACTAAAATTTCTGTCACCAGAACTACCAGCGCGAGCGGCGGTTGTTATTGCTGCGACCAGAGCCTTGCGACTGGTAGCAGTCGCTGCAATAGACGGGCCGGTCTTCGCGCGGCTGAAAAGGCACTTGCGCCTCTCGGCCACAGCTTGCGCAGGTGGCGCTGTACATCTGACGGGGTTCGCGGTCGCCGTAGCCACCGCCGCGATTCCCGCGATCGCTATATCCGCCACCGCCAGATTGCTTACGCGCGGCGCGGCACTCCGGGCAGCGGCTTGGCGCATTGGTCAGCCCACGGCTCGCGTAAAATTCTTGTTCGCCAACCGTGAAAGTAAATTCCTGGTTGCAATCGCGACAATACAGGGTTTGATCGTTCATAGACATGTATCTTTCTCAACTCCGGGGCCGACCCGATGTATCAGGTCTCATCAGCCCCACAACATTCTGTATCGCGCAGCTTCCAATAAAAAATCTACTCTGAGCAACAATACGCTATACAGCACTTCCTAAGCATACCATACCTGTCTAGCCCCTTTTTGGAGCAACGTTTCCAGTCATTACTAGAGCTTGCCTTTCAACCAGAAGATTGTTTGCAACGAGATGATCGTCAGGGACTGTCATCCCTTGCCACCTGTCATTCTGAGCGCAGCGAAGAATCTGCGTGAAGCTTGACGAGAGATTCTTCGCTGCGCTCAGAATGACAGCACAAAGCGAAGGATGAAAGGCGTACCGGTTCCTTTCCCAACAAACCTCCCAGCGAAAGGCCGTTGCTCCGCCCCGTCCTGGTACGGCCTACATACAATAATGTTGATGTGATAAAATAGAGCTTAAATTGATAGTCCGTAGTGGGTGAAGGAGACAGATATGGCTCGCGTAGCAATGTACCTGCAAGATAAACATGAAATCCGCGAAGGCATGGCATACGCGCAGTATGCTGAGCAGCGCGGATTCGAGGCGGTGTGGCAGGCGGAATCGCGCCTCGTGCGTGATGCGATTGTGCCGATGGCGGCGTTCGCGGCGGTCACCTCGCGCGTGAAGATTGGCAGCGGGGTCATCAACAACTGGACGCGCAATATCGGATTGCTGGCTGCGACTTTCTTGACGCTCGATGACCTTGCTCCAGATCGCATTATTTGCGGCATTGGCGCGTGGTGGGACCCGTTGGCGAAAAGTGTAGGTGTTGAACGCAAAAAACCGATCAAGGCCATGCGCGAGACCATCGAAGTACTGCGGCGACTACTCAATATGGAGCGCGTCACCTTTCATGGCGAATTTCATTATGTGGATGGCATTGAACTTGATGTCGTGCATGGTCGCCGCGAGCCGCGCAACGTGCCGATTTACATTGGCGCAACGCATATGGGCATGATGGAACTGGCGGGCGAAATAGCCGACGGCGTCGCGCTCAATTATTGCGTACCACCCGAATACAATACTGATGCCTTGAAGCATATCGAAATCGGCGCGAAAAAGGCCGGGCGCGCGCTGGACGACATCGACCGCCCGCAATTGATTGTGTGCTCTATAGATCACGACCATCACCGCGCGGTACAGGCCGCCAAAGAATTGATTACGCAATACCTCGCGCAGCAGCCGCACATCGCCCATGCCAGTGGCACACCACAGGAAACTGTGCAGAAGATACAAACCATCCTTGGTTGGCCCGCCACTAAAGAGCAAATTCACGAGGCCATGCAGTTTGTGCCGGACGAATTGATCGAGCGTATCACCGCCAGTGGCACGCCCGACGAAGTCTGCGCCAAAGTGGAAGAGTACAATCGCAACGGCTGCACCTGCCCCATTCTCTACCCCCTCGGCGACGACGTGAAACTGATGATCGATACATTCGCGCAGAATTGAGACGGCCTCCTCCCCACCCCGGATGCCCACGAGGGGCATCCCTACATGTGGGAATACCGCCCATCCTCCCCTCACCGCACCTCTAGCAAGGTGAGGAGAGCGGGGGTGGGGCGCTGGCGAAATGTAGTGACGCCCCTGGTGGGTGTCACGGGGTGGGGCGCTGGCGTCACGGGCGGGGCGTCTCAATTCGAGACTGATGGCATAGACTCAGCCTGAGCAATAGCATCTATCAACTTCTGGGAGATACCGGAGGGCAGGGTAAAATAAAAGCAGCTTCCCTGTCCGGGTATGCCCGCGCTTTCCGCCCAGATGCGGCCCCCCATCGACTCCACCATCTGTTTGCTGATATAGAGTCCCAGACCGCTCCCGCGCACTGGACCGGAGAGGTCACGTTCGAGGCGCACAAACTGGCCGAACAGGTTGGGAAGTTCATCGGGTGGAATGCCGGGGCCAGCATCTTTCACCCGAATACAGACCTGCGGCGCTGTATTACCCGATGGCACGCCTGGAGCGCAGGGTTCAGCGCTCACAATTACTTCCGTATCTTTTGGCGCGTACTTAAAAGCGTTGGAGAGCAAATTGCGCAGAACCTGGCGAAAGTACTGTTTATTAGCCTGCATAGTTAGCTTTTCGGAGATAGCCACATGAACCCGATGGGATTGGAGCCAGGCGGGGTTAGTATGCGTGAGTACCTCTCGTACCTCGTCAAGAACTGAAAATCTTTGTATGGTGAGGTGATCCGTTCCCATATCGATTTGCAAAGCATCCAGCACATTACTGATTAACATTTGCAGATCATCGCAACTATCCAGCGTATTTCTGAGGAACTTCAGACGCGCCTCGTCGTCAAGCTTTTCGTTCCACTGTATGAGGAGGTCTATGTACCCGGAGATAGCGGTCAGGGGTGTGCGCAACTCGTGATTGACATTCATAATGAGCCGGTCTTTGGCCTGATTCAACTTCCGCTGCTGCTCAAGAGCGCGAGCCGTTTCTAACCTGGCCGCGTCCGCCCAATCTATAGTATCGCGCAGCAAACTCACCAGAATGCCAACGATCACCAGCGCGAGCGTACCTGCAATGAAAGAGGCGGTCAAAGCGGTAGTCAGCAGCATACTATGCAACTCGTAGGCATAAAAGAGCCAGAGTACAATTACCATACTCACAAGGCAGATGAACGCGCCACGCTTCCTGAACATCCACGCGACGATTGCCATCGGAATAGCTAACATGGAGGGTGTGCGGGCAGGTATGGGAAGCATCATAAACAAGAAGAGAATCAATGCAACGCTCAAAAATGCAATACTAAAGCGCACCCCGAAAGGCAGCTTGAGCAGACCACGCGGAGAAGCATCCAGATGACGCATACGATACCCTCCTACAACACAAAGGGATCACTGAATGGATTCTTTCTTAAATTGGTCAACGTGACAACATCTGTACCAGAATGATTGATATTTACAAACAGGTGATTTGATTTAAGCATTACACAATAAATAAGTATACCACAAGCCTGACGAATTGGATGCTTTCTATCTATTCAGGCTATACGCAGTCAGGACTATGTAAAAG
>JBOGTO010000228.1:0-2503 GCA_050695155.1 Ktedonobacteraceae bacterium
GCCATTATTCATCAATCTGATATTTACGCCTTGATCTTCTCGTTTTTGGGATCGTACAATGGCTCTTTCATCACGGTAGCCGCGTAGCGCGTGCCAAACAATTGTGTATCGATGCGCGTACCAGGCACGGCGTAGGCGATAGGGAGGTAGCCGTAGGCGATGCTCTGACGCACAGTATAGCCATAGCCCGCACTGGTGATGTGGCCCAGCACTTGCTCGCCGTCCAGCAGTGGTTCGCCGCCCAGTGCAACGGCGGCGGCATCATCCAGCACGAGACAGCACAGTTTGCGCGTGACGCCCTGCGCTTTGATGCGCTCAAGCGCGGCTCTGCCGTTGAAGTCGCCTTTTTGCAGCTTCACGGCGAAACCTAAGCCCGCTTCGTAGGGGTTGTATTCGGAGTGAATATCGGCGCTCCAGTAGCGATAGCCTTTTTCCAGGCGCAGCGACTCGATAGCGCGGTAGCCTGCTGCCAGCATCCTCAGCGGTTGACCAGCTTCCCACAGCGTATCCCACAGTTTGAGGCCGTATTCCATAGGAGCGTAAATCTCCCAGCCCAGTTCGCCCACGTAGGTGACGCGCAAAGCCAGCGCGGGAATATCGCCGATGGTGACATATTGCGCGGTCAGATAGGGAAAAGCAGCGTTCGAGAAGTCGTTGTCGCTGACCTGCTGCATCAAATCGCGCGCGCGTGGCCCCCACACGCCGATGCAACAGCGACTCGATGTTATGTCATTAAGGTAGACCGAGCCGTCGGTGGGCGCGTGCGCGCGAATCCAGGCCAGGTCATGATTGCCGAAAGCCGTGCCGGTGACGATCTGAAAACGGTCGCTGGCAAGTCTTGTCACCGTCAGGTCGCACTCGATGCCGCCGCGCTTATTGGGCATCTGCGTATAAGTGATGGCACCCACCGGCTGATCCATCTGGTTATCAGTGATACGTTGCAGGAAGGCCAACGCGCCTGAACCGCTTATCTCTATTTTACTGAAGGAGGTCTCGTCGAACATGGCGACGCGCTCGCGTGTGGCCTGGTGTTCCGCGCCGATAGCGGGTGACCAGTAGCGGCTGGCCCAGTCGTAGGGAACCGGCCAGTCCTGTCCCTCGGCCAGCGCCTCGTTGCGCTCGAACCAGTTCGGACGTTCCCAGCCCGACTTTTCGCCAAAGACCGCATCCAATTCTACCAGGCGCGCGTACACCGGGCTGAGACGCAGTTTGCGCGCGCTGCTGCGTTCCTGCATAGGATAGCTCACGTCGTAGTACGTGCTGTAGACTTCGTGGACGCGCGTAGCGATGTAGCGGCGGCTGGCGGTGTAAGCACCAAAGCGCCGTATATCCATGTGCCACAGGTCAAGGCCCGGCTCACCGTCGATAATCCATTCCGCCATCATCTTGCCCACGCCGCCCGCGCCCGAAACGCCATGCGCGCAGAAGCCGCAGGCCGCCCAGAAACCTTTGACCTCCGGCGATTCGCCCAGGATAAATTCGCCGTCGGGCGTGAAGGACTCCAACCCGTTGACGCGCTTGACCAGTTCGACATCGCGCAGAGCGGGAACGCGCTCGATACAGCCGCGCATCAGACTGTTGAAGCGCGGTGGGTCGAATGGCAACACGGTAGGATTGTCGCTATCAGGAATCATGTTGAAATCGAAAGGCAGGGGATCGCGTTCGTAGCCGCCCAGCACCAGGCTTTCACCATCCTGCCGGAAATAGACCAGGTTGTCAGGGTCGCGCAAGTTGGGTACGCTCATGCCGTTTGCCAGTTCGGGCAATGGGCCGGTTTGCGCATATTGGTGCTGCATAGGGATAAGCGGCATCGAGATACCCGCCATACGCGCGATACGCGGCGACCAGATGCCTGCCGCCACCACTAAAATATCAGTACGAATGCTCCCTTGCGTTGTATCGACGGCCTGCACGTGGCCGTTGACAATCTCGATGCCGCTCACGCGCGTATTGGCATAGAAGGTCGCGCCACGCTCGCGCGCTTTGTCCGCCATTGCCTGCGCCAGGATAGTCGCTTTTGCGGAGCCATCGGTGGGTAGCCATAATGCGCCATCGACCCCATGCAGGCTCATCATAGGGAACATACGCTTTGCTTCGCCCGCGCTAATCAGTTCCGCCTCCAATCCCACGCTTTTCGAGAAACCCACCTGCCGTTGCAGTTCTTCCATGCGCTCCTTCGAAGAGGCCAGGCGCAGGCTACCGCCACCATTGTAGCCCGGCTTGCCATCGACAGACAGCGTTTTGTAGAGCGAGACGCTATACACCAGCATCTTTGTCAGGCTGACCGAGGAGCGTAACTGCCCCACCAGGCCGGGCGCGTGGGAAGTCGTCCCCCCGATCAACGCCCCCTGTTCAAGCACAACAATATCGCGCCACCCGCGCTCCGTCAGGTGATAAGCGATGCTGGAACCGGCGATGCCACTGCCGATAATTACGACTCTCGCATGGTCATGCATGTATGGGTCTCCTGATTTTATTCTATATAAAACGATAAATGCGGCGC
>JBOGTO010000229.1:0-10938 GCA_050695155.1 Ktedonobacteraceae bacterium
GAGAGATTCTTCGCTTCGCTCAGAATGACAGGCTGAGGCGTGAAGGGTGGCAGGCCGGCGTGAAGGACAGCAGGCTCACTCAGGACGATAGCCCATCATGCCAATATGTCGGCGCTATCATGTTTGGGGTCGTTGACCAGGCGCGAGACCGCGCGTGTTGTCATGGCATCCGATGGATAGGGCGCGAGCCAGTGCGTCAGCAGATGTTCATCCTTGATGGCGGGATCGAGCCAGGCTTCACGCGCCTCTGGCAAGAGGATGGCAGGCATACGATTATGGATGGACGCGACGACCTGGTTAGGCTGGGTGGTGATGATCGTGCAGGTGCGCAACTGCTGCCCGTCAGGGCTTTTCCAGGTGTCCCACAGACCGGCGAAGGCGAACGGCTCGTCATCCTTCATGGTGATATACATGGGCGTCTTGGAGCCGTTCTCCTGCCTCCACTCATAAAAGCCATCGGCCACAATCAGGCAGCGTTTCGAACGCAGCAGCCCCTTGAAGCTGGGCTTCTCCGTCAACGACTCGGCCCTGGCGTTAATCATGCGCGAGCCGATGGATTCGTCCTTCGCCCACGAGGGGATAAGGCCCCAGCGCAATTCGGCCAGGTGCGCCTCTCCGTTACGCACAATCGATACAACGTTCTGAGTTGGCGCGATATTATACCGCTTCACAGTATTCAAGGTCGGCTCAACGCCGAACGTACTGGCAATTCTCTCAATATCAACTTTAAGCGTGAAACGACCGCACATGGTGATGTTCTCCTCTGGTTTACATGACAAAACGAATGCTCTCATTAGTATACTATTCTTTTTACGCAGAACATATTCGGTTAGTTTAACCAAATACAGAGAGTTAAGCTCTTCGTTAAGTAGCTTTGACTATGTTTTAAAATATTGCTCTTTTCTCTCTCGACAGGCGGCTTCCGCTATGTTACACTTTGAGAAGAAAGTAATAAGGGAGATATTGGGTTTGGCGAAGCTGTGGGATAGGAGCATGAAGCGGTTGTTCAGAGCAGCTCCCAGAGATTTTGCGGAATGGTTGCTACCGGGCTGTCACTTTATTAGAATAGTGTCTCCTGAATTGGATGGAGACGAAAGCGAAGCAATTTATTCGGATATCCTGTTTGAAGTTATGCTAAATGGAGTACAAGCGCTATTGCATGTCGAGTTCCAACGAAGCAGTGATTCCCAGATGGCCGAACGCTTATGGGAGTATAATTTGAAAGGAACCCGGCAATACAGGTGTCCTGTATGGTCAATTGTTCTCTACCTGAAGAGAGATGGTGAAGTGGCGGAATCTCCCCTGACACGGGATTTTCCTACTGGTCGAGTGGTACATCGGTTTGATTTTGAAGTAACAAAGCTCTGGGAAATACTTACCATAGAGCTTGCGCAAAAAGATTTGCCGGGATTACTTCCTCTGTTGCCACTAACAAAAGGTGGAGCGCGGCGAGAGATAGTGGAAGATGTGATTGCTGGATTAATGCCGCCTGGGGAAGAACCGAAAACTGAACTACTTACATTAGCTTATGGATTAGCCTCATTGGCTTTTGGAAAGCGTAATAAGGTTGACCAGATATGGCTTAGAAGGAGGTTTGCAATGATGTACGATATGTTACGAGAGACACCAGCTTTTCAGGATATTATCAAGGAAGGGCTTGAAGAGGGGCTTAAAGAAGGTAGGGAAAAAGGACTTAAAGAGGGCAGGGAAAAAGGACAATTAGAGGCTCTTCGCCAGACTCTTATGCATGTAGTCACAGCGCGTTTTCCAAAATTAGTGCGATTGGCGAAAGGGCAGGCCGCTGTGATTGACGACCCTGATGAGCTTGATGGTTTGATTGTTAAAATAAGCATTGCGCAAAATTCCAGAGAAGCCCGCAGCTATCTGCTTAATGAGCAGGAAGATGAGGGTACCAACTAAACCATTGCTCCATTAGCCTGATAATCCCTCTCTCGTTATCGCCGATATACAGGTAGCGTCTCAACAGTAATAGAGGCGCTGCTTTTTTATTGCAAAATGCAGTCAATGTTTTTCGAGGGTAGGTGGATGCAGGGGCCTGTGCTTGTCCTCGTTGGCAGATGACCATCATGCCTCACGCAACCAGGGCGTATCGCGTTGCCACAAGGACAAGCACAAGGCCCCCACTCCCCTCCACATCTGCCCCTTGTCCCTACAGGACGGAGGTGTTATACTTGCACCTGAGAAGAGTATCTACCAGCGTGTGTCATGACAATTGATGCTGTCTCTTCTTTACATCTCAAAAAATATACTTGATCTTTGACGAAAACGGTATAATATTCGTCTATTCTTATAGAGAGCGTTATGCAAACGTATATCTACTCACTGAAGGTAAGTAGGATATGAAAGAACAGCACGGACCGCTTATGGAAGATCAGAGCCGAGCGCGTTTTGGCAATTATGACCTCATCCGGCCTATCGATACCGGCGGCATGGGCGAGGTGTACCTTGCGCACCAGCGTTCCGCTTTTGGTCGCCCCGTCGCCATCAAAATTATTCGCTCGGACCTGGTGCATGACATGACGGCGCGCGCGCGTTTCCTGCGCGAGGCGGAAGTCAGCGCTCATCTGAAACATGAACATATCCTGCCCTTATTCGAGTTTGGCGAAGATCAGGGACGACTCTTCCTGGTAACGCCTTATATTGATGGCGGTACGTTGGCGCGCCGCCTGCATAGTGGCTCTCTCTCGCTCTTTGAGGTACGCCAGTTGTTTGTGCCGCTGGTGCAGGCCGTTGCCTATATTCACCGGCGCGGCGTTGTTCACCGCGACCTCAAACCCACCAATGTGCTGCTAGACGAGCAGGACGGGCAAATCTATGTGCGCCTGATCGATTTTGGCATCGCTATGGTACAGGGGCGCGCCGCCAGCCCGCCGCTGACTACGGCAGGCAACGAAGTCGGCACCATCGCTTATATGGCACCTGAACGGCTTAACGGCATCGCGGCTCCCAGCAATGACATTTTTTCGCTGGGAGTTATCCTGCACCAGATGTTGACCGGAAACATCCCTATGGGCGACGATCTCGATCCGCTTGCTCCGCCGCTGGAATACGTGGTGCGACGATGCATAGCTGCTAACCCGCAAGAGCGTTTTACCAGCGCCGACGAGGTGTTGAAGAACTTTGAACGCGCTTACCAGGCGCTTAGCTCGCCGCCACAGAAGTTGCCCGGTATGCCATCGATACCGCTCGATGCCCCTTTGAGCGGCAATATGAGCGGAAAGCTGACAGCCGAACAGGAGCGACGCGAAACTGTGGCGCTCCAGCATTCCGGCCAATTGCCCGTCGTTTCGCCTATCTCGCCATTACCGGCTGTCTCGGCGGAACTCCCGCCCATTCCTCAAAGTTTTAGCCGCGATGACTATGGCGCGCCGACTACATCTTTCAGCCCTCCTCAGAGTCCAGCGAGAGCCACGCCAGCATCTCTGCCACCGCCGACAGCGCCGCGCAAGAAGAGGAGTGGTCGCAAAAGAAAATCGCTGCTGCCCCTGATTTCTGCCATCATGGTCGTGATATTGCTGGCAATCGGGGTACTGGCTTACTATGGCTATCAAGCCGTGACGGCAACCGCCGTAACTATCAACTTTGGCCCGATGGTCGTCCCACTCGAAGAAATCTATCCCGTGACGGCCACCACTTCGGTACAAAACGTAGATGTCGCTCACTCCCTTATCCCTGTGCGCGGCTCTACCAAAAGCCAGGCGGCTTCGCAATCTGGCCCGACGAGCGCGCAATTAAATTGCACCTTCGGCATCTTTGGCTGCCAGCAGGGGGTAGCCCAGCGCGACGTAGATAACCTGGTGGGGCAGATGCAGCCGGGCATCGAAAACCAGATCGCGCAACAAATGCAGCAGCAGATTACCAGCGCCGGAGGCACGCAGGTGACGAATATCAACTATGCTATCGTTTCTGCTACTCCCACTCCTGCTGTGGGACAGGTTGGCGATACGGTGACAGTAGCATTGGTCGAGCAAGGCAGCGTTGGCTACATTGTCAGCGCGGATGCTTCAAGCGTGGCGCGGAATCTGCTCAGCAACCAGGTAAAGCAAATGGGCGCGAATTACACGCTGCTCAGCAATACAGTAGTGATTGGGCGGCCTGTGATCCAGGGAGTCGATAGGGCTTCGGGAAAAGTTTCCCTCAAGGTCGCGGCCAGTGGCGATGCCATCTATGCATTCCCGGACGCGCAATTGCAGTCCATTCGTAATAGCGTCAAGGGGAAGACGGTGAGCAATGCGCAGCACTTCCTGGCAAGCCAGCCAGGCATCGATCCCAAAACCGTTGCCATTCACTTTACGCAGGGCAGTAGCAATACGCTGCCGGACAATATCCAGAGCATTAAAATTGTGCCACTCAACGCTAGTTCTTATCCGCCGGTGCAACTGAAAAACGTGCCATCGCCATCGAGCAATGCGACAACGCCGACCGCTACTACTACCCCGGCAGTAACGGCAACGCAAGATAACAATTGAGTTGCATTATAAAGGGCAGACCATGCTTTCACACCCCTGCAATACCAGGTCGTTCTGCCTTTGCAGGGGCGAAGCATAGCCTGCCCTGGACGGTGCAGTCTGCTTTGGGATTTATTCTCTACGTCTATTATATACTACGATTCCAATTTTTTGAAGGTTTTTGCGTCACGAATCAGTTTTCTTGTTTCACCTCATTCCACAGCGTTTTAACGGCGTGCGTCACGACCTCGTAGCCAAAGCCGCGCCGCTGCAAAAACGCGCCAAGTTTGTTGCGGAACGTCGGATAATCCATGCCAGGCACATGCGCGAGGGAAGCGGCCTTTTTGCGAGCGGCACGCAAAGCAAGCTCTTCGTCCTGATCCTTATCTACCAGCTCATCGACGATGTCGCGCTCCACGCCTTTCATGCGCAACTCGTTTTTGAGCGCGCGTGACCCGCGCGGATTGAACTTATCGCGGTTCTCCACCCAGAACTCGACGAAGGCGCGGTCATTGACGAAGTCGAGACGGCCCAGGCGTTCCAGCGCCGCGTCGATGATATACGCGGGCGTCTCTTTGCGTTGCAGGTAGCGGCGCACCTCCGCGCGGCTGCGCGGGCGAAAGGAAAGAAAGTTGAGGGCGCGATCAACGGCCTGTTGTTCCGCCTCTTCACTCTGTAACTGCTCCAATTGCTCCGGCAACAATTCCTGCCCGATGCGCAACTCCATGCGCATGACGATCAACGCACTGACGCCCAGCAGGTAACGCCCATCAACATACACATTGACGCGCTCAGCATTATGGGCCTGTGGTTCAAGATCAGTTATTTGCATGGAAATACTATACCATGATTGATGGCATTAGACAATATGTTCAAAGTATGTGGCGGGGCTTTTCGGGTACATCAAAAAGCCTTGTGGATAGCAAACCCAATATTGACACATAACCTCTACGTCGCTAATATAGAGGCACGCCGTGACAGGAAAACTAGCAACAGGATGTTGCAGAATGGGCGGCGCGGAGAAAACCAATGTTGACCTACGAAGACATGACTGCCTTCTTCCTCAAAGCGGCGGCGAGCCTGGGACTGGTAACGCACCCCGAATACTGGACCAATGGCCGCTCGCTGGAGCGCGAATTTGCCTGCATTTGTCACACCGGGAGCTGTGAGGAATCGGAAACCCGCAGTTCCTGTACGCTTTCTTTTACCTGGAGTACGCTTGATACCGCCCTTTCGCTCGAGGGGCCGGTCGGTGTGTGCGATTTCTTTCACGAGCCGGACGAGCATTGCCCGCACCTGCACACCGACGACATCCCGCCGTTAGAGCTTGATCTTTCCTATGTCTCGCCCCTGAACGGTTCGGGCGCGAGCATTTCCGAAGCCACCCTGCTTTCACTGGCGCAAATGCTCAAACTGCGAGCTAGCGAACTGAGCAGCCGCACTATCGAAACGCGCCCCGGCGTCAATATGATCTTGCAAGATAGCCGCCTGCAACCGGAGTCGCTGACCTTACAACAACGAGTGGAACTGCCCATCTGGCACCCTGATGGGATGCGCGGCTTGCACGACGAGCGGCATAACCGCCCCGCTCGCTTCATTCAGCGCAGCCGCCCGGCCACGGATGATGATGACGACGATGATGACGAGGAAAGCGAAGTTGTAGCTGACAACCCGCGCCCCGAAGACTGGCTGCCCCAGGTCATGGTCGATGTCTGCCAGGACATCCGCCAGGTACTTGACGCGCTGGATACAGTACGTATCCATAAGAATCTTTAAATAACAGCCCGCTAAAAATGGGAGAGACCGCAGCCAGGTGGGAGATGTCATTCTGAGCGCAGCGAAGAATCTTTCGCCGGGACTGAGATTCTTCGCTGCGCTCAGAATGACAAAGCAAAGCGCAGCATGACAGGTGAGACCAGTGCCTTTCAAACAACCTACCAGTGAAAGGGCTTGCCCCCGCCCTGGTTAATACATTCTATGGGGTTTGCGTCTTTCGCCGGGGAGCAATATATCCAGCGCATCATCAATCGTCACCACGCCTTCGAGCGTGCCTGCTTCGCTGACGACGGGGACGGCCAGGAAATTGTATTTTGCCATGATTCCGGCGACGGCGCGTGGTTCAGCGTCGGGTTGTACAGTCACGAGATCGGTTTCCATCAGGTCTCGCAGTGGCTGCGCGGCATCTGCTACCAACAAATCCCACAGCGAAACAATACCCAGCAGCGTATAATCTTCGCGCGCCTCGTCAGCGACGCAGTAGACGTAAGCCAGCCGCACATCCTGCTCGCGGATATTGTAACGCACGGCCTCCAATGCGTCACCGGCGGTCTTTGTCGCGTCGATAGCCACGAAATCGGTGGTCATGATACCCCCGGCGGTATCTTCCTCGTACACCAGCAGTTCCTGCACGTCCTCCGACTCTTCCGGCGTCATCAGGCGCAGCAATTCTTGCGCGCGTTCCTCCGGCAAACGCGCCACCAGGTCGGTTGCCTCATCCGGTTCCATTGCTTGCAGGATGTCGGCGGCACGTTCCGCGCTGATATTTTCGAGGATGTGGCTCTGTCTTTCGGTATCGAGTTCTTCCAGCGCATCCGCCGCCGTTTCGTCGTCCAGCCCCTCTATGAGACGCGCCCCCTGTCCCGGCGTCAACTGGTACACGATATCCGCAATATCCGCCGCTCGCAACTCAGCTAACTGTCCGCTCGTCCGTCGTAGGGACGCAGCTGGTGCGGCAGATGGATGGGGACCCTCGTGGGCGTCCGCGTCCCCTATCTGCTCCTTATGGATTTCCTCGCCTCTCCTGCCCTGGTCTTCTTCTTCCTCGTGATCTCCCTGCACGCGCGGCTCGTCGATCAGTTCAATATGTTCCCAGGGGATAAGTGTAGCAGGTGGTCGTTTGCTTCTGCCGCTCAACAGCCACGACGGCGCGAGACGGCGTACCAGGCCCAACGCGCTGTTATCGATGCCAAGTATGCGCCAATCATCAGCAAAACACACATCATTCACGCGCACGGCTTTTTTATGCTCAACATCAATGACCTGCTTGTCCAACACCTCACGCGCCAGGCTAACTTGTTGTCCCGGCAATGCCCCGTCCGTCAGCGCCTCCGTTGCTAATTGCCACACCGTAGGGGTGCGCTGAAGCGTATTTGCTGGCACGTACCATTGTTGTTCTGCCTCACCCTCGACAACAATGGTGGGGACGCGATTTATCGTGTCCACCAGCACATCCACGATTTTGCCCACGCGCGCCCCCTGCATATTTTCAACCGCCGCGCCAAGCATTTGACTCAGGTACATCATGTTATTATTCGATTCGATACCGTTGTATGGTAGGGGCGACCCTGGCGGTCGCCCTGGCTATCCACATCATGTTATGTCTCGATACGCGCGTCCGGCATATCGGATGTATGATGCAGCGAAGCGTGTTCGGCCAGTTCTGCCGAGGCTCCGACCACTTCGCGCTCAAAGACACGGTACGCTTCGTGCTGTTTTTCTTGCTCTTCGTGCAGGCACGCGCCGATAAAATCGCGGAAGAGCGGGTGGGGCCGCGTGGGGCGACTCTTGAACTCCGGGTGGAACTGCGAGCCGACAAACCAGGGATGGTCCGCCAGTTCCATAATCTCCACCAGGCTATTGTCAGCCGAGCGACCACTGATCTTCATGCCGTGTGTTTCCATACGCTTGCGATATTCGTTGTTGAACTCGTAACGATGGCGGTGACGTTCAAACACAATGGCCTCACCGTAGGCGGCGTAGCTCTTTGTGCCGGGCGTCAAACAACACACCCAGTTGCCCAGCCGCATTGTACCACCTTTATCGGCCACCTGTCGCTGCGTCACCATCAGATCAATGACCGGATACTCAGTCTGGGGATCAAACTCAGTGCTATTGGCTCCTGTCATGCCCAGCACGTTGCGCGCGAACTCGATCACGGCCACCTGCATACCCAGACATAAACCAAGATAAGGTTTGCCGGTGCGCCGCGCATAGCCAGCCGCCTTAATTTTGCCCTCGATGCCGCGTGAGCCAAAGCCGCCCGGCACCACGATGCCCGCCACGTCTTCGAGCAATTCGGTATAGTTATCGCCCATCTTCTCGATGGACTCGGAATTGATCCATTTGATGCGCACGTCCACATCGTGATACCAACCGGCATGGCGCAGCGATTCCGCTACCGAGAGGTAGGCGTCGTGCAGATCGACATACTTGCCGATAAGCCCAATCGTCATTTCCGGGCGCGGGCGTTTGATGCGTTGCACCAGTTCGCGCCATTCGTGCATCTGGGCTTCATGTTTGGGTAAACCCAGTTCGTCTACCAGGTATTCACCCAGGCCCGCCTCTTCCAGAATCAGCGGCACCTCGTAAATCGTATCAGTGGTCAGCAGGGGAACAACGGCGCGTTCCTCAATATTGCAAAAGAGCGCGATTTTCTCGCGCAGGTCGTCTGTCAGGGCATAGTCGGAGCGGCACAGGATCACATCGGGTTGGATACCGACGCGCAGCAGTTCTTTGACGCTGTGCTGGGTGGGCTTGGTCTTCAGTTCTTTAGTTGCCATCAAGTAGGGCAGCAGCGTCACATGCAAGTAGAGTACGTCGCGCCGCCCAACGTCTTTGCGCATCTGGCGAATGGCCTCCAGAAACGGCTCGCCCTCGATGTCGCCCACCGTGCCGCCCACTTCCACGATGACCACGTCGGCGTCAGAGTGCCGCGCTACGCTGTGGATGCGATCCTTAATCTCGTTGGTGATATGCGGGATGACCTGAATGGTGCCGCCCAGGTACTCGCCGCGTCTCTCTTTGCCAATCACGGCGGCGTACACCTGCCCCGTCGTCACGTTGTTGCTTTGATAGACGGGTTCATCGGTAAAGCGTTCGTAGTGGCCTAAATCAAGATCGGTTTCGGCTCCATCGTCCGTCACGAATACCTCACCATGTTGATACGGCGACATAGTGCCGGGGTCAACATTGATGTAGGGGTCGAGTTTCATGAGGGAGACACTGATACCGCGATTTTTGAGCAGGCGTCCTAGCGAGGCAACCGTGATACCCTTTCCAACCGACGAAGCTACACCGCCTGTAACAAAGATAAACCTGGACATAAGACCCTCCTGGTCAGCGCTGAGAAAGGATGACAACCTGTGTTTCTGCTGGCAACGTGCTACGAAGAATACTGAGTTTGGGCTGCGCATTTGCCGCCTCAATGCCCATCTCGCGGCAAAACTTGTCGAGCGGATCTGGTCCATCGCCCGCGCCTGTGGCGGGGCGATAATGCATGGGGATTACGATACGCGGCGCAACCTGGCTAGTCACCTCGGCCGCCTGAGCGGCGCTGAGTGTATTCGAGCCGCTAATCGGTATTAACAGAATGTCGGCATCGGCAACTTCTTCAAGTTGCTCCTCTTGCAATGTATGGCCCAGGTCTCCCAGGTGACAGATCACAAGGTCATCCATATGAATAACATAAATCGTATTGCGCCCGCGTTCCGCGCCACGCTTCGCGTCGTGGTAGGAGGGGACGCCGGTAATCAACACATCGCTAATCTCATATTCGCCGGGACCGCGCACCACACGAGGATTCCCACCAATGCCTTCCGCGAAGTTATGGCCGGGGTGGTTGTGACTGATGGTGACGATGGGGGCATTAAGCTTGCTCTCCCTTGCCTTGAGCGTTTCCCCCTGGGGTTGTCCGGGCTGAGGAGAAAAGGGATCGGTAATCAGGGTAACATTTTTGCCACGCAGCACGAAGCACGAGTGGCCGGGCCAAGAAATTTCCATTAAACCTTTTTATTCACTTTTCCCAATAAAGTCGGGCGGGGACCTATGTCCTCGCCCGAATGCTATTATACCACACGGATAGATGTTCTACAAGGGGCGTTTTGTTAAGATTCGATTGGATTATGGGCAAGCGTGGCAATAGCAACCTCATCCATCAGTGGGCCGCTTACGGTCATGCTGCCGTTGGAGGGAGAGGCAAATGTGAGCGAGCTATAGGCTACTGTCACATTGACGGTGCGCCCGCGCGCGCCAACGCGCATGGGTGTTGCCTCTACTACCTTTTTGATACGCTGCGCCACCAGTTCCGCGCCAATCTGCTCGGCGCGAATGACCGCCGTGATGATGCCGGGGCCGTTGAGCGAAAGCATGTCTTCTTTGCGAACCTTGCTTTTGAGGATGGGGAGCAGCTTACGCGCTACCTCGTTAGCCTCGCGCTCCTCGCGCTCGCGCTGCACATCGTTATGTTGCGCTCCCTCGAGCAGCAGGCGAAACACGATCACACTTTGCGCATTACAGATGCGCCGCATCTTGTACTGACCAGCTTCGAGCGCCTTCGTCGAGGAGATCGCCTGCCAGATATAATGTTCGCGTTTGCGCCGGTAATCGTAGTGACCCTGTATACGCGCATAGCCTTCCAGAACCATCGCGCCGAATGTCCACATGACCTGGCGCGGCGTACTCAATGCATAGT
>JBOGTO010000230.1:0-5001 GCA_050695155.1 Ktedonobacteraceae bacterium
AAGAACGTGTCAGGCATCTCAGATGTCGCGTTCCCTTTCGATGCCTGATCTCCCTGCATAACTTCCCCTTTGTGCGAGTGTAGTGGGGGCTGAGTTTATATGTCAAGCAAGAGGGCTAATTGTACTACGGTTTCAGGCCTCCACCAGTTCTATCTCAACCTCGTAGGAGAGCGCGGCGGCTGCGCCAGTTGCCAGCGCGACTTGCTGGATGTGCAGGTCATAAATGACTTCCGCGTAGCTATCAAAATGCACAGAGAGGGCGCTTCCATTGAGCGGATCGGTAAACAAGATGGTGGTGCCGCTTGAACCTGTAAAGCTGGCGCGCAGCGCATCGCGGTACTGCTGACCCGTAAGCCCGGCGCTGGTGCCGTCGTATTTCAGCAGGTCGTTCATGCACAGGACGGTCATGTTCCAGACGCGCTTGCCCGCCCCCAGGTCAACGTAGGCTTCGCCGCCATCGGCCCGTACTGTTGCCTTGCGAATGCGCGGTTGTTTCATCTTAAACGTACCCGGCTTGATGAAGTAGCCAGTGCCATCAAGGATTACTTCGCAATCCTGACCAATGGAAAGCATTATTCCGCCTCCGCGTCCGGCTGGTTGCTGGTGTCCTTACTGCCCTGAATACGCGCCGATTGCGTGAGATGCCCTGCGCGGTCGTGAATGGACACCAGTTCACCATCGATGGTGATGTGCAGCCCGCGCCGTTTCAGCGACGTGCGAATGGTCATGATGACATGGCTCAGGCGCGTATTCTCTTTTTCAAGCGCATCGATACGATCCTGTAACGCGCCGATCTCGCTTTGCAACAGGTGAATCACCCGTTCCTGCACCTCGGTAGCAGTACGCGCAAACCCATGATGGTAGGCCAGCAACCCCCCGACAATCAGGCCGAAGGTCGCGGCCAGGTTAAGGATAGTGAGAAAATTCGGCATGTGTCCTCCTTTATGTTGGTGATGTGCCAGTTCCTCCTGGCTCGTTCATAACTACTTCTCCGCAATCTTGACGCGCAGCTATCTATCTAATTCAGGTCCGCAACGCTAGTGCGTCTCATTCAGAGAACCTATAAGGCTTGTGCCGCGTCAACGTCATTGGAGAACTGCCCTGGCTCAGAGGTATGAGCCTCATTGCTAATCCGACCAGGAGAAGTGGCAGACTCTTCCTCTTTCTTGTCATACCGTCCCAGATACTCGATAGCGCGGTTGAGGTAGTCCAGGTTTTCCTCGAAGTGTCCTAGACCGCTATTACAATTTGAACAGAGAAGACCTCTTACTTTACCAGTAAAGTGATTGTGGTCAACACAGAGCGTTTTGCCAAGACTCTTTCTTTCTGGTCTTCCACAGATGGCGCAGAGTCCTTGTTGCTGGTTGTAAAGACTTATGTACTCTTTCTCAGTTATCCCGTACAAACTCCTTAACTTACGCACTCGGCGTTGACTCATTCTTAAATCGTTCTGCACTCTGCTTTTATCTTTTTCTTGCTTCTTTGCCTGTGTGCTAACTGTGCGACATTGCTTGCAGTAGATGTCTATGTTGTCTCTGGTGCTATGGTTTTCAAAGTATTCGCTGAATGCTTTGACCTTCCTGCAACTCATGCATTGCTTTGTTCCTCGTTGGAGAATCGTCTTTGCATGCTTTTTGATCTGATGCTCCCTCCGGCAATCTCTACAATAATACTCATGCCCATCGGGTCTTGACTTGTCTTCGGCAAATTCCTGAAGAGGCTTGATCTCATGGCATCCGATGCATTTCTTTTTACCTTGAAGAGCTTCCCAGCACGGCTTGCAGTAATAGGCTCTTATGTTGGTTGCGCGTATGAGTTCGCCGATCTTTTGCTTCACTTGGCATTCGTTGCAGATTCGGGTTTGATGCTTTGTAGTGCATTGCTTGCAATAGTCTCGATAGCCGCCAGATATCCTCCTATCTCTGTTGAATTGAGTGATCTCTTTTGTCTGATGACATTGCTTGCATGTCTTCTCAGTTGGTGGCATGCTATTGTTCATGAAAGCTTAACCCTTTCATCATAGTCAAGATGTTCCTTCATCGCCTGTCACTGTTCTTAAGTTAGAGGAGAATTTTTTCTTTCTTGGCAAGTTCTCTGATGGCTAGCTCAATCACTCCAGTCCGGCTCAGGCCGAGCTTCTGAGCCAGTAGGGTGAGGAGTTCTTTTGCGTCCTCACTCAGACGTATGTTGGTTGGCTTTTTTGGCATGTTGAACCTCCTTGTATACACATTGTATACCATATGTATATACATATCAATGGACTCAGCAGAGTTCCTGCCTAGAGCCTTTCATATCTGGCTGCAATATCCCCCCAATGCGCTCGTGCTGACGAGGCGAAATCGCGCTGCTGCTTGATTTCCTGCAAGCGGGCCTCGAACTGCGTCATTTTTGCGCGCGCCGCCATCAGCCAGGACCCTGGAATTTTGGTGTCGTCGATACGGTCGCGTAACGCGCCGTCCTGGAAATCAAAATTGTCGTTGGTCGGCACCTGGTAGGCTTCCAGCGCGTAAGCAGCCGCGCCCAGCACGATGATGTCACGGTGCGCTTCAGGGATGGTCGAGCTGTTGGCATCGAGTTGATGTTTGGTGGCGTAGAAAATGCGCATGACCGGCGTGGTATCCTGCGGCAGTTCCGCGCTGGAGAGTTTGAGCGTGAAACTCGGCGTAATCGAACCTGTCGGGCTGGCTCCGCTGCCGATGCTGCCCTGCGCTCCCATATTGCCCCCGGCAGCCAGCGCCGTTGAGCTATCGAAGATGTTGGAGTATTCCGCGAACTCGCGTTCATACGGCGGCCAGAGCATCACCCCGCTGGTGTTCACGGTGGGCGGCGCAGGTTTGCCGGAAAGTACGCTATCAGCCGCCGTATCGGTGAAACTGGTCGTCACGTTATCCTGCAACGTCGCCAGCAAGTAGAGTGTCGCGCCGCCCACTGTAGAACGATACAGGTTGCGCCCGATTACCTGGTTCGTGGCAATGCCTGGCGTGGCCGTACTGGTGGGACCGAGTGGAATGGCGGACAGATTGACCTGCTGATTACCACTGCTGGTCGTGACCGTTGCCAGTGGCGAAGGGGTGCTTTCGCCTCCCTGTGCAAGCAGCGTCACCGCGTAATGGTAGACACCTATGCCGAGTCCCATGCCAGCAACTGCACTGGCAATCATACCAGTGACTGGCGGCGTGAAGTAGCTGCCATAAGCCTGCAACGGATAAAGAATACGCTCGATCCACCATACGGGATAAGAGGCGTTCCAGGGCTGCGGATAGGCATAGGTGCGCTGGTAAGGCTGTGCGGACATATCGGTATAGACAATGTTGGGGTAATATTGAGAATACCTGTCCACTGCCTTATCAATGGCGCGATCGATATCCGAGGTCTGCCAGCGCATGTTTGGCCCGCCTATGGGGTCGAACAAATCCTGGCGCGCCATCGTCTCGACATCGGAGAGCAGCATCTTCATTCCCTCCTGATTTACATAATGTAGCCATGCGTATAGAGCGATACGGTACAATTGCCTGTGTTCGCTTTGATGTCGATTTGCCCGTTGCCATCCAGTTGCAGCAGGCCACCGCCATTAACAAAGGCATTCGCTACCTGAATGTTGCCCAGCGTGACATAGGCGTTGTTATCAGATGCGGCGTGCGGCGTAATAGTAAGGTAGGCTCCGACCGTAGGGCTGCTAAAAAAAGCCTTGAAGACAACACCCAGCGCTCCATTCGGCACACCACCAGCTCCCGCCAATGTAAAGGTCTGCGTCACGCCACTATTGATGACAATCGCGTTGACCTGGCGAAACCCTGTGACGAAGGCTACCCGTCCCGGCGCTGGAACGGGCAGGCCATTGGTGCCATTAGCAAACGTGGCGATCACCACCGCATCCTGCGGATTTTGCTCATCGAAAAAGAGTACCGCGCACATCGCTCCCACCAATCCCGAAGTTCCATCCAGCGTATTTGAGACTGGAACGCCTGTCAGAAAATGCGAAGTCGCCTCGAAGAGCAACACAGACGCCGTATAGGAGCTGGCGGAAAATGCCTGGATGATGCCACGTTTGATAATCATGTCAACCTCTCAATCGTAGCATCAGGCGTCGTTCGCGCCTGTGCCGGGCTGGGGCGCGGCATCGCCAGATGTGCGCGCGTGAAAGCTGCCAGAAGTGTAGGTCGTGTTCAGCACTCCATTGACCGTTGTGGCGAGAGTAGCGAAGCTCTCGGTGCCAAGTGGTCCTACGCGGAAGTAGGTGCCATCGGCTGGCAGGTTGCCGTCGCTGGTCTGCTGGAAGATGTCCAACGTGCGCAGATCAAGGTAACTGCCGATGGGAGCAACCGCGTTGCCGTTATAGCGTCCCCAGGTGAATTCTGCTAAATCCATCATAGAAAAGGTTCCCTTTCTTTCTTCGTTCAGGAGTTAGAACTCCAGGTATTCCGCAGTCACGGACCAGTTGTTCGTGCCTGTCGCGTTGAGATACAGCGCGATACCGTTGATGCTGGCCGCCGGAGGCAGGTAGATGCACTCGCCATTACTCAATGCTTCCACCGATTGCGTTACCGGCACGCCAACGACTTCACGCGCGCTTCCCAGCAGGCCGCCAGTGAGATTCGTGTTGCTATAGCCACATGTGGCGACGGATGTTCCGCCCCCGCCTTTATTGTTCACTGGCGTCACCGCCGTATTGCTCCATCCAGTAATCGAGGAGACATCGGCGGTGGTCATGCGGAAGTCGTGGAAGGTGGCGCTGGCAATGTTGATAATGAGCGAGTAGATCAGGATGTTTTTCCCGCTACTCGCCGGATTGAACATCTGAAAGCCAAGTGTTGCCGCGCCAGGAGCCTGGTTCTTGGTGGTGGTCACGCTAAACGCCTGCCCCGCCAGTGTGTAGGCTCGAATCTGATCCTCGGTGATAAAGGGGTTAGAGACCGCGTTGGGAGAAATGATCCATCTCCCCTGCGCATCTACGATGCCGCTCTGCGCCACGCCGGAGGGGTTGAGTCCTCCAACCAGAGC
>JBOGTO010000231.1:0-11010 GCA_050695155.1 Ktedonobacteraceae bacterium
TGCTAAGAGAGCGAGTAGCACTGTTCCTATGAACAACCGGGAGAAATGACTCGAAAATGGTAGGGAAATCGAATTTTGCATGAAACACATCCTTCTATATAGCGACTGTATTTGAAGTAACTTTCTACTAACGTGATTGCTTATTTAATGAGAGGAGACAAACTACTTCGATAGCTGCTCTCCTCTCCGAGAGCCTGTGACACTGGAAATGAAAAACTTTACGGCCCGCTAACGAGGGCGACTGTGACATTGCTCGTGTACATTCCCGCATACGTAGCGGCGGGGATGGATATAGAGACCGTTGGCGTGATGGTGAACATTCCCATACCGGTATTCGCGGTGGCATTGAAAAACTCTACCGGTGTTGCGCCTGCTGCTGCCGGAACCCCCAGTCCAGTAGACGAAATGGTATTATGCGGGAGCGTACATTTGGCCCCCGGATTACAAGATACCGCCAGTGAACTGATGATCGAGGCAGAGGTGGATAGTGTATGTATAGGGTTGGAAGCGCCTGTACTAAACTGAGTAGACACAATAGTTAGATTCCAGCCATTTCCTGTACCTCTTGCGTCCGTCACCACAATGGGCAACGTATACGGCGTAGTTTGATCCGTACCGTCCAGTTGCACATCCTGGGCATAGACACCGGCACCCGGTCCTGATTCCGACAAAACTCCACCGTTAACTGGCAGCGTTACCTGCGTACTTGAGCATGGTTGTGTATGTGGGTCGCAAGCAGCGAAGACACCAATCGCTCTACCTTCTCCTATGACCAGAGCGAAGATCAGGACAGAACCGATAGTGAAACCTATCAAACGATGTTTGAGTAGATGTTTGAGTGAACGCTCAGGCATAGATAACCCCCTTTCCACGCCGGGTAAGCCACAGCTTAGCGTGATATTCGTGGTCATTTCTGGCACACAAACTAAACAGGCCGCGGAAGGGAGAAGCTACTTGTATAGCAACTCCCCTCTCCGAAAACTTGTGCCTCGAATTGTGGTAGATATTACGGTCCCGCAATGAGATCCACGGTGACGTTGCTGGTGTAGGTTCCCGCATAGGTGTTGGCGGGAATAGCCACATTGACGGTCGGCGTCACGGTCCAACTGCCCATGCCTTCACCGGCGCTATTGGCGCTCCAAATCTTGGCGGCAGTCGAAAGATCACTGCCGGGAGTTTGAGCCGTGCCACCGGAAGTGGAGCAGGTCGTGCTGGCAACACAGGCGGCAGACACCGTATTCAAGGTGGAAGCCGTGGCACTCAACTGGTGCGTGTTGCCCGCCGTCTGGAACTGGCTCGTCTGCATGGTGAGATTCCAGCCCGCGCCGGTGCCTCTGGCATCAACAACATTGATGTTGAACGAGTAGCTCGTCGATTGGTTCGCGCCACTCAATGTCACGGCAGTAGCTGTTGCGCTGCTGTCTGCGGTTTCAGACAGGGTGCCGGGAACAACTGTAGCAGTGGCAGTAGTGTTTGATGTGCCGCAGAGAGTGCCTGCCGGTGTAGTTGAAGTACAGGGCGACTCGAAATCATAAACGGTGTTATGGCCGCTCACCCCGATAGTAAAATCGTCAACATTGCCCGAAAATGCGCCACTCCAGCCACTTCCAGCTTTGAAAATAACGCCGCCATCAGTCCAAATCCCCGCGTTTGGATAATTGGTAAGTATCTGGCTCCAGGTGCAAGGAGTATTTTGAGAACATTGCCCCCCCGTTAAGGTGCTTGCTTTACTGAACCACCATACTCCACTTCCACCATTAATGGCGTCCCATTGACTCCATGTTCCAACTGGAACGTTTACTATATTTCTATATGGTTCGTAAATCAACCTTCCTTGATATGGATGAGTAGATGCGCCTGTGTTGAGATCAATATCAAATTGCAAAGCTATTGCCGTCACGGAACTGGGGTTGCTTGCGCTTTGATATGTCCAATAGTTAAGGCTGGTGATACTTGATAACTTGACACCGGCATAATTTGAAGGATTGTAAAGCGCCAGCGCCTGCCCATCGGTTGGGCCACTGGTAGTTAATTGCGCGCTTCCAATGCCCGATGGTTGACCAGTAGGCCCCGCAACCATCTGACCTGTGGCGGTGGTAGTGGAATTCGTTTGATCGTTAATAAATGTCCAACCCTGCATGTTGGTTGGATTCACAACAGTTGTTGGAGCGGTTGCAAATGTAAAAGCCGATGTAAACACCAGCACAAGCGCAAGTGTAACACCGAGGATGATGGTGGGAGCCAGAGCAAGCCGACGACTCCCGCAAGAGTAGCGTTTCATAAGGGTCCTTCCTGGTCAGGAAAGGGAGAAGCTACTTGTATAGCAACTCCCCTTTCCGAAAACTTGTGCCTCGAATTATGGTAGATATTACGGTCCCGCAACGAGATCCACGGTGACGTTGCTGGTGTAGGTTCCCGCATAGGTGTTGGCGGGAATAGCCACACCGACGGTCGGCGTCACGGTCCAACTGCCCATGCCCTGGCCCGTGCTACCGGCGCTCCAAATCTTGGCGGCGGTTGACAGATCACTACCGGGCGTTTGAGCCGCGCCGCCAGAAGCGGAACAGGAGGTGTTGGTAACACAGATCGCCGTCACTGTACTGAGGGTGGAAGCGGTGCTGCTCAACTGGTGCGTGTTGCCTGCTGTCTGGAACTGGCTCGTCTGCATGGTGAGATTCCAGCCCGCGCCGGTGCCTCTGGCATCAACGACGTTAATGTTAAACGAATAGCTCGTCGATTGGTTGGTGCCGTTCAACGTCACCGCGTTGGCTGTCGCGCTGCTATCGGCTGTTTCCGACAAGGTGCCGGGAATGATGGTAGCGCTGGCAGTCGTGGTTGATGGAGTGCCGCACAGGGAACCAGCCGGGTCGGTTGAGGTGCATGTTCCGTTAGGCCCACTCCCAGTAGGTCCGGCAGCGAATGCTCCAAAAGCCACTCCCCCGATAGCCATGCCTAGAATCAAAACAAACCCCAGATAGAACATTGTGGTCCGATGTTTGAGTAAATGCATGATTTACCCCCTTTTCATTTTTGTTGGCTGCATATCGAATTTTGACTGCCAGCCTGATCTAAAATCGGCAATAAGGCTGAGGTAGCAGGTCATTTTGCATTGTTGTCTTCGGATATACCAATATACTCAGCAAACTTGCCCTTGTAAGTGATTATACTGTCGTTTTATACATTACTAATTGAGAAATGGTTGAGAAATGATTAAGAATCATATAAAGCAGTAAATTTATTGCAATCTATCGATCATTAAAAGTTAGTAATGCATTTATCATTATATTGATTGAGGTATTAACGAGAGAAGAGAGAATAGTTGCTCAGGATGAGGGCAATACACATACAATGCAAAAGCTTGATGCTTACCCCTTTTTCTCCCTGACATATCCCATCTCTTACTGCCTGTGGTACAATAGCGTGGACTTTATTTGAGATAATTTTTTAAGCAGGGAAGATAGAGACGATGTTGGAACAGCAAGATTTGCTCGCGGGACTCAATGAGCCGCAGAGGAGAGCCGTCACGACGACGCAGGGGCCGCTGCTGATACTGGCGGGGCCGGGCAGTGGCAAGACGCGCGTGATTACGCACCGTATCGCCTATCTGGTGCAACAAGAGCAGGTGTCGCCCTGGCATGTGTTGGCCGTCACTTTCACTAATAAGGCCGCGAAGGAGATGCGCGAGCGGCTGGAGAAACTGGTGGGCGTCAACGAATCGAAGGAAATGATGATCGGCACGTTTCACGCCATCTGCGCGCGTGTGCTACGCATCGAAGCCGACTATCTTACGCCACTGGGCCTCAACCGCTCGTTTGTAATCCTCGATGCCAGCGACCAGACCACGCTCATCAAACGGGCCATTAAAGAGTTGGACCTGGATGAGAAGCAGTATAGGCCCGCTACTATGCAGGCGCTGATTTCACGCGCCAAGAATGATATGCAGAACCCCGACCAGATGGCTGAACGCGCCGCCAAATATGCCGAAGAGGTGGCGGCGCGTATCTATAAAGCTTATCAAAGGCTTATGCGCGCCAACAACAGCGTCGATTTTGATGATTTGCTGCTGCTCACTGAACGCCTGTGGCGTAATGAGCCGGAGGTGCTGCGCAAGTACCAGCGGCGCTGGCAATACATCCATGTGGACGAGTTTCAGGATTGCAACTTGCCACAGTACAAATTGATTCGCCTGCTGGGATTGGGTTCTACTTCCGATGAGCGACCCGAAGGATTGGGCAATGTCTGTGTGGTGGGCGATGATGACCAGATGATTTACACCTGGCGCGGGGCCAGTTCCGAGAACGTACTACGTTTCGAGAGCGATTTCCCACAGGCAAAGATCATCTTGCTGGAACAGAACTACCGCTCAACGCAAACCATACTGGACGCCGCGCAGAATGTCGTGCGGCGCAACCGCGCGCGCAAGGATAAAAGCCTGTGGACGGCGTTGGGCCAGGGTGAGAAGATCATTGTGTATGAAGCGTGGGACGAGGAGGAAGAGGGTCTATTTGCCGGACATGAAATCCAGCGTTTGCTGGCGCGCGGCGAGGTGAAGCAGCGCGGCGATATTGCTGTCATGTATCGCACCAACGCGCAGTCGCGCGCGCTGGAAGAGCAATTCATGCGTCTCAACATTCCCTACAAGGTGATAGGTAGTCGCAAATTCTATGAACGCAAAGAAATCAAGGATATGCTGGCCTACCTGCGCCTGCTGGTCAACCCCTACGACGATTTGAGCTTGCAGCGCATCATCAACGTGCCAAATCGCAAAATTGGCCCTAAGACGCTGGGCGAATTGCAGCACTGGGCCGACGAACAGCATACCGCGCTGTATGATGCTGTGCAGCGCATCGAAGAGCATCCCACGCTTGGCAAAGCCGCCAAACAATCCCTCGCAAACTTCGCGCATATGCAGGTTGATTTCCGTAATGCGCTAGATGAATTGCACCTGCCCGAACTGATCGATAGAGTGGCCGAACGCAGCGGCTTAGGCCCGGATTTGCGCGAACAGCCCGATGGCGAAGAACGCTGGAGCAACGTGCTGGAATTGCGCCGCGTGGCGGGCGATTACGCCGAGATCGAGACGCATACCGCGCTCGAACTCTTCCTCGAAAATGTGGCGCTGGTAGGCGGCGCGGATACCGTACAAACGGGCGAAGATGGCACATTGATACAGGAAGAGAACCGCGACGCCGTGACGCTGATTACGCTGCATGCCGCCAAAGGTCTGGAGTATCCCGTCGTCTTTATCGTGGGTATGGACGAAGGCTCGCTGCCCCATTCGCGCTCGGTCGATAAGCCGGAACAACTGGAAGAGGAACGCCGCCTGGCCTACGTCGGCTTCACACGCGCGATGCGCCGCCTCTACCTGTTACGCGCGATGCGCCGCTCCTACTTTGGCGATGTGCAATCAACCGAGCCATCGCGTTTTCTCGACGATATTCCCTTGAACCTTGTCTCGAATTCTGGCGCTGCCGGTGGGCGTTCTTCTGCGCGTACACCCGCCAATCGTCGCCCCACCTGGGACGACGACTTCAACCAGGATCGCTCGTATGGACGCGATACGGGCCGCGTCTTCGGCTCCGGCAAACCGCAGCCCAACGCTTGGCAGCCGCGCCCCACTCCCGCGCCCGATATTTCCGCAAAACCAATGCCCGCGCCGCTCCCACCAGCCAGGAGCAGCAGTACACCCGCAACACCGCCGCCCGTCGCAAAGCCTGCCGCGCAGCAATTCAAGCCCGGCGATGCAGTGCGCCATAACGCCTTTGGCGAAGGCGTCATTCTCAAAAGCGAGATGGTGCAGGATACCGAATTTGTCGATGTCCAATTCCACGGCAAGCACGGCAAGAAACGCCTCAGCATGGATTTCGCAAAGCTGGAAAAAATATAGTAATACCAGAGATAAGCTGCCAGAGATTTGCAGGGGAACCCTGCAAATCTCTGGCAGCTTATCTCTGGTATTACACCTTATGCCACAAAGTACCATGCCTCCTATTGTCTCTGCTTGATTACCCCGAAAGGTCTGCGGTTTGCGTTGATTTGTTTCAGCAAGACTATTCTTCGCTGATCCATTTTGTACACAATTTTCGCAAGCAAAATGTCGCCAGCGTCAGATTTCGGGGAGGCATCTTACATGGATTCTTTTCATCTTCCAGTGCGCCGCGTACTGGCCTACAGCGCACTTTTTATGGTATGCGCGCTGCTCATTACGAGTTGTAAATTTCCCTGGCAACACTCACAAACCTCGGCTGTCGCCAGCACATTAGGCCCGAAGCCGACGGCGCAGCAGTTGATTGCCACAGTGCAGAAAAACTTTCGCACCGTCACGGCCTTTCATGTAGTTATGAAGGTGGATAACCTGGGTACCGCGCCAGATAGCGCGATACAGATTCGCAGCGCCGACGGCGACGTGGTGATGCCGGATAAAGTGAAGGCGTCGGCTAATGTGCTGCTATCCGGCCAGGTTGTGGCGATTGAACTCGTCAGCATCGGCGATACGCAGTATATTACCGATCCCATCACCGGCCAGTGGCGCGTAGTCAAAGGCGTTCTGAACGCCAGCACCCTGACCAACCCCGATACGGGTATCGTCTCGCTCGCCAGCAAACTTACCGGCTTGAGCAAGCCGGTTGATGACGTAGTGAATGGCACACCATGCTGGCGTTTCACCGGCCAGCTTGACGCGCAGACCCTGGCGTTTCTCACGGGCGGCGGGATGCCAGCAGGCACCATGCTCTCGACCAGCGTATGCGTAGGCAAAGCCGATGGCCTGCCCTATCAACTGGCCGTCACGGGCGAGGCCGCCAAAGGCGATACCGCGCAGACCGCGCGCACATTCAACATCTCGAACTACAACGAGTCAATCAACATCACCGCGCCGCAGATTTAAGAGTGTCAGGCGGCGGCTTTGCCGCCGCCTGACACTAATGAATATTGCGCAGGCTATTCTGACTTATCTTCTTTTTATTGGTTCTTATCTCTATTCAGGGGGTCAAATGTACACATTAGAAGACGACCAGGAGACATCCGCCCGGCTGCGTAAACGAGACTTTCTGGGAGCCTCATCTACGTCGCCGTTGCCGGATGATGCCGGTTCTGGCGGGACAAATGGAGGGGTCGGCGGTCAGGCTCAATTCATTGAGCCTGCCGACCAACTTGATGATGGGTCTC
This sequence comes from Ktedonobacteraceae bacterium, assembly GCA_050695155.1. Lineage (GTDB taxonomy): Bacteria > Chloroflexota > Ktedonobacteria > Ktedonobacterales > Ktedonobacteraceae > CF-113. The sequence continues at coordinate 7,168 of JBOGTO010000231.1, forward strand.
AGACGACGACCAGGATTCCCCGGTCATTCTCTCCCAGACAAATTACCAGTTCGTTTAAGCAGCTTGCAACGCCGGGTAAAAATGTGGGCAGCGCGAAAGGGAAACGCACGGCGCTGGCTGCCATGATTGTAGCGTGTGTCGGCGTCTTTTTAACCTCTATGGATCAGACGGTGGTTGTGACCGCGCTCACCAAAATCATTGCTGATCCTGGCATCAATATCTCTTTTACGCACCTCGATCATGCCGCGTGGATTATCAGCGCGTACCTGCTCGGATTTATCATCGCCATGCCTCTGATGGGGCGCGTCTCCGATATTTATGGACGCCGCCGCATCCTGATCCTGTGCCTGCTCATATTTGGTGTGGGTTCTGTGCTGTGCGCGCTGGCTCCAACATTTGGGGAGAATATCGATCTCAGCTTCCTTAATGGCATTGGTATCGATACCTCTTCGCCCGGACTGATCTTTTTGATTGCGGCGCGTTTCATTCAGGCCATTGGCGGCGGCGCGGTAGTGCCGGTGGCGATGGCTATTGTAAGTGATTTCTACGGGCAGGAGCGGCGCGGGTTGGCGCTGGGCATCATCGGCGCGGTGACTGAGGCTGGCGGCGTGGTTGGCCCGCTCTACGGCGCACTCATCGTGCAGCACCTGGACTGGACGGACATCTTTTACTTCAACGTGCCGGTTGTGGTTGGATTGATTATTGCCACCTGGTTTATCATCCCCAGAGGCAAACGCCTGCGCGACCGCATCGACTGGCTGGGCGCGGCGCTGCTGGGAGCCGCGCTTACCTGCCTCAGCCTGGGCCTCGCTCAGCAGGGTACCGATCTCGGCCCGACCGTCAACGGAGCTACGCCGCAGAACAATCCCATCGCGCTGGCTCTGTTCGCGGTCTTCCTGGCCGCTTTCATCTTCGTTGAATGGAAGGTACGCCACCCTGTGGTTGACCTGTCCGTCTTCAAGCGTTTCACTTTCAGCGCGAGTTCGCTGGTCAGTTTGCTGGTTGGCGCTGCCCTCATCATTGCAATGGCCGACATCCCGCTTTTCGTCGATACTGTGCTGAGCAGCCAGTTTTCACAGGCCGACTTGCCGTTAGTGAGCGGGCTGGCCTTGCTGCGCCTGACCGCCATGATTCCTATCGGCGCGTTCCTGGGCGGCTGGCTGTGCGGGCGCATCTCCAGCCGATTCACCGGTGTGCTTGGTCTGCTCTTCACTGCCGTCGGGTTCTATCTGATGAGTCGCTGGCCTATGGCTGTGGACTGGAACCAGATCACCATCAGCACCGTTACGACCGGGCTGGGGTTTGGCCTGGTGGTCGCGCCAATCAGCACAACGGCCATTAACTCGGTGCGACCATCGCAGGCTGGTATGGGTTCGGCCATCGTCACCTCGCTGCGTATGCTGGGTATGACGCTGGGCCTGGCATGGTTGACCTCCTGGGGCATTGGCTACTTCAAAAGCCTGGCTTCCCAGTTTGCATCGCTGCCCGTAACGGCTACGGCAGCCCAGTTCGCGCAATGGTCAAAGGGCTACGCCAATCACTTAATTGTCTCCGCGCACGCTTTATATAGCGCGGTCTTCTTCATCACCATGATCGTCGTGCTGGTCGCTATCGTTCCTGCTATCTTCCTGTGGGGAACCAAACCCGCCATTGAAGAGGGAACGCAGCCAGAGGCCGATCCCTTAACCTTGCCCGACCCATCACAGGCAGCTGATCCAACTCTCGCGGTACCCCTGGTGGGAACGTTCCTGGCGAACGCCGAATTTCTGGATACCGTCGAAGAGGGTGTGATACCGCCTATTCCTCCCAGCATTGACGATCCCAATGGCGGCGGAGGCGGGCGCAAACCACGCAGGCGGCGCAAGCGGGCGCTCGTGTTCGCCTGCATTCTGCTCTTGCTCCTGTTGATCGGAGGCGGCGTCTTCGTCTTCCTGACCTCGCAATCGCCCGATGGCACGATAGCCACGCCACCGGCGACGGCGACGCCCGGCTCCACGCCCGCAAGTACGCCAACGATCGTTTCCGGGCCGCGTATGATCGAACTCGCACTCGACAACGGCGCGTTGACCTCCATCTTTGTGAACCAGCTTGGTCTGCAATCGGGCGCGTTGACCAACATGCAAGTGTTGCCCGCTACAGGCGATGGCATCGTGATTAAACTGAACCTGCATATCGACGCCAGCGGCATTCATCGCATCATGCCGGTTGAGCTCGACACCACCATCGGCATTGATAAACAGCAGAATATCCAGTTGCATGTGCTGCACCTGAAACGCGATGGCATCGACGCCGGAGCAACCGCCGCTAATAGCATGGAACAGGCTCTCAATCAATTGCTCATCAGCTCGGTCATGCCTTCGCTGCACAATGTCCTGAAAACGGCCAAACTGGTTGCCGTGCATACCAGTTCGACCGTCGTATGCGGCAAAGGCATTGAAATGCTGACCATCCTGATCCAGGCACCTCCCATTCCGGGCCTGCCTGCGCAGCCCGTTGCGTCCGCGCTCTGCTTCAAAGGGCCGGTCGATATTAACAAGTTGTTACCGAGCTAAGTATGGTAGGGGCGACCCTCGCGGTCGCCCTGGTACTCACAGGAGAGAACAATGAAAAAGTTACGCTTCATTCGAGGAGGTTGGGTACTCTTGCTGGGTGCGTTGGTGCTGGGAGCATCATTTCTCACTCCGGCCCTGGCATCCACCCATATAGCGCGGAACAGCAACGCGCGCGCGGCTGCCGGCACATCCGTTGGTGCAAGCATTTATCTTTCGCTGGGACTGCTACAGCCGAAGTTTCAACAGAACCTCGATCAGCAGGTACCAGATGATGTAACTAGCGCAATTAATGCCCTGGTAGGCAAGCTGCCCGCGCAAGACCAGGTCTGGACGCGCGAAATGGCGTCTACGCTCATCCAGCCTACGGCCTCACTGCAAAGCCTGGTGCCGCAGCAGAACGGGCTGGCTATGAATATCCTGCTGTCGCTCTATCCAGGCGATCCAAAACCGATTAGCGCGGGTTTTCTGGTCAGCTTCAGCCTGCTAGATTCAGCAACCGTGCAGGTGAGTACCAGCGCGCTCGGTAATGGTCCTGCGCTTTCCAGCGGCCCGCAGAGTACTTTCCAGGTACCGATGGGAACGCTTACCTCTGTCAATACTACTCCGGGTTGCGGCGCATCGGCGCTGGCGCTTCACTTGCAAATTCCCGTAGCTCTGGGTCAGACTGCCATGACATCCACGCAAATGCAATCGGCTCTTGCCAGCGTCTCAGGACATGGAAACCCTATGGCGGTCATAGCGAACAGCAAACAGCGCGACTCTGGCGCTGACACCTTTATCGAGATTCCTGCCGCCTCACTCTCCGCTTTGAGCAGCAGCCTCGGCAGTATGCCCGTCGGTAACAGCTTTACCGCTCAGAATATTCGCATCATGGTTGAGGGCAGCAACATCCATCTCCTGGCAGATGTCTACTGGTCTGGTCTGAATGTCGGCACGGCTGATACCACCGTCGCGCCCGGCGCGAGCGGCGGTAATCTTACCATGCACGTCACCAACACCAATTTCAGCCTGTTCGGGCTGTTCAACTTCCCTATGAACAGCTACAACCAGCAAATCGAACAGACCCTCAACTCCAAACTGGGTCCGGCCTTCGCGGGTAAGTTCAACGTCACCAACGCCGCCATTGGCCCCAATAGCCAGCTCCCCTGCGCCAAAAGCGATAGTCTGGTGCTAACAGGAACATCCAGCATCGGCTAAACAATAAAGTCAGCATCGGCGAATGCCGCCAGGGCGACCGCGAGGGTCGCCCCTACCATCTACGAGTTTTATGAATGGCATCGTAGTATGGTAG
>JBOGTO010000232.1:0-4193 GCA_050695155.1 Ktedonobacteraceae bacterium
AGCAAGCTGTTTTTGCTCTCGCGACCCGCGGCGTCAAATGGATGGTCTATACGACCGCTCCCCACACTATAAGGAAGCGTTGGAGTATGCCTACACACAAGGTTCGCTTTCAACCGGTTAACATCGAGATCGATGTGGACGAAGACGAGACTGTACTGAATGCCGCGTTTCGCCAGGGTATATCGTTGACGCATGGATGTCGAGAGGGGCAATGCTCGGCCTGCAAGTCGTTTCTGCTCGATGGCGACATAGAGTTGGATAAGTACTCTACCTTCGCGCTGCCAGAATACGAGAGCGATGAAGGGTATGTACTGCTGTGCCGCTGTCATGCCTATAGCGATTTGGAAGTCGAACTAATCAACTACGACGAGGACATATTGCGGCTGGGCATCCCCATCGAGACATTCCAGACAACCATCGCGGAAATCGAAACGCTCACTCACGATATTCGACGCCTGGCGCTCAAGCCGCTGGAATCGGCGAAGAAGTTGAGGTTCAATGCCGGTCAGTATATGTCGATCCGTATCCCAGGCACCGAAGAGTACCGGGCCTATTCTATGGCTAACACTCCGCGCAACAACGACTATCTGGAATTCATCATCAAGGTCTTCCCTGGAGGGCTGTTTTCCGGCCTCCTGGATGGTGGTTTCACAGTTGGTCAGCAATTGGAGGTGAAAGGCCCATACGGCGTCTTTATGCTGCGCGAAAAGTCTGAGAGCGAGATCATCTGTATCGGCGGTGGTTCTGGCATGGCTCCCCTGTGGTCGTTGCTCAACGATATGGCGGAACGTGGTATCCGGCGCAAAGCCACCTATTACTACGGGGCAAGAACGCGCAAGGATTTGTTCTACCTGGATCAATTGGAACAACTGGCGGAGCAGTTGCCGGGATTTTGTTTCGTACCCGCGTTGTCTATGGCGACGCCAGAAGACAAGTGGGAAGGTGAAACGGGATTGATTACGGAAGTGCTGAATCGTGGCTTAAATGGGAACCACACAAAGACTCAGGCATACCTCTGTGGTCCCCCGCCGATGATTGATGCAGCGATCCCCGTGCTTGTGCGCAAAGGCATCAGCGAAGACCGCATTTTCTTTGATAAATTCACGGAGACCGGCAAAGTAGAGTAACGCGGGCGGGCAGCAACACAAGCGCCGTCCCCTACAGAAACGGAGGACAGAACCTATGGCAGAATTAAGCACCGGGCCAGCAATTCACATCACGAATGCGGAAGCGGGCGCGGCTAAATTCTCAGGGTCGGACAGTCGATCTTTTAACTACTTCACGCCCAAGGGACGGCAGGCCAGCGTCTACGAAGACGTGACGGTCGATGTGCAGCCGGACCCCGAACGTCATCTCTTGCAAGGTTGGTTGTACGCCTTTGCCGATGGCACTGCCGGGTTTGATCCGGCGTGGTCAAAGATGAAGTCGTCCAACTGGCACGCATTCCGCGATCCCAACGAGCAGTGGCATCGCTCGCTATATATCCGTGAAGCAAACACGATTCGCCAGATTCAATCGACGCTGGCGATGGCGGCAAGCCAGAACGTATTTGCAACCTGGGACAAGAGTTGGGTGAAGGCGGTCGAGACCCACGCCAGCGCCGTCATGCACATCGAATATGGACTCGGTATGCACGTCTTCACGCCAGCGCAGCGCGATGCCCCGACCAACATGATTAACAATGCTATATGCATCAATGGCGCGGATAAGCTGCGCCTGTCCCAGGACCTCGCGCTGTACAACCTGGCCTTGACCGAACACATCCCCAACTTTGATGGGAGCGCGCACACAGAGACCTGGCTGCATGACCCGGCATGGCAGGGAGCGCGCGAGAATGTGGAGCGTTTGACGGCCACCCCCGATTGGGCAGAGCAACTTTTCGCCACCAACGTCATCTTCGAGCCGCTGGTTGACGAGTTGTTCCGCAGCCAGTTCGTGATGCAGTTCGCCGCGCCTCATGGCGACTTCGTTACGCCTGTCCTCTTTGGGATAGCGGAGTACGACTATGAGCATAATCTGGCGTATACCGTTGAGCAACTGAGACTGCTCGCCAGTGATCCGGCGCACGGAGAAGAGAACAGGCGCATCATGGGTGAGTGGCTCGCGCATTGGACTCCCTATAGTGTAGCAGCAGCGCGGCAACTTCAGCCCATCTGGTCACAAACACGGCATAAGGTGCTGCGCTTCGAAGATGCTTATGCGCGCGCTAAAGATCGTTTTACGTCCATTCTGTCGAAAATTGGAGTGCAGTTGCCAGAGGAGGTACAGCTTTGAGCAAGACCGTTAGTTCCGGTACAAAATCCGCGTACAGCTTTAAGTTTTCGCACAAGCAATCGGGTATGTGCGGGGTGACGATGAGCGCGAGCGAAGAAGGAAACGTGATTGCGGAGATGATGAGCAAGAAGCCGAATGTGACGATCTCCCGGTGGCCTGCCATTATCCGTATCGATGGAGTGGGCAAGCTGGAATTTGACATGGAGGAGATCGGCGCAGCCCTGGGCAAGGAACCTGGGGAATACACCATCTATGATTTCGAGATTGAGACATCGACCCACTATGGGCGGCAGGTTCGCCTTGATGATAAGGTGCTACTCTTCGCCAATCCTGAGGACGCGGCAGAGTACATCGGGTTCGACTCCGTCAAAAGGTAGAGACGCTATGGGACGCGCTCATGCGCGTCCCATAGCGGCAATCATCGGAGAGTATTTGTGGGCGTACCGCACTGCGCCCCTACAGTTCGCAGACAGGAGACAAAGACGCTATGTATCGCACCGCAGCCGGGGAAGAGATTTTCGTTATTGATGCGCACTCGCATTTGTGGGATGCCAGTCCCGAAAACCAGGCCAACAAATATGGCCGGGGATGGATCGATTGCTTCTACGCCTACCACAAGAATCTCTCGCCACCCGATTATGTCTGGAGCCTGGAGCATTACGAGAAGTACTCGCCTGACGATATGGTCCATGACCAGTTCGTCAAAGGGTACGTGGACCTTGCCATTCTCCAGCCCACCTATTTGATCGACTTCTACAAGAACGGCTTCAACACTGTCGAGCAAAATAGCGTGATGAAGAAAGCCTATCCCGACCGTTACATCCTCAACGGAGCCTTCGACCCGCGCGATGGCGAGGCCGGGCTGGATTACCTGCGCCGCCAAAAGGGTGAATGGGATATTAAGGGCGTCAAGCTCTACACGGCGGAGTGGCGCGGCGCTTCCAAAGGCTACAAGCTCTCCGATCCCCAGTCGTACCGCTTCCTGGAAGAATGCGTCAAGCTGGGCATCACCAACATCCATGTGCATAAAGGCCCGACCATTTACCCGCTCAACCGCGACGCTTTCGACGTGGCCGATGTCGATGATGTGGCCTCCGTCTTCACTGGCCTCAACTTCATCGTCGAACACTGCGGCTTGCCACGCCTGGAGGATTTCTGCTGGATTGCCACCCAGGAAAGTAACGTCTACGCGGGCCTGGCAGTGGTGCTGCCCTTCGCGCATCCCCGCCCGCGCTACTTTGCGGAAATCATGGCGAACCTGCTGTTCTGGCTGGGACCCGATAAAATCCTCTTCGGCAGTGACTACGCCATCTGGGAACCAAAGTGGCTGGTCGAGAAAGTGATGGCCTTTGAGATTCCAGAGGACCTGCAAGCCGAGTTCAACGTCACGATGGATATGGAAACCCGGCGCAAGATTCTCGGACTCAATGCCGCGCGTCTCTACCATATCGATGTGGACGCAGCCCTTGCCAAAATCAAGGACGATCAATTCTCCAAACAGGCCGAGGAACTGCGCAGCCAGCCGGGTGGCTCGATTGGCTCCCTGGCGTAGCCGGATGTCCGTAGGGGCGGGGGTGGTGTCGGGATGGGTGGGGGCCTTCAAGGCCGCCCGCCCGTAGGAGGGCGAGGGCAGAGAGACGCGGTTTCCTACGCACTGCCTACCCGCAACCGGGACGCGGGCTACAGGCGCTGACAGTTATTGGATGCGAGAGGGAGCAATCACATGCCGATTACGGGTGCTTCCGGCACAGCCGTCACAGAGGACCACATCTATCAGGCGATTGCGGATGTCCTGGACCCGGAACTGGACGAGTCACTGGTCAAGCTCGGTTTCATTGACCGCGTGCAGGTGAACGGGGCCGATGTTTCGATCACCTTCAAACTGCCCACCTACTGGTGCGCGCCAAACTTTGCCTATT